>JBBIIA010000050.1:0-24769 GCA_037446775.1 Deltaproteobacteria bacterium
GGGCCCGGGCCGCGTGCCGCGCGGCGGGTTGCCACCCCGGGGCGGCCGAGGGGTTCGAGGCGCTCTTCGACCACCGGGGCGACCCCGGTCGCGCCCCCTGGGGAGGCGGCGGGGGTGCGGCGGCGGCGGCTTGCGCGCTGGTCGCCGTGGTCGCCGTCCTTCACGCGATGCGGGGGTGAGCGGTGTCGATGAGCCACCATCCGGCGTCGGTCGAGGTACTGGACTCCGTGGACCGGCTCCTCCACGGCTTGGCGGCCCTGGGCGTGCTCGGTGCCCTGGCCACCGGGGTGGTGGCGGAGTCGCCGGCCCTGGCCGCTGCGGCCGGGCTGAACCACCGGGTGGTGCGGGCGGCCCACGGGGCCTTCGGCGCCGCGGCGGTGGCGGCGTGGGTGCTCCACGGGGTGCGCCTGTGCCTGGCGTGGCTCGGCGGAGAGAGCACCTGGGGCCTGATGCCCCGGTGGCGGGACCTGGGCGCCTTCGGCCGGGCCCTGGGGTGGGGGCTCGGGCTCGCCCGGGAGCGCCCCGCCTGGGGCCGCTTCTCCTACCGCGAGCGGGTCCCCTACGGGCTCCAGCTGGTCTTGCTGCCGGCCCTCGCTGGCACCGGGTGGCTCGTCGCCCACCCCGCCTGGGGGGTGGGGCTCCTGGGGGCCCAGGGCCTGGTCCAGGTGGCCGCGCTACACGCCGCGGGGGGGGCGCTGCTGGTGCCGGTTGTCCTGTGGCACCTCTTCTTCGCCCACGGGCAGCCCGGGGCGCTGTTCTGGAACGGGGCCTGGATCCACGGGCGCGCCCCGTGGTGGCGGGTCGAACGGCTGCGGCCGGGGTGGGCCCGGGAGCTTGGGACCTCCGTGACTCCGGTTGCGGGGGCTGCGGCGACCGTGGACGTGGAGGCCCTCCTGGACCGAGGCAACCGGGCAGCGCGGGAGCACCGGTGGACCGAGGCGGAGGCGGCGTACCGGGAGGCGCTGGAGGTGTACCCGGGGTACGCCCAGGCCCTGTTCAACTTGGGCGTGGTCCGCGCCCGGGCGGGAGACCGACGCGGCGCCCGGGAGGCCCTGGAGAGCTTCGTCGCGAAGGACCCCTTCGGTCCCGCGGCGGACCGGGCGCGGGAGGTCCTGCGCCAGCTGGGAGAGGAGGACGAGAGCCGTGGCTAGCCCCGCCTGGCGCCGCCTCGTCAGCATCGCCGTCGCCGGGCTCGGGGCGGCGGGGGCTTGGGCGTTCCTCTCCCTGCCAGGGGCGGCCCCGCCGCCCCTGGATCGGGCCGCCCCTCCCCTAGAGCATCGCCCCGCCGAGGGCTTCCACCGACTCCTGCGCGCCGCCCCGCCGCCGGCCGCGCCCGGGCCGTGCGTTGGCTGCCACGGAGGGGCTCCCCACCGGCGGACCCCGGTCACCCGGGCGTTTCTCAACCTCCATCCCCGGGCCCTGGCGTGCGGGGTCTGCCACCTGGCGGGGCGCGACCTGGCGGTGCGCGGGACGCCGACCGATCCCAGCCGCCTCACCGCGGTCCGGCGCGTCGGGCTCGAGTGGGCGGTCCTGGACGGCCCCGGGCCTGGGATCCGGCTCCGCCCGGTGGGCCCGGAGTGCGCCGAATGCCACCGCCGGGGGAGCGCGTTCTTTGCCGGGCTGGACCGGTACGACCCCTACCGCCGCCGACTGCTGGAGGACCTGGCGGTGCTGCCGCAACTTCGAGGGGTACGCCGGTGACCCGCGGCTTCCCCCTGGTCATCCTGCTGGTGGCCGCCCTGGCTGGGCCGGCGGTCGGGCTCGAGGGTCAGCTCGGGGAGGGGATTCTCCCCACGGCCTCCATGCCCTTCGACTTCGTGCCCCTGGCGCCGCGGGAAGCGGCCGTCCTGGAAGATCGGGCGGGCCGGGTCCTGCGCCTGGGGGGCGGGCGCGCCACCCCCCTGCCGGGGCCTGGGAGCCCCCGGGCCCTGGCCCTGGACGAGGCCGGAACCCTGGTCGTGGTGGGGCGGGAGGGGATCGGCGGGGTCCGCCAGGGGCGGGAGGTGTGGCGCAGCCGCCTCCGGGGCGATGCCCGCCCCCGGGAGCCGATCAGCGCCGCCGCCCGCCAGGGCATCCTGTGGATCGTCGACCGGGCCAGCCCCAAGGTGTTCTTGTTTGCGTACGACGGCGCGAGCCTCGGGGCGATCGACCTGGCCAGGTGGGCGCGGGCGCCCTTTGCGGTGGCCCTGGGGCCGAGCGGCGAGGCCTTCCTCACCGATCCCCTGGGGCCGGGAGTGCTCGCCTTGAGCCCCTCCGGGGCGCCCCTCGGCTCCCTGGACCTCGGCGGTACCGGGGTGACCCGGCCCACGGGGATCGCCGTGGATGCCCAGGCCCGGGTGTGGGTGAGCGACGGCGTCACCGGGAGGGTGGTGTGCCTGGACCCCAAGGGCGGCCGGTCCCCGCTCTCCTGCGCGGGTAAGGCCCTGACCTTTGACGACCCCCTGCGGCTCGCCTGGGCCCACGGTGCCCTGTGGGTGCTGGAGGCTCGGTCCGGCCGCCTGCGACGAGTGGAGGTGACGCGCCCATGAAGCGATGGGAGTATGGCCAGGTGTTCGTCCCGAACCCCGAGTCCTTCGGCGGGCTCCCCAAGGCAGGCCTCGACCTGGCTCGGGTCCAGCGCGCCGGTCAGGATGGCTGGGAGCTGGTCTCGTCGGTGCCCTACACGACGCCCCAGGGGGAGGTGCGGGGGGCGTTCTTTATCTTCCGCCGGGAACTGCCGGCGGCATGATCCTCCGGCTCCTGCTCCTCCTGCTCGGCGCGGCCGCCGCCCGCCCTTGGGCGGCCGGGGCCGAGCGGGCCGTGGATCTGCCGTGCGTGGTCTGCCACCCGTCCCGAGACCGGCAGGCCTTTGCCGTCCTCTCCGAGACGCCGGGAGTTTTGGTCGGCCACGAGGCCGCCCAAGCGTTCGTCTGCCTCTCCTGCCACAACGGCGCCGTGGTGGACAGCCGGGGAGTTCTCGGCCGGGGGGGGCAACACCCTTCGGGCTTCGTGGCCGACCGGGCCCTCCCGGCGCCGTTTCCGGCCTACCCCGGGGGGCGCCTGGAGTGTGGCACCTGTCACACCCCCCACGGCGAGGGGGAAGGAGCTCGGCGCTGGCTGCGGGGCGTCCGTGAGGGCGCCTTTCCGTGTGGCGCGTGTCACCCGGGGCGCGCCGAGGGGCACCTGGGGCGGAGCCTCAGCCCGGAGCAGGCCCGGGCCGTTGCCGAGCGGCGCGGGCGGCCGGAGGCGGGGAGCCGGATCGGCTGCGCTACCTGCCACACCCTCCACGGGGCGCTGGGTCCCAAACTGTTGGTGGCGCCCTACGGGGCCGACCGGGACGACCTGTGCCGGACCTGTCACCCGGGGGTCTCGGTCAAGGGCGAGGTGCCGGGGGCGCCAGCCCTCCCTTGCGCCCGTTGCCACACCCCCCACGGGGGAACGGGGCCACAGCAATTCGCCGGGGGGGCCGAGGGCCCGTGCCGGAGGTGCCACGGGGCGGCGTGGGAAGCGGGGAACCATCGCACCGTGAGCCCGTGGTGCGCCGACTGTCACCGGGTCCACGGCGCTTTGGGCGGGGCGGGTGGGCTGCTGCGGGCCCCCGGGGAGAGCGAGGCGCTGTGCCTGCCGTGCCATCCGGACTTGGCTCAGGGCCACCGGAAACCGGGCGCGATCCCTGCCGAGCGGCGCGCCCTCGCCGCCGACCGCGGCCTCGCGCTCGGGCCCGAGGGGCAGGTGCGCTGCGCCACCTGCCATCGGGTGCACGGAGCCGGGGAGGTGCCCCTCCTCCGCCTCGCGCCGGGGCTCTCGTGCTTGTACTGCCACCCCGAACAGGCCCCCTTCGGCCCGGACGGCCCCAAGGCCGGGCGGCATCCGGTGGGGGTCCCTCTGCTCGGCTCCCAGCGGCACGCCTCGACCCTGGCCCGGGGCAACCCGGCGGTCCTGGAGTGCTCGTCGTGCCACCGCGCCCACGAGTCCGCCCGGCCCGACGGCGCCCCGTGCCAGGAGTGCCACCCGGCCCGGGCCGGGGGCGCCGGGCACGGGGGCGTCGCCGGCTGCGGGGCGTGCCACAGGATCCACGGCAGCCGAGGGGCGGCGACGACCTGCGAGGGCTGCCATCCGGTGACCCGGCTCCACCCCGAACCGACGGCGCTGGCCGACGGGCCGTTTCCGGCCCTGGACCCACGGGGCCGCTCCTCGGCGGCCGGAGCCATGGGGTGCGTCACCTGCCACGACCCCCACGAGCCCGCGCCCCCCCGGCTGCGGGGGACCGGGGAGCGCCCCCTCTGCCTGGGGTGCCACCCCGACAAAGCCGCCGGCCGGGGCGGACCCCACCTGGGCGCCGACCCGGAGGCGAGCTGCCGACGGTGTCACCCCCCCCACGGGCCCCCTCGCCCGGCGGCGGAGGACCCGGCGGCGGCCGCCTGCCGGGGCTGCCACGGGGAGGCGATCCGGAGCTTTGGCGCCCACACCGCCCAGGGCCCCCCGGCGTGGAAGCGCGTAGCCGGGACCCTACCCCTCTTCGACCGGGCCGGGGCGCGAAACCCGGTGGGCTTCGTCTCCTGCCCCACCTGTCACGATCCCCACGCGCCGTCGAGCCTGCGGGCCGAGGTCCCCGGGTTGTGCCTGCGGTGCCACGGGGAGAAGCGGACCCTGGTGGGCGGGCCCCACGACCCCGGGGGCTCGGACGCGCCAGGGGAGTGCACAGTGTGCCACCCCGCCCACCGCCGGGGCGAGGCGCCCCGCCAGTGGGAGCTGCGGGCCGATGGCCGGGGCACCTGGAACGACCGCAAGTGCTCCCCCTGCCACGGCCCCCCCGACGGGGGACCGGTCCTTCGCGCCGGGCCCACGTCCCATCCGGTGAATCGGCTGCTCCCCGCGGGGATGAAGCCCCGGGGGCTGCCCCTCTTCGACGCCCTCGGGGGCGGAGCGGGCCGGGTGGTCGCCTGCGCCACGTGCCACGATCTCCACGGCACCCCCGGCCCCGGCGGGAAACCCCTGCCCAAGTTCCTCCGCAAGGACCCGGCCAGCGGAGAGCTGTGCACCGAGTGCCACCGGGGGCCGGCCGCGGTAGTGGGTACCCCCCACGACCTGCGCGCCCTGGTGTCGGGGGCGCTCGGGCCGTGCAGCCCGTGCCACCGACCCCACGGCAGCACCGCGGCGGGCGGCTTGTGGGGGCTGCGGCCCGCCCCGGGGGAGTACCGGCCCAACACCCTGTGCCGCTCCTGCCATCGCCAGGGGGGCGCGGTGGAGACCGAGCGGCCCCTGCTCCAGCACCACATGAAGGACGCCGAGGAGTTCCGCACCGAGCGGGGGACGATCTTCCTCCAGCGCCCCCTGCTGCTCCTCGACGAAGTCGCCCTGCGCACCGGCCTGGAACCCGTCATTCCCCTGTACGACCGCGCCGGCAACGCCGGACCCGAGGGGAATCTCCAGTGCGTCAGCTGCCACGATCCCCACCAGTGGAGCCCCATGGGGGCGTTCCTCAAGCCGAGCTTCGGCCTCGTGGCCCCCAACGTGCCGACCAGTTTCCTGCGGCTCAAGGACCCCGCCGCCGCCCGGGGCTCCGCCTGCGCCACCTGCCACCCGAAGGACGCGCCTGCGCGCTACCAGCGCTACCACGAGGCGTGGAGCGACGTGGGAGACAGGTTCCGGTAGACTCCCCGGCGGTCACCCGGCGCCGATTCCCGTTGAGTTTTCCCCCGCGGTGCCGATATACCAGGGGAGCCGCCGGGAGTGGCACCTTGGGACGTCTAGAGAGGGGTAGAAGGCTTCGATGACGCGTCACGTCTCTGTGCGGCGGCCGGGGTGCCCGAGGCTCGATGCTCGCTGCTCGGCGCCTCCAGCCAGCATCCGCCCACGCTGCGCCAGCGCGGTCTTGTCGGTCGTGCTCGCCCTGGGATTGGCGGTGGCCCCGGGGTTGGCCCGGGCCGGAACCACCGCCCCGGGGGAGTTCGCCGGCCTGGCGGCGCTGGCCGCCGGCGCCGACGGCAACGAACGCCGCAAGGCGGCGGAGGCCCTGGGGGCCTATGCGCTCCCCGAAGCGGTCGAGGTGCTGGCCCGAACCTACCGCGCCGAGGCGCGGGACGCCTTCGGCGTGCGCGCGGCGTGCGTGACCTCCCTGGGGAAGACGGGGCGGGCGGAGGCGGCCGGGCCCCTGGCCGAGGCCCTCGGCGACCCGGACTACTGGGTCCGCCGCAAGGCGGCGGAGGCCCTGGGGCTGGTGCCCGGCGCCGCCGCCACGGAAGCCCTGCGCCGGGCCCTGGGCGACCCGGACATCCGGGTGCGGGCCCAGGCCCTGATCGCGCTCGGGCCCCGCGGCCCCGCGGGGATCGAAGCCGCCCGGGCCGCCCTGGGGGACCCGGACGAGCGGCTCGCGGCGGCCGCCCTGGAGGCCCTGGCCGCGGCCGGGGACCCGGGGGCTGGCGCCGCCCTGACCGCAGGGCTCGGGCACCCCAGCCCCGCGGTTAGCCTGCGGGCGGGGGCCCTGCTGGCGCGGCGGGGCGATCCGCGAGGGCTCGCCCACCTGGCCGCAGCGGTGCGGGGAGGACGCTCCGGTGGCGTCGCCTTGCGGGAGGCGGCGGGGCTCGGGGCGCCGGCGGTGCCGACCCTGGTCGCCCTCTTCGCCGACCCCGGGGCGGGGGACCGGGAGCGGGTGATGGATGCCCTCGCGGGGGTGGACGCCCCGGCTTCCACCGCGTTTCTTGCCGAGCTCGCCCTCGCCCGGTCGGCCGACCCGGGGTTTCGGGAGCGGGCGGCGATGGTGCTGTACGACCGCCGGGGGAGCTTGAGCCCGAACCAGATCCAAGCGGCTGCGGCCCTGGTGGGGGAAGCCGATCCCAACCTCGCCGCGGTGGGGCTCCAGCTCCAGCTCGAGGTGGGGGGAGGCGCCCAGCTCGGGCGGATCGCCCCCCTGGCGCGCCACGACAACCCCGTGGTGCGCCACTTTGCCTTGGCCAACCTGGTGCGCTACGGTGGGCCGGAGCAGGAGCCGGCGCTGGTGGGCGCCCTCACCGATGCCAACGGGGCCAACGTGCGCCTGGCCCTGGAAGGCCTGGCCCGGGTGGGCACCCCGGCCACCCTGGAGACCCTGCGCCGCCTCGCCGAAGATCGCCTGCTGCGGCGGTACGCCCAGGCCGCCATCGAAGGAATCGAAGCCCGGCACGAGCGCCGGAAGCCCTGACCACCCCTTCACCCCCCTCGAGGAGGACCCCATGCGCGTGCGCCACATCATGACCAGCCCGGTCGTCACCATCCCCAGCACCACCCACGTCCTGGACGCCGCCAAGCTGATGAAGGAGAAGCGCATCGAGCGCCTGCCGGTGGTGGACGACGGCAAGCTCCTGGGCATCGTCACCAAGGACCGGGTCCTGCGCGCCTCCCCCTCCATGGCGACCAGCCTGTCCCTCCACGAAATCCACTACCTCTTCGCCAAGCTGACGGTCAAAGAGATCATGCAGCGGGACGTCTTTACGGTGAGCCCGGAGATGACCGTGGAGAACGCGGTCCGGCTCGCCCAGGAGAAGCGGGTGGGATGCCTGCCGGTGGAGGAGGACGGGCGGGTGGTGGGGATCATCACCACCAACGACTTCTTCTACCTGGTCCTCAACCCCCTCCTGGGTATCGGCGAGGCGGGGTCCCGGGTGATGGTCCGCCACTGCGACAGCCCGACCAAGATGGTCACTGCGCTCCAGTGCGTGGCCGACGAGGGCCACAAGGTCCTCAACGCCGCCTACCTGCCGGGGCGGCGGGGCGGCGAGCGCGACTTCATCCTCCACATCGACGCGTCGTCCTCCACCGGCCTGGTGGCGTGCATGGTCGCCAAGGGGCTGGAGGCCGAGGAACGGGCCCGGTAGGCCGAGCAGGGCCCGGGGCGGGTCAGCCGACCCCGGGCCCGGCCGCGCGCACCGCCTTCTTCAGGGCGGCGCTGTGGACCTCGCCGGCCACGTGGAGGGGGTTGGTGAGGAAGACGTTGGGGTTCGCCTTGGCGTAGCAGTGGAACTGGGTGGCGAGGCCGATCCGTGGGATCGCCTCCTCGGCTGGCAGCCCCACCACCGCCGCCGCGGCCCGCCAGGTGGCGAGGCACGGCGCGCCCCGCAGGACCTGCACCGAGGCGATGCGCCCCCCCTCCACCGCCACCTCGAACTCGGGCGCGCCGAAGTGCCGGCCGTACGCCCCCAGGGCCTCGATCCGGCCCAGGGTGCAGCAGGTGGTCGGGGTGTAGCCGCGCCGCAGCTTGCGTCCCGACGCCAGCACCGGTACCCCGGCCGCCTCGCACCGATCCAGTAGGTACCCCGTCAGGTCCGGGTGGTACAGATGATCCACCACCAGCTCGGCCCACCGGAGCTGGTCCTCCAGGTCGGGGGGGAAGGCCGCCTCGGGGTCGTCCAGGAGCGGGGGAAAGGGCCCGTTCACGTCCACCACCCGGAGCTCGAGCTCCGGGGCCACCTGGCCCACCGCCACCACCTTGCCGGCCCCCAGGCCGTCTCGCTGCAACACCAGCACCCTCTGCATGGTCATCCTCGCTGCCGCCTCGCCCGGGGGCGGGCGGCGGTTCGCCGCAGGTTCAGAGCCACCCAGCCGTCTTCCTCCCGGGTCCCCTCGACCGGCCACCCCAGGGCGTCGGCGACCCGCGCCGCCGCTCCCGCCTCGAAGCCCGAGGCCACCAGGAGCCCGCCGGGAGCGAGCCGCGCCCGCAGGAGGGGCGCCACCGCCTCGATCTGCCCCGCCACCACGTTGGCGAGGAGGAGCGGATAGGTCCCCGCCAGGAGATCGAGGGACAGGAGCAGGGGCCGCACCGCCCCCGCCAGCCCGTTGAGCTCGGCGTTGCGTCGGCAGGCGGCGAAGCCGAAGGGGTCGATGTCGAGGGCGTCCACCGCGGCCACCCCGAGGCGCGCGGCGGCCAGGGCCAGGACCCCCGTGCCGGTGCCCACGTCCAGGGCACGGGGGGGCAGGGCGCCGCGGTCCGCCAGCTCCTCCAGGGCCCGCAGGCACAACCGGGTCGTGGGGTGGTCTCCCGAGCCGAACGCCATGCCGGGGTCGATGCGGAGGGGGCACGGGATCCCGTCGGGCACCGCCTCCCAGGCCGGCACCAGGGAGATGCGGGGGGTGACCGCCACCACCCCCACGCTCTCCCGCCAGAAGGGGGTCCAGTTCTCCTCCTCCAGGTCCTCCCCCTCCGGCAGCGAAGCGCCCGGTACCGCCTCCCAGAAGACCCGCAGGAAGGACCGCCCCGGGATGCCCGAGCCCCGGCCGGTGACCGCGCCTACGGCCCCCCGGGCCCGGGCCGCCGCCCACCGGTCGGGGGCCTCGGCCGGGGAACACGGTTCCTCGGTCACCCGCCACTTCGTCCGCGTCAACATGGGGGCAGTATACGGGGGCGAGGAGCAGGGAGAAAGTAGGCAAGAGGGAACTCCAAGACCTCTGGCGTGCCGCAGGGTCCGGGGAGCCCCGGAGCGGAGCCGCGCACCGCATCGACCGAAGCGGTGGGGCGAGGCGAAACCGGTCCTGCCCGGCGGATCCGAGGACCCCGGGGACGGCGGCTCGAACCGTCGCGGATGGCGCGGCGGAGCGGAGGGGCTCCCCGGACCCGGTCGCCGCCCCCGCGGGAGGCAACTCCGGGTAGGTTGCGGCGGCCGCCGCCTTTGCGTAGACTCGGCGCCTCTTCTCCCTTGCGCCGGAGCTCCCATGAAACCGACCGAAGACCTGCGCATCCGCGCGGTGAGCCCCATCGTCGCCCCCGAAGACCTCAAGCGGGTCTTCCCCCTCACCGAGGCGGCCGCCGAGACCGTGAGCCGGGCCCGCCAGCAGATCCAAGACCTGCTGTACGGGCGCGATCGGCGCCTGATGGCGGTGGTGGGCCCGTGCTCCCTCCACGACCCCGCGGCGACCCTGGAGTACGGGCGTCGGCTCGCGGGGCTGGCCCGGGAGCTTGGGGACCAGCTCTTCGTGGTGATGCGGGCGTACTTCGAGAAGCCCCGGACCCGGGGGGGTTGGAAGGGGCTGATCAACGACCCGGACCTCGACGGCACCTACCGGATCTCCAAGGGGCTGGGGATCGCCCGGCGCCTCCTGTGCGAGCTCACCGAGCTCGGCCTGCCGGTGGGCACCGAGACCCTGGGCCCGGTCAATCCCCAGTACCTGGCCGACCTGATCAGCTGGGGCTGCATCGGCGCCCGCACCAGCGAGTCCCAGATCCACCGCGAGATGGTGAGCGGCCTCTCCTTCCCGGTGGGGGTCAAGAACTCCACCGACGGCAACCTGGCCAACGCCGTGGACGCCCTCAAGGCGGCGGGCCAGCCCCATAGCTTTCTCGGCATCACCCACCTCGGCCGCGCGGCCATCGTCCACACCGCCGGCAACACCGACGTCCACATCGTGCTCCGGGGGGGAGGGGGCCGACCCAACTACTACCCCGAGGACGTGGCCCGCACCGAGGCCCTGCTGGGGGAGGCCGGGCTCCCCCCGGCGATCGTGGTGGACTGTAGCCACGCCAACTCCGGCAAGGACCCCGACCGCCAGCGGGAGGTCCTGGCGAGCCTGGTGGCCCAGGTGGGCGCCGGCAACCGCTCCCTCTTTGGGTTCATGGTCGAGAGCAACCTCGAGGGGGGGAACCAGCCCGTGCCTGCCGACCCGAGGCAGCTCCGCTACGGGGTCTCCATCACCGACAAGTGCGCCGACTGGGCCTCCACCGAGGCCATGCTGCGGGAGGCCGCCGCAGCGCTGCGCCGCTCGGGCGGGCGCCCGCTGCCGGCGGCGAGCCGTGCTTGAGCTGTACCTCGACGCGGACGGCTGTCCGGTCAAGGACGAGGCGTACCGGGTCGCCCAGCGGTACCGGTGGCCGGTGTACGTGGTGTCCAACCGCCCCCTCCGGGTCCCCCCGGGGGGCGGCATCCAACCCGTGGTGGTGGGGAACGCCTTCGATGCCGTCGACGACTGGATCGCGGCCCGGGCCGGGGAAGGGGACGTGGTCGTCACCGCCGACCTCCTGCTGGCCGCCCGCTGCCTGGAGGGCGGCGCGTGCGTCCTGGGACCCAAGGGTCAGGTCCACGACCGGCACACCATCGGCGACGCCCTGGCCGCCCGCGAGCTGATGGACCAGCTCCGGCAGATGGGGCTGCAGACCGGGGGCCCGGCTCCCATGGCCGACCGCGACCGCTCGGCGTTTCTGTCCCGGCTCGACGAGACCGTGCAGCGCCTGCGCCGGGCCTTCCCCGTCCCCGACCCCTAGCGAGGCTCCGCCTCAGGCCGTCGAGGCAGGAGAGGGGGGGCTTTTTGACAGGATGAACTGGATGGCGTGAGACAGGCTTTTCTGCGGGGGTTGGGTTCACGCAACGACGCAACGTAGATCTTGGGTTTTGCACCCCCCGGGCCTTACGTGGCGTCGTGGCGTCGTGGCGTGAGACAGGCTTTTCTCCGGGGGTTGGGTTCACGCAACGGGGGGCTCCCCGGGCCTGTCCCCGCCCCTGCGGATGGCTCCCGAGAGGCCTAAAGCCTTGGCGCCCGGGCCCCGGGGCGGTCATACTGCGCTCCTCAGCGCCCCCACCCTCCGCCCCGGGACCCGCCATGGCCGAACCGACCCACCCCAAGCCCGAGCTCGTCGCCCCCGCCGGCTCCCCCGAGGCGCTCCTCGCCGCCCTGGAGGCGGGGGCCGACGCCGTCTACCTCGGCCTCCCCGACTGGAGCGCCCGGGCCCGGGCGAAGAACTTCACCCTCGCCGACCTGCGCCGCCTGGTGCCGGTGGCCCACGGGCAGAAGCGCAAGGTGTACGTGGCCCTCAACACCCTGCTCAAAGAGCCGGAGGTGCCCCGGGCCCTGGACGCCGCGTGGGAGCTCGGCTGCCTCGGGGTGGATGGGGTGATCCTCCAGGACCTGGGGCTGTGGGCCGCCTGCCGCGGGGCCTTCCCCGAGCTCCCCCTGCACGCCTCGACCCAGCTGTCGGTCCACAACTCCGCCGGGGTTCGCCAGCTCGAGGCCATGGGGTTCGCCCGGGGGGTGCTCGCCCGGGAGTGCACCATCCCCGAGATCGCCGCCCTGCGCCGGGTGAGCACCCTCCCCCTGGAGGCCTTCGTCCACGGGGCCCTGTGCTACGGCGTGTCGGGCCAGTGCCTCGCCTCCAGCGCCCTGACCGGCCGCAGCGCCAACCGCGGCTGGTGCGCCCAGGTGTGCCGGTGGGGCTACCGGTCAGCCGACGGCCCCGAGCGCCACCCCCTCTCCCCCTCGGACCTCAGCCTGGTGGCTCGGGTGGCCGACCTGGCCGCGGCGGGGGTCTCTGCCCTCAAGATCGAGGGGCGGCTCAAGGGTGCCGACTACGTCCACGCGGTCGTGCGGGCCTACCGCAAGGTCCTGGACGCCCCGGCCCACGACCGGGCCGGGGCCCTGGGCGCCGCCCAGGAGATCCTCGGGGCGGCCCTCACCCGGCCGGTCACCGAGGGGTACGCCTACCACCCCCGGCCGGTGGAGGTGCTCAAGGCCGGGGGGCGGCCCGCCGTCGGGGCCGAGGTCGGGCGGGTCCACCGGTGGAAGGAGGGCTCCCTCACCCTCGCCTTGAGCGAGGACCTGGCCCGGGGGGATCGCATCCGCATCCAGACCGGCAAGAAGGGAGAGGGGGTGGCCCTGGTGCTCCGCCGCTTCCGGCGCGAGCGGGTGCCGGGAGGGGTGCGGCTCTCCCTGGAGTGCCCCGAACCGGTGGACCGGGGCGACCGGGTGTACCGGGTGAAGGGGGCCCGGGGAGAGGAGCTGGAGCAGCGCCTCGCCCAGGAGGTCCGGCGCCTACCCGCGGAACCCGGCGTACCCCTGGGGCTTCGGGTGAGCCTCGCCGAGGGGGGGGCCCTCGTCCTCGAAGCCCGGACCGGCCTGGCCGCGGCCCGGATCGAGGTCCCGGTGCCCACCCACCCCGCCGAGTGCCACCCCCTGGACAAGGGCATCTTGGAGAAGCACCTGGGGCGCCTGGGGGGCGCGGGGTACCACCTGGCCGCCCTGGCGGTGGCCGGGGCGCTGCCCCCCGTGGTCATCCCGCCCTCCGCCTTCAAGGAGGTGCGCGAGCGCCTCGTCGCGGCGGTGGACCAGGCGCGGGCCACCGAAGCCGCCCGCCGCCGGGCGCTCGCCGGGGCTCTGCGTCGGCCGACCACCCCGGCGCCGACGGCGGACAAGCGGCTGTGGATTCGGGTGGAGACCCCCCGGTCCCTGTGGGCGGTCCTCGGCCGCCCCTTCCACCGGCTGGTGGTGGCCATGAGCCGGGACTGCCTGCGGATCCGGGAGCGGCTCGCCGCCGAGCTCAAGGGCGGCTTGGAGCGGGTGGTGTGGGAGCTACCCCCCTTCCTCCCCGAGGGGGACCTGCACCTGTACCGGGAGCGCCTCGAGGCCCTGTACGGCGAGGGGTACCGGGAGGTGGCGGCCACCAACCTCGGCCACCTGGAGCTCGTCCGGGGCCTCGGCTTCACCGTCCACGGCGGGGCGGCGCTCCACACCCTCAACGGCTGGGCGGCGGCGGCCCTGGGCCAGTTGGGGTGCCGGACCGTCACCCTCAGCCCCGAAGCCGACGGCGACGCCCTCGCCGCCGCTGCCGCCGCCGGCTGGCCCCTGCCCCCCGTGGCCCTCGCCTACGGCAACCTGCCCCTCTTCCTCACCCGGCTCGATCCCGCCGTCACCTGGCCCGAGGGGGTGCCCGCCGAGACCGTGGACGGCGTGGCCCTGCGCTGGAGCCCCGCCCCCCGGCCCCTGGGCCAGGACTGGGCCCGGGTGTACGGCCCCGAACCCCTGGGGTGGACCCACCGCCTCCCGGACCTCAAGGCCCTGGGGGTGGCCGACTTCCTCTTCGACCTCCAGGGCCGGGTGTACGGGGACAAGGAGATCGGCGTGGTGCTGGACAAGTTCAAGGCCGAACGGCCCCTGTCGGGCACCACCGAAGGGAACTGGCAGCGGGGGCTGCGCTAGCGGCGTCGCCGCCATCGGCGCCTGACCCAGGCGGTTCGCGCGTTCTTGACACTGCTCGTCCGGTTGGGCTAGTCTTCTGCGGCTCGATGGCGCCCAGGTAGCTCAGTCGGTAGAGCAGAGGACTGAAAATCCTCGTGTCGGCGGTTCGATTCCGTCCCTGGGCACCAATAAAATCAAGGGCTTGCACGGTGTCGCAACCGGCAAGCCCTTTTCCTTTGTGTAATCAGGCCGGTGTCGGCGACGTAGCCCTTGGGCCGGCCGGTGACCCGTTTCACGGTGTTGCCCGAGTAGGGGGGGACCTCGAACCACTGGTAGGTCGCGCTCAGGATGTCGGTCCAGCGCCGGGCCGTCTGGGGGGTGAGCCCCAGTTCGCGCCCCAACTGGCTGTAGTTCAGCTCCTGGGTCGTGAGCGCGCCGAGGAGGCGGAAGAAGCGCCCGAAGAGCTGCCAGTCCGACACGTCGGCCAGGAGCTCCTCGAGGCTCGCCCGCGCGACGTTGGTCAGCTTGATCTCCATCTCCTTCGAGGTGCCGGACGCCATGCTGCCTTCGATGATGTTCTGCTTGCCCGACCGGGCCGCCTGGATCCTCCGGTCGTGGGTGCGGCTGCGGGGCGGAAGACCAAGGAGAACAGGACCTCGCGGACTCAACGGACAGCGCACGCAGTGGGCGCGGCGGTCCGCCCTTGGCGTCCTTGCTGTCCTTTGGGTTCTTGACCGAGAAGGAGCCTCCCTTGCCCGAATCATGGATGACGCGCCAGTCCCCAAGGCCGCCGTGTCGCAGAGATCCGGCCGGGGCCTCAGGGCTGGGGCTCCTCCCCGGCCGGGGGGGCGTCGGCGGGCTCCTGGGCCAGGACCGCGCGCTGGAACCAGGTGACGGGCCCGCAGTGGGCGAGTTGGTCGAGGTAGCTGTAGACCACCGGGACGACCGCCAGGGTCAAAAAGGTAGCCGAGAGCATGCCGCCGGCCACGGCCACCGCCAGGGGCTGGCGGCTCTCGCTCCCCACCCCGACCCCCAGGGCCACCGGCAGCACCCCCGCCACCGTGGAGACCGCGGTCATCAGGATCGGCCGCAGGCGGGTCGCCCCCGCTTCCGTCAGCGCTTCCGCCACCCCCAGGCCCCGGGCCCGGAGCTGGTTGGTGAAGTCGATGAGCAGGATGCCGTTCTTGGTGGCGAGGCCCACCAGCAGGATCAACCCGATCATCGAGAACAAGTTGAAGGTGTTGCCCAGGAGGTACAAGAGGCCAAAGGCGCCGACGAAGGCGAGGGGCAGGCCGGTGAGGATCGCCAGGGGCTGGAGGAAGCTCTCGAACTGGGCGGCCAGCACCATGTAGGTGAGGAGCACCGCCAGCCCGAAGGCAAAGGCCACGTACTGGCCGGTCTCCTGGAAGTTTTGGGCGGTACCGGCGAAGCGGGTGGAGTAGCCCTCGGGCAGGAGCTCGTCGGCCATCCCCTGGACCTGGGCCAGGGCGTCCCCGAGCACGATCCCTTCGGTGCTCGCGTACACCGTGGCCGAGCGCCGCCGGTCGGTGCGGTTGATGGCGCTCGGGCCCACCCCCACCTCGGTGGCGACAAAGCCGCTGGCGTCCACCAAGCGGCCCCCGGCGCCCCGCACCCACAGCCGCCCCACGTCGTCGGGCAGCTCCCGGTGCTCCCGGGCCAGCCGCAGCCGCACGTCGTAGCTCTTGCCCCCCTCCTTGTAATCCCCCACGTCCACCCCCCCCATCAGGGCCCCCACCGCCACGGCCACGTCCCGTACGCTCACCCCGGCGTCGGCGGCCTTCTCCCGGTCGATCTTCACCCGGACCTCGGGCTTGCCCACCTCCAGGTCCCGGGAGATGCCCACGTACCCGGGGGTCTCCCCCAGGCGGTCCATCAGGGCCTGGGAGAGCCGGTCCAGGGTCGCCAGCTCCGGCCCCTGGATCACCAGCTGCACCGGCTCGTTGCGGCTACCGGCCCCCAGGGGCGAGACGTCCACGGCGGCGCCGCGCACGTCGGGCAGCCGGCGCAGCATGCCGTTGATTTGGGCCTGGATCTCTTTCTGGCTGCGGGTCCGCTGGTCCTTGGGCACCAGGGTCACCAGGGCCATGGCGCTTTGCGCCCCGCCGCCCCAGCCGCTGATGCTAAAGAAGTGGCTCACCTCGGGAATGCCCCTCAGCTGGTCCTCCACCCGCCGGAGCACCTCGTCGGTCTTCTCCAGGGAGTAGGAGAGGGGGGTGCGCAGCCGCACGGTGAACCGGCTCTGGTCTTCGGCGGTGATGAACTCCTTGCCGAGCTGCCCAAACACCCAGCCGCCGGCGGCCACCGCGCCCACCGCCAGGACGAGCACCGCGAACCGGTGGGCGAGGCAGACCCCGAGCAGCCGCCGGTAGGCGTCGGCGGCCGCGTTGACGGCCCGGTCGAACACCCGAAACACCGCCCACTGGTCGGTCTGCACCTTGAGCAGGCGGCTCGCCAGCATGGGCACCACGGTCAGGGCGGTGAAGGTGGAGCAGGCCACCGCGAAGGCCATGGTGATCGCGAACTCGAAGAAGAACCGCCCGACCAGCCCCCCCATGAAGGCCACCGGCAAGAAGACCCCGGTGAGGGCCAGGGTGGTGGCGAGGATGGCGAAGAACACCTCCCGCGACCCGTCGAAGGCGGCCCGCAGGGGGCCCTTCTTCAGCTCGTCCCGGTGGCGGAAGATGTTTTCTACCATGACGATGGCGTCGTCGATCACCAGCCCCACCGCGGTGACCAGGGCGAGCATGGTCATGTTGTTTAGGGTAAAGCCCATCCCGTACATGGTGGCAAAGGTGGCCACGATGGAGGTGGGGATGGCCAGGGCGCTGATGAAGGTCGACCGGAGGTTTTGCAGGAAGAGCAGGATGGTCAGGGCCGCCGCCAGGCCGCCGAGGACCAGCTGGAAGCGGATCTCGGCGATGGACTCCTCGATGAACCGGGTGTTGTCCGTGGAGATCTGGATCCGCATCCCCTCCAGGAGCATGGCCTCGATCTGGGGCAGGGTGGCCTTTACCGCCCGGGCGATGGCCACCTGGTTGGCGCCGGAGCGGGGCGAGATCCCCAGGGCCACGGTCTTCTGGGTGCCCTCCCGGTTGGTGAACCGGGCTACCGAGGCGCTGTCCCGGCGGCCCGGTTCGGCGTACCCCACCTGCTTGAGGCGCACCGGGGTGCCCTGGCGGAAGGCGACGATCAAGTCGTTGAACTGCTCGGGGGATTCGAACTGCCCCACGGTGCGGAGCACGAACTCCTTCTCCCGGCTCTCGATCTTGCCCCCGGGCACCTCCACGTGCTGGGCCCGGATGGCCCCGATCACCTCATCGACCCCGACGTTGAGGGCCGCCAGGCGGTCCCGGTACAGCCACAGCCGCACCTCCTTCTCCCGGGCGCCCCCCACCCGCACCTCGCCGACCCCGTCGAGCTTTTGGAGCAGGGGCCGCACCTGGTCGCTGGCGAAGCGGGTCATCTCCTCGATGGCGTGCTGGCCGGTGATCGACAGCCACAGGATGGGCTGGGCGTTGATGTCGAGCTTGTCCACCACCGGGACCTCGGCGTCGTCCGGGAGGCGGCCGACCCGGGCCGACACCTTGTCCCGCACCTCCTGGGCCGCCACGTCCAGGTCCTTGGTGAGCTCGAACTCCACGTTAATCGAGGAGCGCCCGAGCGTGCTCGCCGAGGTGATGCGCTTGACCCCGCTCACCGAGCTGACCGCGTCCTCCAGGAGGTCGGTGACCTGGTTGTCCACCTCTTCGGGCCGGGCGTTGGGCCAGCTGGTGCTCACGGTGACGTTGGGGAAGTCGATGTCGGGGTACAGGGAGATCCCGAGCCGCCCGAGCCCGATCACCCCAAAGACCACCAGCGAGCCGACCATCACGGTAGCCGCCACCGGCCGGCGGATGGAGAAGTGGGGAAGGAACATGGGGGCTCCTTGGGGCAGGGGCTAGGGGCTAGGGGCTGGGGGCTGGGGGCTTTTTGGGGCCGGCGGGCGGCCCTGCTCCGGGCAGGGCGACGGCGGCGCCGTCCTTGAGGGCGAACTTCCCCTCCAATACCACCCGGGCGCCGGGGGCGAGGTCGGTGCCCAAGAGCTCGGCCCACTCCGCCGTGGTCACCCCCAGCTGGGCCGACACCCTACGGGCCACCTCGCCCTCCACGGCAAAGAGGTGGGTGCCGGCCTCGGTTTGGATCACGCTCTCCCAGGGGACGGTTAGCGCGCCGTCGCGCACCGCGGTGACCAGCTCGACCCGGGCGAACATGCCCGGGGCGAGCCGGCCGTCCCGGTTTCGGACCTGGGCCTTGACCAAAAAGCTGCGGGTGGCCGAGTCCACCCCGGGGGCCACGAAAGAGACCGTGCCGGGGAGGGCGAGGCCCGGGGCGGCGTCGGCCCGCAGGGTCACCCCGTGCCCCAGGGCGACCCGGGCCCGGTCCTTCTCGGGCACGCGGAAGGCGAGCTCCAGGGGGTCGGCGTCGATCAGGGTCACCACCGGCGCCCCGGCGGCGAGGACGTCCCCCACGTTGACGGTGCGGGCCCCCGCCACCCCGTCGAAGGGCGCCCGGACCACGGTGTCGGCGAGGCGGACCTGCTCCTGGGCCAGGGCGGCCCGGGTCCGGGCCAGGGAGGCCTCGAGCTCGGCCACCTGGGTGCCCAGGGTGTCGGCGCTCTGGCTCGCCACCAGGCCCCGCTGGCGGGCGAGCTCCAGCTCCACCTGGGCGAGCTCCGCGGTGAGCTCGGCGACCTCGGTCTGGAGCCGTTCGAAGCCCTGGCGGGCGACCAGGTCCTTCTCCACCAGGGGCCGGTTGCGGGCGATTTCTTGCTCCCGATTGGCCTTGCGGGCGGCGAGCTGCTTGGCACGCTCGTCGAGCTTGGCGACCTCGGCCTCCACCAGGGCCGGGTGGCGCCCCAGCTCCCGTCGGCGGCCCGCGAGCCGCACCTCTAGGAGGGCCAGGTCGGCCTCGAGCATGGTCAGGGCCGCCCGGGTCTTGCGGTCGTCGAGCCGCACCAGCACGGCCCCCTGCTTCACCGGCCGCCCCTCGGCAAAGGCCACCTCCACCACCGCCCCGGCCACCTCGGTGCGCACCGTTACCTCGCGGCTCGCCTCCAGGGTGCCCACCTGCTCCAGGCGGACCTCCACCCGCCGGGTCACCGCCTCCCCCAGGGTGACGGGAGTGGCCCGGGGGCCCGGGGGCTTGGGCGGCCCGGGCTCCTGGGCTTCGGGCTTGCAGCCGGCCACGGCCAGGGCGCCAAGTAGGGCCAGGGCCCCGAGGCGGGCGAGGCGGGGCGCCCCCAGGCCGGCCCGGGGGCCTCCCCTCCGGCGGCGCAGGATCCCGGGAGTGCCCTGGTGGTCCGTCGGATGACCCGCCGGGGGCGCGAAGGGCGTTGCCCTTCCGGCGGGGCCAGTGCCAGAGCCGCCTGCGCCACCTCCGAGGAGGCCCCCGAGCCGGCGCAGGGCAGAACTTGTCAAACTAGCGGAACGGATCACGGGAGGTCTCCTTGTCGCCGAGTTCGGCGACGATGCCGTGGCGCTTGAGGTTTTGGCCCATGGCCCGGTACAGGCTCGCCAGGCCCCGGTGGGCGTCGGCCAGGGCCGCGACCTTGCGGACCCGGGCGTCGATTAGCTTGTCTTGCAGGTCCAGCACCCGGAAGGAGTCGGAGAGGCCCTCCTGGAGCCGTTCCAGCTCCTCGGCCAGGGTGGTCGCGGCCAGGGCCTCGAAGCGCTCGGCCAGGGCGATGCGCTCGAGGCTACGGCCTACGTCTACCCGGGCCCGGTCCACCTGGTGCTCGGCCGCGCCCTCCAGGCGCTTGAGCCCGGTGAGCGCCTGGCGCTTCTCCCAGCCGGCCTGGCGCAGCCGCGCCTCGGCCGCCCGGTTGCCCAGGGGGTAGGTGAGCCGGACGCCCGCGGCCCACTGGTAGCCGTCGCCCTCGGGTAGCCGCCCCAGGGCGTCGTGGTACTCCCCTTCGTGGACGTTGGCGGGCGCCCCCGAGCGGCGCTCCCCCGACAGGGCGTTGAGGCCTAGGGTCGCCACTAGGTCCAGCCGCGGCAGAAGCTGGTTGTCGGCGAAGGCGAGGCGCAGGTCCCGGCTCTCCACCTCCAGCCGCCGCTCCCGGAGGTCGGGCCGCTCGGCCAGGGCGGCGGCCAGGGCGTCCTCGGGCCCGGGGACGGCGCCGGGGGGGGGCGGCAGGGGCTCGGTCGCCAGGACCGGTCCGTACAGGGGGTCGCCCCGGCGGATCTCCAGGAGGTCCAACAGCCGAGTGGAGAGGCTCTCGACCTGCTGGCGGGCCAGGATCACCAGCTCCTCCCGGGCCGCCAGAGCGGTCTCGGCCTGGTGCACCTCGGTGATTGGAACCACTCCGGCCCCGAACTTGGCACGGTTGCCGGCCAGGAGCTCCCGGGCTAGGCGGGCCGACTCCTCCCGGCAGGCGAGCACGTGGCGGGCCCGGGCCAGATCGTAGTAGGCGAGCTCCACCTCCTCGGCCAGCCGCTGGGCCCGGTCCAGGTAGCGGTACCGGGCCTGGAGGGCGCCCTGCCGGGCGAGCTCCACCCCGGTCCGGTTGACGGCGCCGCCCCGGTCCTTGAGGAGGGGCTGGGTGAGGTCGAGCACCAGAAGGCTCCGGTAGCGCGGGTCGAGGCCATCGGAAGCCGAGTTGCCCGAGGCCCGGCTGGTCTCGAAGGCGAGCCGGCCCTCCAGGCCGGTGGCGAACCTCTGCCGGAGCCCGGCGTCGGCGCCGAGCCGACGGCGGACGTCCGCCTCCTCCCGGGCCGTGGCCGAGGCGGTGGGGGTCTGGTCGAGGCGGGCCTCGGCCCCGGCCGTCAGCACCGGATCGAAGGCGGCCTCGGCGATGGCCTCGTCCTCGCCCCGCAGGGGCACCGCCAGCTCCTCGAGCTTGAGGTCGAGGTTTCGCTCCAGGCCCCGGGCCAGGGCCTCGCGCAGGGTCAGGTCTGGCCCGGCCGCCGAAGCGGGGCCGACCAGGGCGAGTAGGGCGAAAGCGGGGAGCCAGGGTCGGGTCATGGGGCGTCCTTCGGGCGTCCGGCCAGGGCCCGGACGCGGCGGCAAGAGCTCACGGTGGGGCGGAGTCTGCCCTCGCGGGGCCTCGCGCGACGAGGGTACGGTTGGAACGTGAGGCGGGTCAAGGCGAGGGCGGACCCTGGAGCCAGAAAGGGCGGTGGAGCAGGGGCAGGCGATTTCCTTGACGGTATTATCCAAGGGGGATATGGTTGCGCCATGATCAAGAGCTTCCGGTGCGGGGAGACCGAGGAGATCTTCCGCGGCCGCTTCTCGAAGCGGCTCCCGCCGGAGATCCAGCGGAAGGCCGCGGCGCGACTCGCCATGCTCCACGCGGCGACCCGCCTGGATACCCTTCGGGTTCCCCCGGGCCATCGATTGGAGGTGCTCGTCGGGTCTCGCGCCGGACAGCACAGCATCCGGATCAACGACCAGTGGCGCATCTGTTTCGTGTGGCGAGACGGGGACGCTCACCACGTGGAGATCGTGGACTACCACCAGGGGTGACCCATGGCGAACCGTGACTTCCCCCCCATTCATCCCGGCGAAATCCTGAAGGCGGAGTTCCTCGACCCGATGGGCATCAGCCAGTACCGGCTCGCCAAGGACCTCGGCGTCACCCCGCGGCGCATCAACGAGATCGTGCTCGGGCGGCGGGGCATTACCGCCGACACGGCTCTTCGCCTCGCCCGCTTCTTTGGCATGGAGGCGCAGTTCTGGATGAATCTCCAGAGCGGGTATGACATGGCGATCGCGGAGGAGGAGCTGGGGGATCGCCTGGACCGGGAGGTACACCCCCGCGCCGCGTGACGTCGCGCGACGCTTCGCCGGGGGCGCTCCGCGCTGGTGCCCGTCAAAAATCCCCGGTCACCCCGCCCCCAAGGGCGGCGGCCGCCGCCCGGGCCAGGGCCTCGGCGCCGAAGGGCTTGGCGAGGAACACCGTCCGGGCTCCAAGCCCCCCGAGGTCGTCGCCGTCGCTGCGGGGATAGCCCGACACGAGCACGGCGGCGAGCTCTGGCCGCTCCGTCCGGAGTCCCCTCACCAGCGCGGCGCCGCTGCCTCCCGGCATCACGACGTCGGCGACCACCAGGTCTACCCCGGCGGCCAAGGGCATCGCGGCGGCGGGATCGGCGGCCTCCACCACGGAGAAGCCGGCACCCTCCAGGAACTCTCGCAGCGTCGCCCGGACCTCGGACTGGTCTTCCACCAGCAGCGCGCGCCGGCCGGCCCCGGATGCCGCCCTCGCCAGGGGTTCCGCCGGGGCTGGCGGGCCCGCGTCCACCCGGGGGAGGTAGACCCGGAAGGTGGTCCCCACCCTGGGCCGGCTCGCCACCTCGATGTGCCCGCCGCTCTGGTTCACGATCCCGTGGACCGTGGCGAGCCCGAGGCCGGTGCCCCGCCCCAGCCCCTTGGTGGTGAAGAACGGCTCGAAGATCCGGGCCAGGGTGTGGGCGTCCATGCCGACGCCCCGGTCCGCCACCGTGAACACCGCGTAGGCCCCGGGAGGCACCGAACCGCCCCGGGGAACCTCGCGGTTCTCGGTGGCCAGGGCCACCGTGCCGCCGTCGGGCAGGGCATCCCGGGCGTTGAGCACGAGGTTCATGACCACCTGGCCGATCTGGGCCGGGTCCACCCGCACCGGCCACAGGTCGGGCGCGGCGGCAAAGGCCAACCGGATGTGCTCGCCGATGACCCGGTCGAGCATGGCCCGGGTATCGGCGACCACCGCATTGAGGTCCACCACCCGGGGTTGCAGCACCTGGCGCCGGCCGAAGGCGAGGAGCTGCCCGGTGAGGGCCGCCGCCCGGTCCACGGCCCGCTGGATCTCGGCGAGCCCCGCCCCCACCGCGCCTTGGCGGCCGCCTTCGGTGCCCTGGAGGAGCTCGCAGCGCCCCCCGATGATCATCAGCAGGTTGTTGAAGTCGTGGGCGACGCCCCCGGCCAATCGGCCGATGGTCTCGAGCTTCTGGGCCTGGCGGAGCTCCTCCTCGAGCCGACGCCGCTCGGTGACGTCGAGGGCCAGGCAGAGCTGGGCCGCCCGCCCCTCCCAGTGGCTGTCGTGGCGGACCAGCTCCACGTCGAGCACGGTGCCGTCGCGGCGGCGCTGCCGGCAGGGGCCCTCGCAGGTGCCGTCTCCCCCCGCGTCCAGGTCCCCAAACGCGAGGGTCAAAAACTCCTCGCGGCGGTACCCGTACTGGTCCAGGGCCCTCGGGTTGGCGGCGAGGAAGCGCCCCGTCTCCCGGTCCTGGACCCAGAGGGGGCAGGGGTTGTCCTCGAAGAGCCGCCGGTAGCGCCGCTCCGACGCCGCCAGCTCGCGGCGCTGGGACACCAGGCGGTCGTCGGCTTCCTGGAGGGCTCGAGCGAGCTCCCCGATCTCGTCGCCCCGCCGCCTGAGCCGGATCGGCCACGCGCTCCCCTCCCCGAGGCGGGGGGCACGGCGGGTGAGCCGGCCCAGGGGGACCAGGTACCGGGCGGCGAAGGCGGCGCTCCCCAGCACCGCGAAGGCGACGAAGAGCCCCGCCGTCAGCCAGCTCTCCCGTTCGAACGCCGCGAGAACGCTTGAGCGGGGCACGGTGAGGCAAATGCGGAGCTCGATCCCCCCGGCGAGGGGGCCAACCGCCGCCAGGAGCGGCCCCGCGGGCCCCTCGGCCGCGAAGACGGCGCCCTCCCGGCGGCCCCCGCGGTCGAAGGCCGCCACCGCCGCCCGGAGCTCGCCAAAGCCCGGGGCGTCGAGGGTGGGGAGCTCCGCGGCCGCCCGGAACGCCTCCCGGGAGACCTCCGGGTCCGAGGAGGCCACCACGGCACCGCCCGCCGTGAGCACCCACACCCGGGCCCGGGCCCAGGGCAGCTCTACCCCGGCCAGGGCGTTGGCCAGGTCGACCAGCATGATGTCGGCCCCCACCACGGCGTCCCGGGCGGCCCCGTTGGCTGGGAGCGCCAGGGAGGCGGTGAGGCCCGGGTCCCGGGTGGTCCGAAACAGGTACGGCCCCGTCCACTGTACCCCGGCCCGCCCCTGGGCCGCCTGATACCAGGGGCGGAGCCGGGGGTCGTAGTCGTCCTCGGTCACCCGCTCCTCGGCCGGGCCGGGTCCCAGCTCCGCCCAGCGGACCACCCCGGGCTCGGCCGCGCGCTTCAGCCGGTTCTTCCACTGCTCCCCGACCCGCAGCAGCAGGTAGCCGTTTCCCGCCGCGTCGCCGAAGTTCACCGAGGTCAGGTGGGGATGCCCCTGGAGGGGGCCGCGCAGCAGCGCGTTGGGGAGCGCCGGGTCGTCGAAGGTCAAGCGGCCCGCGGCCCACAGGGAGGCCAGAGTGCCGAGGAGGGCCTGGGCGGGTTCGGCCAGGCGCCGGAGCTCGGACCCCACCAGGGCCTGGGCCTGCCCGATCTGCACCGCCGCCAGGCGCTCCGCGGCGCCCAGGTGGCCCCGGTAGTCGAAGGCGAGCCGCACGGCCAGCAGAAACGCCATGAGCGCCGAGAAGCCCCCGAGCAGGCCCAGGGGCCGAAGCAGGAGGGGGTTCCGCTCCACCGGACGTCTCCGCGATCTTCAGGGGGTCGGGGGGAGGAAGGTCGTCCCCGCCGGAGCCGGGGTCTTCGCCGCCTCGGGGTCGAAGCGGCAGACCAGTGGGGGCCGGGTTCGGTGGTGCCCGACGCCCGGGCGGCCGACGCCATGGGCGGTGTCGGTGTTCAGGGTTCGGTCCATGGCGTGCCCCAGGGCGAAGGAAGAAACGTCGTTTGCCAGAATAGCGGAAGCCCCGACCCGAGCGCAACGACGGGGTGCCTCCCGCTGCCGGCCGCGCCGCCGGGCGTCGTGGCCCCCGGGGGAGAGGTGCTTCCCTTGCGCTCCGTGCCCCCCGGACCTGCCGGA
>JBBIIA010000051.1:0-24630 GCA_037446775.1 Deltaproteobacteria bacterium
TCAAAAGCCCCCCCCCGTGCCTCGACGGTGGAAGCCAAACCTCGGTAGTAGCCGCGTCGGATGCCAGTTCCAGACAGGGAGGGACCGGTCTTGAAGATTCGCGAGACGTACGGCATGGCGGCGGTGGGCGCCATTGGGGCCCGGAAGATCCTTGGGATCAAAGGTGCGGCTTCGGTGGCGGCCCCGGTCCGGGGCGACAGTGTCGAGGTGTCGGCCCGTAGCCACGAGGTGCAGCGGGCCCGGCTGGTCGCCCTAGCGGCCCCGGAGGTCCGCCACGCCGAGGTGGAGGCGATCCTCGGCGACCTGACCGCCGGGCGCTACGCGGTCACCGGCGCCCAGGTGGTGCCGAGACTCCTCCAGGATCACTTCCAGCTCAGCCGCTGACCCGCCGCCGGGGCCGGCCCGGAGGCATCCGTGGTCTTCGTCCAGATCCTCCTGCCGGTGTTCCTGATCATCGGGGCCGGCGTGCTCTTCTCCCGGGCCCTCAAGCCGAGCCTGGAGCCCCTGAGCCAGTTCGCCCTGTACGTGGCCACTCCGGCCCTGGTGTTCACCGCCCTGGTGCGCTACCCGGTGGACCCCGGGGAGCTCGGGCGGGTGGCCCTCTTCATGGTCCTGTACGTGGCGGCCATGTGGGCGCTGGCGGAGGCCGGGGGGCGCCTCCTGGGCCTCGGGGAGGAGCTGCGGCGGGCCTTTGCCCTGGCGACGGTCACCATGAACGTCGGCAACTACGGCCTGCCCCTGGTGCGGTTCGCCTTCGGGGCGCCCTCCGAGCCGTTCTCGGTGCTCCTCTTCGTGGTCTTCAACCTCCCCCTGGCCACCTGGGCGATTTGGGTCGCCGCCGGCGGCCGGTCCCGGGCGTGGGACGGCCTGCGCGACACCCTGCGGATCCCGATCTTCCACGCCACCCTCCTGGCCTTCGGGGTGACCGCCCTGGGGTGGGTGGTCCCGGCGCCGATCCAGAAGGGCCTGGGGCTCCTGGGAGAAGCCTCCATCCCCCTGCTCCTGGTGATCCTCGGCATGCAGCTACAGCGCGCCCGGGTGGCGGGCGCCCCCGGCCCCCTGGCGGCGGCCGCCGCGCTGCGCCTCGGGGTGGCGCCGCTGTTGGCTTGGGGCCTCACCTCGCTGTTGGGCATCTCGGGGCTCGAGCAGAAGGTGGCGATCCTGCAGACCTCGACCCCCTCGGCGGTGTTGCCCCTGCTGTACGCCCTGCGCTTCGGGTGCCAGCCCCAGTGGATCGCGTCGTCGATCCTGGTGACCACCGTGGTGTCGGGGTTGTCCCTCACGGTGGTGCTGGCGTTTCTGCTGTGAGGCGGGGCGTGCAGCCGGGAGAGGAGGGCGACGTGAACAACCGCCGCGAACAGAAGCACGTCATCGCCATGGTGGGCCTGCCGGCCCGGGGCAAGTCCTACACCGCCCAGAAGCTGGCGCGCTACCTCTCCTGGCTCGGCTACGCCACCCGGGTCTTCAACCTCGGGGAGCGCCGCCGGGCCACCCTGGGGGGGAGCCAGCCCGCGGCGTTTTTTGACCCGGCGAACCCCGAGGGGACCGCGGCCCGCCAGGCCCTGGCTGAAGCTGCCGTCCGGGAGCTGACCCTGTGGATGCACGGGGGCGGTCAGGTGGCCATCCTCGACGCCACCAACAGCACCCGGGAGCGCCGCGCGTGGATCCGACGCCACTGCGACGAGGGCGGCTTCGAGCTCCACTTCGTGGAGTTGATCCACGACGACCCCGCGGTGATCGAGGAGAACATCCGGGCGACCAAGCTCAACTCCCCGGACTACCTGGGGGTCGATCCCGAGGAGGCGGCCCGGGATTTTCGGGCGCGGCTCGCCTACTACTCGGGGACCCACGAGACCGTGGGGGACGACGAAGGGAGCTTCGTCAAGCTGATCGGCATGGGGCGCCAGGTGGTCCTCAACCGCATCGACGGCTACGTGCCGGCCCGCATCGTCTTTTTCCTCACCAACCTCCAGATCAGCACCCGGCCCATCTGGCTCACCCGCCACGGGGAGAGCCTGTACAACCTAGAGAACCGCATCGGCGGCAACCCGCCCCTCTCCCCCCGGGGCGAGGAGTACGGGGCTCGGCTGGCCGCCCACGTCCGCGACCACTTCCAGCCCGACGACGGCCTGGAGGTGTGGACCAGCACCCTGGAGCGCTCCCTCAAGACCGGCTGGTTCGTCGACCCCGACGTGCAGCCGTGGCGGAACCTCGACGAGATCGACGCCGGGGTGTGCGACGGCATGACCTACGCCGAGATCAAGGAGCGGATGCCCGACGAGTACGAGGCTCGGGCCCGGGACAAGCTCCGCTACCGCTACCCCATGGGGGAGAGCTACCAGGACGTGATCCAGCGCCTCGATCGGGTGATCATCGAACTCGAGCGGCATAGAAACCCGGTCCTGGTGGTCGGGCACCAGGCGGTCCTGCGGGCGCTGTACGCCTACTTCGCCGACCAGCCCCCGGAGCGCTGCCCCCACATCTCGATCCCGCTCCATACGGTGATCAAGCTCACCCCGGGCGCCTACGGCTGCGCCGAGGAGCGGGTGCCGCTCCTCTAGGGTCGGCTTGCCCGATTGCTCGGAAGGGTGCGGTTCTGGTACCTTGCTGGCACCCGCTCTCCCCACCCCCGGAAGGTGTGCCGTGCTGTTTCGGAAGAAGAAATCGCCGCTTCCCGAGGCCCAAGGCCCGGAGACCGAGGCGGACCCGCCGGTGATTCCCCCCGAGGTCTTCGGCCCCCTGGAGCGGCTCCACAAGGCCGGCGCCCAGGTGCTGGTGAGGGTGGGGGCGAGCGAGGGGTACACCACCTCGGTGGTAGGCCTCGGGCGGGACGCCTTCTTCCTGGATACCCTCAGCCCCCCGGACGGGGACCGGCGGGTCCGCGCCGGGACCTACCTGACCGCCGAAAGCCTGCTGGCGGGGGTGCGCTACGCCTTTCGCGCCCGAGTGCTCGGCAAGGTGGAGTTCGTGGACGAGCTCCCGGCCTTTCGCCTGGCCTACCCCGACGAGGTGACGGCGGCCCAGCGTCGCCAGAGCCCGCGGCTGCGGACCCGGGGGGATGTTTCCGCGAGCTTCCTGCAGCCCTTCCCGTGCGACGCCCCGGTGGTGGACCTGAGCGAGGGCGGCCTCGCCCTCGAGTACGAGGCCGACCGGGGGCGCCTGCGGACCGGCACCCGGGTGCGGGAGCTCCTCCTCGAGCTGGGCGACCAGCCCGTCATCCCCGTGCAGGGCCGGGTGGTGGCCAACCTGGTGATCGAGGTCGGTGGACTCAGTCTGCCCCGGCGCTACCGGGCGAGCCTCGCCTTCGAGGATCTCTCCCCGGCGCACCGAGAAGCGGTGCGCTCCTACCTCGGGGGGCTCCCAGGCTTTCGTGTCTCGGCCTGAGGGGGCGTCGCCCCGCCGGGTCATCCTGGGGGAGGTCTATCTCGCCCCGGGGGAGAGCCCGGCCCTCCTCGCCGAGCGGGCCGCCGTCCGGCTCGGCATCTCCCGACGGGACCTGTTGGGGTGCACCGTGCTCCGCCGCTCCCTCGACGCCCGGGGGCGCCGGGAGCCGCGGTTCGCCTACCGCCTCGGCCTGGAGCTCCCGGCAGACCTGACCCTGCCCGCCTCCCCGCCCCTGACCCCGTGGCCCGAGGCGGAACCCCCGCCCCGGCCGGTAGAGCGGCGGCCTGGCCTTCGGCCGGTGGTGGTGGGGGCCGGGCCGGCCGGGCTCTTCGCCGCCCTGCGCCTCGCCGCCTGCGGGGTGCGACCCCTGGTGCTGGAGCGGGGGAGCCCCCTGGAGGACCGGATCCGGGAGGTGGCCCGCTACTGGCGCCGGGGTGAGCTGGATCCCGAGAGCAACGTCCAGTTTGGCGAGGGGGGGGCGGGGACCTTCTCCGACGGCAAACTCACCTACCGCGGCAAGGACCCCCGGAAGGCGTGGGTGTTCGCGCAGTTGATCGAGGCGGGGGCCCCGGCCGAGATCGCCTTCGACGCCAGGCCCCACCTGGGAACCGACAAGCTCCGGGGTGTGCTGCGCCGGCTTCGAAACCGCCTGGAGGCCGCCGGGGGGGAGCTTCGGTTTCGCTGCCGGGTAACCGGGCTCACCCTCGGGGCCGGGGCAGTGGCGGGGGTGGAGACGGCGGCGGGCTCGGTGGTGGCGGCGGCGGTGTTTCTCGCCCCGGGACACAGCGCCCGGGACCTGTTGGCGACCCTGGTGGGGCGGGGCGTGGCCGCCGAAGCCAAGGGGTTCGCGGTGGGCGTGCGGGTGGAGCTTCCCCAGGCGGTGGTGGACCGTGGCCAGTACGGGGCGTGGGCCGGGACACCGGGCCTGCCGCCGGCCGAGTTCTCGGTCAAGGCGCACAGCCCGGCCGGCCGGGACGTCTACTCTTTCTGCATGTGTCCCGGGGGGACGGTGATCCCCGCCGGGAGCGAGGCGGGGGGGCTGGTGGTGAACGGCATGAGCGCCTGGGGGCGGCGGGGGCGCTGGGCCAACGCCGCCCTGGTGACGCCGGTGGAGCCCGCTGACCTGGGCGACGGAGTCCTGGCCGGTCACGCCTTCCAGCGCCGCTGGGAGGAGCGCGCCGCCCTCGCCGGGGGCGCCCGGGGCGTCCCGGCCCAGCGGGTGATGGACTTCCTCGCGGCTCGGGTCTCCGCCGAACTGCCGCCATCGAGCTGCCCGTGGCCGGTGGTCTCGGCCGAGCTCGGGGCGTGCCTGCCCGACTTCGCGGCGGCGGCGCTGCGGGGCGGCCTGCCCCTGCTCTTTCGCCAGGTGCCGGGCCTCGCCGAGGCGCTCCTGTTGGGGGTGGAGACCCGAACCTCGAGTCCGGTGCGGCTCCTGCGGGGGGAGGATCTCCAGAGCCCGGGGATGGAAGGGCTCTACCCGCTGGGGGAGGGCGCAGGGTACGCCGGAGGGATCGTGAGCGCGGCAGTGGACGGGGTGCGGGGAGCGGACGCCTACCTGGCCCGGTGGGGCGGCGGCGGGGAGGTGGATCGGTGAGGCTCGGGGTCGCGGCCGTCCTGGGGGTCGGGCTCGCCCTGGGGACCTCGGTGACCGCCGCCCCCCTGTCCTATCCGCCGGATGGCCACCGGGCCGCCGGGGATCGCGCCTGGCTGGTGGTGGAGGGGCTCAAGGCTCCCGCAGTGACCGTGGACGGCCGCGCCGTCGCGGGCACCGATTACCGGGGCGCCTACCACGTGCGGCTCGAGGGGTTGCGGTCCCGGGGTTCGACGGTGACCCTCGCCGGGGGGCGAAGCCTCACCGTGTTCGGCCTCGCCGAAAGCCCCACGGGTTTCCACCAGGCCGCCCCGCCGCGCTGCTGGGCGTGCCACGATGCCAGCCCGTCCGGCTGCGTCGGCTGCCATCGTTGGCCGGGGGCCAAGCACGCCGAGCTCTTGGCCAAGGGCTGCACCGGGTGCCACCCGCCGGAGGATCGACGGCCGCGGGCGGTAGCGCCCCTGTGCGCCCCGTGCCATCCGGAACACGCCCGCGGCAAGCACCCCAAGCTCCGCCACGCCATCAAGGCCCCCCGGGATCCCCAGCGACCGAGTCGCGCCCTGGACTGCGCCTCTTGCCACGACCCCCACGCCCCCGAGTGCCTGTCCTGCCTCGGCAAGCCGGCCCTGCGCCAGTGGTGCAAGGGGTGCCACGGGGGCGGGTGACGCGCGATGGGACCGGTTCCCCGCGGGGCGCGGGTGTGGTATAAGAAGGCGTTCGTTCCTGCCGGAGGTCCCCGTTGCCCCGCAACCTCACCGTTTGGGATTGGGTCCTGGTGGCCTTGGCGGTGGCCGTGGCCGGGGGGATGGCCCTCACCCTGTGGGCCGGGGCGACCGGGCGGGTACGGTCGGTGCACGGCGTCCAGGGGGCCGTGAGCTGCCCCCGGCTCCTCGCGGAGCTACCGACCCGGCGGGGCGACGTCTACCCGCTCGTAGGTGCGGCTCCCCAAGCCGATGCGCTCGGCGTGGCGCAGTTGGGCTGACCAGTCGATCTTGGGATACACGCCCCGGAACTTGTCGCCGCCGGCTTCGTGTCCGGCGGCGAGCGCCGTGCCGGGAAGGCCCGGTTGGGCGTTCACCAGGTCCACCGAAGCCTGGTCCAGGGCCACCGGATCGGTCCCCGCCAGCAGGCCGACATCGGCCACGATGGGGGCGTCGTTGTGGCCGTAGCAGTCGCAGGCGGGGCTCACCTGGGTGGCGAAGTTGAGGAAGAGGCTCCGGTCGGCCTTGCCGTGCAGGGCGCCCAGGGCGTATTCGGCCATCTTCTCCTGCATCGTCTCGGGGCCCTGGTTCCACTGGATCTGGATGGCTTGCTCGGGGCAGGCGAGGATGCACTCGCCGCACCCCACGCAGCGCTTGGGGTCGATGGCGGCGGCCTCGGCGACCGCGATGGCGCCGGCGGCGCACCAGCGCACGCACTCGCCGCAGGCGGTGCAGTTCTTTCGTTTGACCTTGGGGGCGACGGTGGAGTGCTGGTCGAGCTTCCCTTCCCGGGCTGCGCAGCCCATGCCCAGGTTCTTGAGGGCTCCCCCGAAGCCGGAGAGCTCGTGGCCCTTGAAGTGCGCGAGCCCGACCAGGGCGTCGGCGTGGGCCACGGCGGCGGCGATGGCGACCTCGCGGCAGTGGATGCCGGCCACCGGGACGCGCACCGCGGTGTTGCCCCGCAGGCCGTCGGCGATGATCAGGGGGGCGCCGACCGCGGCGTAGTCGAAGCCGTTGTGGATGGCGGCTTCGAGGTGATTGGCCGCGTCGCTGCGAGCCCCGACGTACAAGGTGTTGGCGTCGGTGAGAAAGGGGCGGGCCCCGAGGCGTTTGAGCACCTCCACCACCCGGCGTACGAAGACCGGCCGAAGGTAGGAGGTGTTGCCCGGTTCGCCGAAGTGGAGCTTTACGGCCACCAGGTCGCCCCGGCGCACGCGGGTCGCGATGCCCGCCCGGTCGAGGAGGGCCTCGACCTTGTCCAGGAGGTTGTGGCGGGGCGTCGTGCGGAGGTCCGAGACGTACACGGCGGGGGATGGCATGGGTAGGGTCCTCCTCGGTCGCTAGGGGGGGGCGGCGGCGGACTCTAGCACAGGGTGTCGATCGGTCCAAGGTCGGCTACGGGTCGGGGGAGCGGGGGATGAACACAGGAGGGCGCCATGTTTCGAGTGGGTGAGAAGGCCGTCTACCCGGCCCACGGGGTGGGGGAGATCGTCGCGGTGGAGACCCGGGAGATCATGGGGCGGCCCATCGAGGTGTACATCCTGCGGGTGGTGGACCGGGACATGACCATCATCATCCCCCTCTCCAAGTCCGGCGAGGTCGGCTTGCGGCGCCTCATGGCCGACGACGAGGTGGACCTGGTCTTCCAGGTGCTCCGCCAGCGCAAGCGGGTGAGCGACAACCAGACCTGGAACCGGCGCTTTCGGGAGTACAGCGACAAGATCCGCACCGGTTCCGCGATGGAGATCGCCCGGGTCTTTCGCGACCTGTACCTCTTGCGGGCGGGCAAGAGCCTCTCCTACGGCGAGAAGCGGATCCTAAACACCGCGCTGGATCTCCTGAGCCAGGAGATCGCGATGGTCCGAGGGCAGAAGGCGTGCCAGGCGGAGGAGCAGATCCTCGAGCTGTTTGGGGATCTGGCGACCGCTGCGGAGGGGTGAGTTGGGCCGAACCGTCGTCACTCGATTGCTGCTGCTGGCGGCGTGCGTCACCTCCGGGGCCCTGGCGGGCCCCGGTTTGTCGTCCTGGAACGAGGCCCCCGGGGTAGGGGCGGCGGCGGGGGTTGCCGTCTTCCTGGCCGTGCTGCTCGTCGAACAGGCGGTCCGGGACGCCCAGCCCTTCGTCGTGCTCGGGGCCGGGGTGGGCACCCTCGCCGGGCTCGTGGGGGCCGCCCTGGCTCGCCCGGCCTTCGCCCTCGACGCCTACCCCCCCGCCCTCTCGGTGGGCGTGGCGGTGCTGCTCTTGTACCTCGGTGGCCTGGCGGGGGCTCGGGGCATCCGGGCCCTGCGGGGGGCCTCGGGCAAGGCCGGGGTCGCCACCTCGGCCACCCCCAAGATCCTCGACACCTCGGCCATCATCGACGGCCGCATCGCCGACATGGTGGACCTGGGCTTCATCGGCGGCCCGGTGGTGGTCCCCCAGTTCGTCCTCAACGAGGTCCAGGGGGTCGCCGACAGCACCGACCCCCTCAAGCGGGCCCGGGGGCGCCGGGGCCTGGGGATCCTCGAGCGGCTCCAGGGCATCGAGGGCATCGAGGTCCGGATCACCGACCAGGACTTCCCCCGGGTAAAGGAAGTGGACGGCAAGATCGTGGCACTCGGTAAGGTGACCGGCGCGACGCTGGTGACCAACGACTTCAACCTTACCAAGGTCGCGGAGCTCCAGGGGGTTCGGGTGCTCAACGTCCACCAGTTGGCCCACGCGCTCCGGCCCGTGGTGCTCCCCGGCGAGGAGGTGCAGGTGACCCTCCAAAAGCCCGGCAAGGAGGCCGGCCAGGGGGTCGGGTACCTGGAGGACGGCACCATGGTGGTCGTAGAGGGAGGGGCGGGGCTGCTCGGCCAGTCGGTGGCGGGGGTGGTCACCTCGGTGCTCCAGACCGCCTCGGGCCGCATGATCTTCGCCCGCACCGAGCGTGGGATCGACGGCGAACCCGTGGTTCCCGAGAAGCGGCGGGTGTGGAGGCGCCGGGCGTGAGGGCGTACGCCGTGGTGCCGGCGGCCGGCGCCGGCCTTCGCATGGGAGCGGGGGAGCGAAAGCAGTTCCTGCGGGTGGGCGGCAAGCCCATCCTGCTGCGGGCCCTGGAGGCCCTGTCTGCCTGGCCCGGGCTGACCGGCCTAGTGGTGGTGGCCCCTCCGGATCAAGTGGAGCGGGTGCGCGGGCTGGTGGAGGGGGCGGGGGTCCCCGGAGTCCTGGGGGTGGTGGCCGGGGGCGAGGAGCGCCAGGACTCGGTGTCCCTGGGCCTCGCCGGCCTCGCGGCGGCGTGCCCGGAGCTCGGCGCCGACGACCTGGTCCTGGTTCACGACGGCGTGCGTCCGTTTCCGCCGGTGGAGCGCCTAGATGAGCTCGTCGCCGCCGCCACGCCCGACGGCGCCCTGCTGGCGGTGCCGTGCCGGGACACCCTCAAGCGCGGGGCCGGGGGGGCGGTGGCGGCGACCATCGATCGGGGCGGGGTGTGGCACGCCCAGACGCCCCAGGCCTTTCCGCTGGCGTTGCTTCGGGACGCCCTGGCGGCGGCGCGGGAACGGGGCGCCCGGGGGACCGACGAGGCGGCCCTGGTCGAAGCCCTGGGCCGGCGGCCGAGGCTCGTCCTCGGGGACCCCCGCAACGTCAAGGTGACCGTGCCGGAAGACCTGCCCCTGGCCGAGGCCCTGGTCGCCGATCGGCGGCGCTCCGGGGCCCTCCACATCGGCCACGGGTACGACGTTCACCGCCTGGTGGAGGGGCGTCGGCTGATCCTCGGGGGCGTCGAGGTGCCCCATGATCGGGGCCTTTTGGGCCACTCGGATGCCGACGTGTTGGCCCACGCCGTGGCCGACGCGGTGCTCGGGGCGGCGGGCCTGGGGGATATCGGCCGCCACTTCCCGGATACCGACCAAGCGTGGGCGGGGGCCTCGAGCCTCGGCCTCCTGGAACGGGTGGCCGCCCGGGTCGCCGCAGTCGGCTTTCGGGTGCTGAGGGTCGACGCCACCCTCGTCGCCCAGCGACCCAAGGTGGCAGGCCACCTGCCGACCATGGAAGCCAACCTCTCGGCCGCCCTCGGGTTGGGGTCCCGAGGTGTCACCGTCAAGGCCACCACCACCGAGGGCCTGGGTTTTGCCGGGCGGCAAGAGGGGATCGCGGCCTACGCTGTGGCGCTAGCGGAAGGGGTCGTAGCGAGTAGCGAGTCGCCAACTGCCTATCGCTGACAGCTGACAGCTACCCCTTTACTCCTTTCTTTAGGATTTCTCGCTGCACGAGCAGGACGTGGCGCGCCAGGCGGGCATCGGCGGCGGCGGGGAGGGGCGCGAAGCGCAAGCGCACGCGGGCGTCAAAGGGTGGCACCAGGGCGTCGGCGCGGCCCTCGACGACGGTGGCGGGGAGGTTCCGCAGGATGTTCTGGTGGCCTAGAGCCACGTCCAAGAGGACCTGTTGTTTGGCTCTTGGCGGCGGAGAAGCCATGGCCAGGAGCGCCCCGCCGGTGCTCAGGTCTCGCACCACGCACGGGTGGCGGCGCCCTGCCGCCTGCCGGGCGAGAGCCTCCAGGAGGGTCGCGGGGGGCCGACCGGGGGCGGCCGCCACCCCCTCGAACTCCTCGGGGGTGAGCGCGGCGACCTCCCCCTTGAGACCCACCGGGACCCGGAAGTGGCTCCGGCGGTTCAGCCGCTGCACCTTCGCGGGGTCGATGAGGAGTTCCCAGGTGACGTGACCCACGCCGTTGAGGTCTAGGACGTGGGAGCCCAGCAGGGTTCCTTCCAGGCGGATCAGCCCCGTGGCGTCGGTGACTTGCAGGCTGGCCGAGCCGGTGGCTGGCCCTGGTGCTCCGGCTTGGGTGAGCACGGCCAGGTACACCCGGCAGTCGTGGGCGTCGAGGGGAGTAGCCTCCCACCAGGTGTTCCGGTCTTGGACCAGGAGCACCGTCCGGTGGAGGAGGTCCCTCAGGACCGGGTTGACCGCCTCAAGGGCCAAGGCGGCGGATACGCTCGGTGGGGGTTTCGATGTCGCTGATGCGCAGGGCGAAGTGGTCGGAGCTGACCACCACGAGCTCCCCGGTGGCGATGACCCGGTCGTTGACGACCAGCTCCACCGGGGCCTCGGTCTCCTTGTCCAGGTCGATGATGGCACCGGGCCGCAGGCGCTGGATGTCTCGCAGGGGGAGCACGGCCTGTCCCAGACGGACGATGACCTCCACCTCGATGTCGAGGATCAAGTTGATATTGTGGATCTCGGCGGCGGGGGTGGGGGCGGCAGCCTGGGTCCCGGCGGGGGGCTTGGCCGGGGAGACCGGCTTGGGCCCGGGCCGCGGGGCCGAGCTCTCCTGTTCGCGCCAGACGTGCCCGAGTTCTCCGGCTAGCTCCAGCGATAGGAGCAGGCGCAGGGGCGCCTCCAGCCCCGTGTCTACCTTCACCCGACTCTGGGAGAGGAACGCGTGGCCCCAGGGGAGGGATGCCCCCAGCCGTCCCGACTCCACGGTTTCGGCGCGGGGGGACGAGAAGGCCACGTCCCGGCCCAGGGTCGCCGTGAGGGCAGGGCTCGCGCTCCCCGTGACCTGGGAGAAGGCCTCCTGGAGGGCGTCGAGGTCGGCGTCGTCTAGGGTGGCCTTGGGGGTTCCGTCGCCCCCGAGGATCAGGTCGGCAAGCGCCGACGCGTCGGGATGGCGTAGCACGAACGCCAGCTCTCCGGTGAACCCGGAGCGAAACGGGCAGCGGACCACCAGGGTCCGGGCGGGCTCCACCGCGCCCACGTCAACCACCTGGCCGAGCCCGTCGGAGACGGTGACCGTGCGGGCCAGGAGCGCCGCCAGGGCGGTGTTGGCCGAGGCGAAGATCAACCGGGCCAGCTTCTCAGAGGCCCCCAACGCAGGCCCCCCGAGCCCGGGGAGCTCCGGGGGGAGATCCGCCGCGGCCGCTCCCAGCAGGCGGTCGATTTCTTCCTGGCTCAGCACATCGGACATGGGCTCACGGCCCTCCTGGCGTCATGGGGGGGTGCGAAGCTCGCGAAAGGCCCCGGGGTCGGCGGCCGCCGCCCCGTCCTGCTCGGCGGAGGCCGTTAAAATGCGGATGGCCTTCTTTCCCTTGCGGGCTCCGAAGGAGGCTTGAAACTTCGGCAGTTTCGCCACGGTGACGGTCACGGGGGACCCCATCTCCTTGTCCAGGGGCACGACGTCTCCCGCCTTGAGGGCCAACAGCTCGCGAATGCGGAGCTTGCGCCGGGCCAGGTTGGCGCAGAGGCCGACTTGCGCCCGGCTCAACACGTCGTCGATCCGGCGGTAGTCCTCTTCCGTCATACGACTCGCGATGTCGGTCCGGTTCTCCTGGCGCAGCTCCACGGCGAAGGGCTCGAGGTAGATCGCCGGCAGGCAGAAGTTCATCATCCCCGAGCTCTGGCCCACCTTCACCTCGAACACGGTGACCACCACGATCTCGTTGGGCGCCACGATCTGGACGAGCTGGGGGCTCGTCTCCCGGCGATCCAGGCTGAAGCTCGTCCGGCCGATGGTCTGCCACGCCTCTTCGAGGTCCCGAAGCGCCATTTCGATGAAGCCCTCGACGAGCTTCTGCTCGATCACGGTGATCTCGCGGTTCATCGTGGCCGTATCGGAGGCGCCTCCCATCAGCTTTTCGATGACCGCGAAGACGAGGGTGGGGTTCACCTCGTAGGCCATGGTGCCGCCCTGGGGGGTGATCTTGACCACGTTGATGCAGGTGGTCTCGGGCAGGCTCATCAGGAATTCGGCGTAGGAGAGCTGATCGACGCTCAAGAGCGTCACGTCGGTGATGGTGCGCAGGTACGCGGAGAGGTTGAGGGCCAGGTTGCGGGCGTAGCGCTCGTGGAGGAAGTGCAGGCTCTGGAGGACGTTTTTTGAGATCCGATTGGGGCGCTTGAAGTCGTAGCGACTCGCCCGCTTGCGGTAGCGGGCCGGCGCGGGGGCCTCGGCCTCCGGGGGCGTCCCCGGGGCGGGCCTCTCCGCCACCAGCGGGGCACTCGAGAGGAGGGCGTTTACTTCCTCCTGGCTCAGGAGCTCGGACAACGAAAACCTCCCGCCGGGGGTTCACACCTGCCGCGCCGCCCGCGGCGGCGACTTGCGTCCCTGGTGGTCGCGTCGGCGAATCGCGCTGCGGGTCGGCAGCGCGCCTACAGCATGCCTTCGAGAAAACCCTTCAACCGCAGGATGGCCGACGAGTGGAGCTGGCTGACCCGCGACTCTGTCACCCCCAGGATGCGCCCTGCTTCCTTCATGGTCAGCTCGTTGTAGTAGTACAGGGACACCACCATGCGCTCCTTCTCCGGCAGGCCGTCGATCTGCTGGGCCAGGAGGTCGCGCACTTCCTGTCTCTTGAGCTGCTCGTACGGGTTGTTCTCCGGCTCGTCCGGGATGAACTCCCCGAGCTCCTTGACTTCGTCCTCTCCCTCTTCGGCACGAGGGCGGTTGAGCGATAGAAGCGACAGACCGCGCGCCTTGTACAGGAGGTTGTTGAACTCCTCCATCTGGATGCCCATCGCGCCGGCTACCTCCTCATGGGTGGCTGGTCGCTTGAACTGCTGCTCCAGGCCGCGAAACACCTGGGAGAGCTCCCGCTCCTTGCGGCGCATGGAGCGCGGCGCCCAGTCCTGCCGGCGCAAAAAGTCGAGCATCGCGCCCCGAACGCGGAACTCGGCGTAGGTCTTGAACTTCACCCCCCGGTCGGCGACGAACTTGTCGATGGCGTCGATGAGGCCCAAGACCCCGGTGTTGATCAGGTCATCGAGCTCGATGGAGGAGGGGAGGCGAGCGGACAGGCGTTCGGCGATGTACTTGACGAGGGGCGCGTACTCCTCGATGAGCTCGTCCCTCGTGCGCAACGCGTCTTCCCCGAAAATGGCCGTCTCTCCTGAGGCCCATCGGCCCCCGGGCGGGTGGGAAAAGCCGCGGGTATCCTAGCATCGGCCAGGGGGGGCGTGTCAACCGGAGGGAGCACGAAAACCGAAGGCAAAACCAGGCCTTCGCAAGCTCCGGGGGGGGCGGGCGGGTGGGGGTGACGGGCCCCGGGGCTAGCCGAGGTAGAGCGGCCGCAGGGTGGCCTCGAGGGCCTGGGGGCTGAGGGCGGCGTTGCCGACTTCGCCGCGGTGACGGGCAAGCAGCTCGTCCATGGTGGCGCGCACCCGGTCGGAGCGGTCCTCGCCGGCGAGCTCGGGGTGTCGGCGATCGACCACCTCGGCGGCGAGCTGCCCGAGCACCGCCACCTTTTGTCCCACCGGGCTCAGGCTCACCTGGTCGCTGGTGCGAGGGGGCCCGGCGGTAGCCGGCAGGCGGGCCCGGGATACCTGCCCGATCCGCTCCTGGCGCGAGTACGTGCGCAGCACGTTGTGGAGGGCGAACTCAGAGATGCTCACGGCTCCCGTCCTTGGGATGAGGGGCACTCCTTTGGCGGTACCTATCGGCCGGGGAGGCGGGGAGCTTGAGGGGAAGAAGCGGGCTTTTTGACCGGGCCGTGAAAAACTCCGTCCGACGCCTCCTAGGGTCGCCGGTATGCGGCGGCCGCCCGGGCCCGGGGGGCGGCGGGAGGGGCCGCCGGGGAGAGGGCCCGGCACCGCTCCTCGGCGGCCACCACCCGGGCCATCGTCGCTCCCAGTTGCCCCATGGCGGCGCGGTAGGCGTCCGGGTCTTGGCTCCCGGGGGCCTCTCGCAGCGACGCCACGAGGGCGTTTGCCCGGTCCACCTCCTCTGCCTTGGCGAGCAAGAGGGCCGGGAGGTCGTCCAGGTCTCCCGCGCGCAGCCGCGCTTCCTGCTCGGCGGTGAGCGCCAGCACGAGGGCGTAGTGCGCCTCGATGTCGGCGACGAGGGCGAGGGCGTCCATGGGGGTTCCCCACAGCAGGGTTCGGCCACCCCGTCACGGGGGGGCAAAAACGAGCGGCGACCGGCGCAGGATACAGGAGGAGGGGCCAGGGATGCGAGGAGGAGGGATGCCGCCGCCCGGGGCAGGGGGGCACGCCGTCGGCGCCGGGGCTCGGGAGCTATCCCTTGCGGTCGGCGAAGCGGGGTTCGGGGCCGCCGGAGCCGCGGTAGCCCCGGAGGCCTCCCTGGCCGCGGTTCACGCTGCGAATCTCGCGCTCAATGCCCGCCAGGGCCCGGGCGGCCCCGGCCTGGGCTCGGGCATCGGCCTCGCGTACCTGAGCGCTCAAGGCGCGCAGTTCGGCCAGTCCTTCGGCTAGGCCCTCGGCTAGGCCCTCGGCTAGGGTGGTGGCTGCGTCCACCCGGCCCCGCAGGGTCTCGGCCTCGGCCTCCAGGGCCGCCAGGGTGGCGAAGTGCCGGGCTCGCTCCCCCAGGCCCGCTTCGACGGCGTCGAGGTCCAGGGGGTCTAGGGCCGCCTCCATGGCCTCCGTGGCTGCGAGGATGGCGCGGCACGCGGCGAGCTCGCCGTCGATGATGGCGCCCAGCGCGGCGGCCGGGGACTTGGGTTCGGTCATGGGCTCCCTCGGCGGGGGCGGCGGCCGAATCCCATTCAGCCCGTCACGCTCAGTCGGCGGGACTCGTCGGCGGTGGGCAGGTGGCGGTTTCGCGCCTGGGCCTGGGCGTCGTCCTGGGGCACCTCGAGCTTCGCCCAGCCGTCCCGCAGGTCCCGAAGGATGGGGACGATCTCCTCCAGCGGCCCCGGCTGCTTGAGCAGGTTCGCCTCGGTGATCTTCTGGGAGAAGTAGACGTACAGGTTCCAGAGGTTCCTCGCGATCTGCCCCCCGGCTTCCATGTTCAAGGTGCCCCCCAGTTCCTCCACGATGGTCCGGGCCCGCACCAGGTCCTGCTCGGTGGCTTCGATCTCCCGGGCTCGCATGCGCTCCTTGGCCCGGGCCAAGAACCGCAAGATGCCGTCGTAGGCCATGACGATCAGCTGCTGCTGGCTCGTGGTGGTCGAGACCTGGGTCTGGGTGTACGCCTGCGCCCCGCGCCCGTAGCTCATAAACCTGCCTCCTTGGCCCCCTGTTCCTGGTTTCTCAACCGTTCCACTTCCAGTTGTTGCTCAGTCCCGACAGGGCGTTCGAGAGGTAGTTGCCTTGGCTGTTGAACTGTCCAACCGCCTTCTCCATCTGGAGAAACTGTCGCAACAGGCTCTCCCGGCGGGTCGCGAGCCGGGCGTCCATCTCTTCCATCCGGGCTTGCAGGCTCGCGACCGACTTGGTGAGGGCCTCTTCGCGCCGAGACGACGCGCCCGAGAGCGGGTTTGTCAGGCCCGACAGGTACTCGTCGAGCTGCGAGAAGAGCCCCTTGGTCACCGTCACCACCGCGGTGGTCGGCGCCTCGGCCTGGACCAGTACCTGCATCCCGTCGGTCGTTGGGTTGCCGGCGTTGCCCCGCAGGAGCTGCCCGGTGCCAGTCGCCGCCTCGCCGCCGATGGTCCCCGCCACGTCGGCGCCCGTGGCGGTGACGACGCCGAGGCCGAGGTTGCCGTCGACGCCGGCATTGGTCAGGGCCGAGCCCCCGAGCAACTGGAGCCGCGAGCCCGCGCCGTAGCGCTCGGAGGAGATCGAGAGCCTGCCGTCGGCCGCGGTCACCGCCACCTTGGCCGCGCTGGTGGCGTTGATCTTGGCCTGGACCTCGGCGGCCAGGGTGTCGGCGGTGTAGGTCCCGTGCTTGAGTTTCACCGTCACCGCAGCGCGGCCGTCGACCGCTAGGGTCAGCGTCTCGTTGGCGGCCCCTACCGTCAGGCTGGCGGCGGCCGCGGCGGCCGCGCTCGCCCGGGTGGCCGGAGCCGTCACGTTCACCGCGTGGGCGCCCGCCTGGGCCTTGGCGCCAGCGAAGACGAAGGAAACCTTGGGGTGGCTCGAGTCGCCGCCGGTGCGCATCAGGCGCATGACGCCCTCGAAGTCGGCCCTGGTGGCATCCGAGAACTTGGCGGTGTTGAAGCTCAGGCTTCCGGTGTCGCCGAGGGTGATGCCTACCGACGACAGGCTCTTGAAGGCCGACGTGCGGTCCACCCCCCGCAGCAGGAGCGAGTTCAAAGACCGCTGCACCGCCAGCAGGGTTCCATCCCCCATCAGGATGCCAGCGACCTTCTTATCGCTATCGTAGGCGAACTGGTCCTTGATATAGGTCGTCGCCTCGTTGTAGGCGTCGACGAAGGCCTGCGCCTTCTCGGCAAGTCCCGAGGTGTTCCGGCTCACCGATACCGTGACGTCCTGGCTTACGTCGGCGGCCTTCAGGTTCAGGGTCACGCCCTGGAGCAGGGTGCTCACCGTGTTCGAGGCCGAGGTCACCCGGATCGCGCCCGCTCCGGAGCCGAGGGCGATAACCGCGTCCTGGGCCGCCTGCACCGTCGTCCACGACCCCAAGGGGCGGGTGCCGGTGGTGTCCACGCCCGAGGCGTCGAGGGCGAGGGCGTTCTCGGTGCCGGTCTTGCCGCCGGTGAGCAGCAGCTGGTAGCCCGAGCCGTTGTGGACCACCGCGGCGCTCACCCCGACCTTCGCCTCGTTGATCGCCTTGGCCACGCCGGCGAGGGTGTGGTTGGTGTCGTTTAGGGTGAAGGTGTGCTCCAGGCTGCCCACGGAGAGTTTGAGGGTGCCGGTGCCAAAGAGCGAGTCGGCGCGCGCGTAGCCGGGGTCTGGGGGCACGCCGGCCGGGTCGGCGGAGGTGGCGACCTGGTGGGCCCTGGCCAGGGTCTCGACCCGCAGGGTGTAGGTCCCCTCGGGCGCCCCCAGGGCCGCCGTGGCGGTTAGCGCCTCCTCGCGGCTCGACGCCACGGATTGCGTGTTCCACGTGGCCAGGCGCGCCAGGTCGCTGGCCGCGACCTTCACGGCCAGCAGCCGGGAGTTGATCTCCCGCCAGCTCGCCAGCTGGTTCTCGACCCGAACCTTCTCGGCTTCCTTGAGGATCTTGGGCCGGCTCTCCACGGCGATCAACTTGTCCACCGTGTCGCTGGTCTTGATCCCGGTCGCCAGTCCGTCGAAGCTGATCGTCCCTGCCATGGCGCAACCTTGCTGGGTGTCCCCGGGCCCAGGATACCCGGTGTCTCCGAGGGGAAGAACCGCCTGCCCGTTGCTTCCCCCGTACCCGCTACCCCCTCCGATCCAGCAGCATCCCCACCATCTCCCCGATCTTCGCCGCCAGGTCCAGCAGTTCCTTCGCGGGGATGGTCTTGATCACTTCCTGGGTGTCGTTGTTGATCACCTCGACCATCATCCGCTGCGCCTCCTGGTGCAGGGCGAACTGGATGTGGCTGTTGCTCGCGCCGACGAAGGCGTTCATGCCTTCGAGGGCCCGGGTCAGTTCTTCGGCGGTGGGCTCCGCCCTAGGGGCGGGTTCCGCCGGGGCCGCGGGCTCCACCGGCGGGAGGTGGACGGGCCTCGGGCCCTGGCTCTCGGCCGGGGTCTGCCCGGCGCCCGGCGATCCGCGGATCGCCATCTCGGTGACGGCTTGCACGTTCATGGCCTACGCCTCCCCTGCTGCGCGCCTGCTCCCCGGTGGTGAAGGGGGAGGGGAGGGCCCCGTCCCTGGGGCCCTCCCTCCCGGCGATCCCGGCTACCTCAGGAGCTGGAGGATGTTGTTCGGGATCTGGTTGGCTTGCGCGAGCATCGCGGTGCCCGCCTGCATCATGATCTGGTACTTGGTGAAGGTGGCCATCTCGGCGGCCATGTCGGTGTCGCGGATGATCGACTCCGACGCCTGCAGGTTCTCGGCCGCCACCCGCAAGTTGTCCAGGTTGGCCTCCAGGGTGTTCTTCTGGAAGGCGCCGAGCTCGCCGCGAATCTGCGAGACCTCGTCGATGGCCTTGTCGATCAGGGCCAGGGCGTCCTGGGCCCCCTGGGCGGTGGTGACGTCGATCTCGGCGAGGTTGCCAAAGCCGCTCTGGTTCTCCACCCCCTGGCCGAGCTTGTCGGCGGCCACGTCGCGGATCGCGACCTTCACCGTCTGGTTCTGGTTCGAGCCCACCTGGAAGACCAGGGCGCCGCTCTCGATCTTGGCGGCGGCGCTCTCGTCTGCCGCCAGAGCCGCGGTGTCGAACTTCAAGGTGACGCTGTTGCCCTTGGCGTCCGCCAACGTGTAGGTGTCGATGTTGCTGTCGGTTTCGATGTTCGTCACCGGCCCGCCGTCGCCCAGGGTGACGTTGATGCCCTCCTTCCACACGGTGAAGGAGTAGCTCTTCGAGCTGCCGTCCTGGGCGTAGTTGACTGCGGCGAGATTGAAGTCCACGTCGCCGCCGTCCCGGTGGCCGCTGGTGAGCGTGATCGCGGTTCCGGCGAGCTGCTTCTCCCGGTTCATGTTCTCGGCGGTGCCGCCGTCCAGGCTCACCTTGGCGGTGCTCGCCTGCACCTTGAGGTCGAAGGAGGAGCCGATGGCGAAGGTGCCGCCCAGCGTGATGCCCATGGTGGCCACTTCGCCGGTCTCGGTGTTGTTTAGCGTGAGGACATCCGAAGCGAAGGTCGCGGTGCCCACCACCCGGCTCCCGATCTTCAGGGTCATGGGCTCGCTGAAGTCGGTCTCGTCGGTGTTGTTCTCGATGGTGTAGGTGCCCGAGAAGGTGCCGGTGTAGTAGTCCACGTCCTTGTCGGCCGTGTAGGTGGCGCCACTTACGCCCGCCGAGAAGGTGTAGGAGTCGAGCTTGCCGGACACCGTGAGGGCGTGCTTGCCGGCCGACAGCGCGTCCGCGGCGTCGCTCCCGTCGGCGTCGTCAAACGCGGCCCCGGAGAGGGCGATGACGTCGCCGCCCCCGGCGATCTGGTTGGCAGCCACATCGGTGGACTTGATGCTCAGGGAGGTGACGTCGGTGGACCGGATGTCGAAGGCGAGCACCTTGGTGATGCCCATGTCGGCGCCGTCCCCCACGGTCACCGCCTTGGCGGCGGCGTTGGAGCCGTCCAGCAGCTTCTTGGTGCCGTACTGGGTGTTCTGGGCGATCCGGCTCACCGTCTCCAGGGCGTTTTGGATCTCGGCCTGGTTGGCGGCGAGCATCTTGTCGTCGTTGGTCGCCGAGTTGGCCGAATCCAGCGCCAGGCTCCGCATCTGCCCGAGCAGGGTGTGTACCTTGTCCAGGGCGGCCTCGGCCGTCTGGACCATGGAGATGCCCTTCTCGCTGTTCTTGACGGCCGCCTTGAGCCCCACCACCTGGGCCCGCATCTGCTCGGACACCACCAGCCCGCTCGGGTCGTCGGCGGCCTTGTTGATGCGCAGCCCGCTGGAGAGCTTCTCCATCGTGGTGCTCATGGCCCGGTCGGTCTTGTTGAGGTTCTTCCAGGCGTTCAGGGAGGTGATGTTTTGGTTGATCATCAGAGACATGGTCGTTCCTCCATGAGGGGCGGGGCAGGGGTGCCCCGCGCGTTTCGTTCCGGCGTCCTTGCCGTGTGCCGCAGAGGTTGGGGCGCGGCGCCCCCGGGAGCCGTTCGGCCGCTCCCGTCGCCTTGGCGTCTGTGGCTCTCGCTACCCGATCGCACCTCCTTTCGCAGCTGTTGCATCCCGTGCCTGCCTCTCCTATCGGTCCCCCCCGGGGGAACTTTAGACCGGTTCGATCTTTTTTTGGCGGGGCGAGCCCTGGCTACCCTTGCAACAGCTTCAAGAGGTTCTGGGGCATCTGGTTGGCCTGGGCGAGCATGGCGGTGCCCGCCTGCATCATGATCTGGTACTTGGTGAAGGTGGCCATCTCGGCCGCCATGTCGGTGTCGCGGATCACCGACTCCGACGCCTGGAGGTTCTCCGCCGCCACCCGCAGGTTGTCGAGGTTGGCCTCCAGGGTGTTCTTCTGGAAGGCGCCGAGCTCGCCCCGGATCGTTGAAACCTCGTCGATGGCCTGGTCGATCAGGGCCAGGGCGTCCTGGGCCCCCTGGGCGGTGGTCACGTCGATGGCAGCCAGGCTCTCGAAGCCGCTCTGGTTCTCCACCCCGCGGCCGAGCCGGTCGGCCGAGACGTTTCGGATCGCCACCTTAACGGTCTGGCTCTGGTTCGAGCCCACCTGAAACACCAAGGCCCCGCTCTCGACCTCGGCGGTCGCGGTCTCCCCCCCCCGCAGGGCGCTCGGGTCGAACGCGAGGGTCAAGGCGTTGCCCTCGCCGTCGGTGACGGTGTAGTCGGTGCGGGCCGAGCCCGCGGCGACGTTGGTGGTCTTGCCTCCTTCCCCCAGGGTCACGTTGATGCCGGTCTTCCACACGGTGAACGGGTAGTCCTTGGTCGCGCCCTGGTAGTCGTAGTGGACTGCCGCCAGATCAAACGCCGCCGAGGTCCCGTCCCGGAGGCCGCTCGACAGGGTCTGGGTCCCCGCCGTGACCTGCTTCTCCCGGTTCATGGCAACCGCCGGGCCGCGGTCGAGGCGCACCTGGGCGGTGCTCGCGGTGACCGCGAGGTCGAAGGAGGATCCCAGGGCGAAGGTGCCCCCGAGCACGATGCCCGCCTTGGCCACCTCGCCGGTCTCGGTGTTGTTCATGGTGAGGGTGAGGGAGCCTCCCTCGTAGGAGGCCGTCCCCACGGCCCGGGTGCCGATCTTGAGGGTAAAGGGGCCGGCAAGGACGGTGCTCCCGGAGTTGTTCTCCACGGTGTAGGTGCCGGAGAAGCTGCCGGTGTAGAAATCGGCGGGACGCGTGGTGTAGGTGACCCCGCTCGTCCCCCCCGAGAAGGCGTACCGATCGAGCTGTCCTTCTACGGTCAAGACGTGCGGCCCCCCCGCCAGGCTGGCCGCCGCGGCCACCGGGTTGCCGAAAGCGGCGCCAGAGAGGGCGATGACCTCGGGCCCGCCGGCGATCTGCTCGGCGACGGCCGTGGAGCGAAGCGCGAGAGCCGCGGCGTTGGTCGAGCGGATGTCGAAGGCAAGCACCTTGGCGATGCCCATGGCTGCCCCGTCGCCCACGGTCACCGACTTGGCCGCGGCGTTCGAGCCGTCCAAGAGCCGCTTGGTCCCGTACTGGGTGTTTTGGGCGATCCGGCTGATGGTCTGGATGGCGTTTTCGATCTCCGCCTGGTTCGCCGCGAGCATCTTCTCGTCGTTGGTCGCCGCGTTGGCGGAGTCCAGCGCCAGGCTCCTCATCTGCCCCAGCAGGCCGTGGACCTTGTCCAGGGCCGCTTCGGCCGTCTGGACCATGGAGATCCCCTTTTCGCTGTTCTTAACGGCGGCCTTGAGGCCCACCACCTGGGCCCGCATCTGCTCCGAGATGACGAGGCCCGCCGGGTCGTCGGCCGCCCGGTTGACCCGGAGCCCGCTGGAGAGCTTCTCCATGGTGCTTGACATCTCGCGGTCGGTCTTGTTGAGGTTCTTCCAGGCGTTCAGGGCGGTGACGTTTTGGTTGATCATCAGGCTCATGGGGCTTCCCTCCTTCGTCTTGACATCCTCGCGTGCGCCGGTTGGGTGCCCGAGCCGGCTCGCCGAAGCGGCCACGGCCTGGGGCGTCGACCGGGGGATAAGCACACGGCGTGCCACGGCTTCTGTGTGGCCGGAGAGATCGCTTAACTGTAGGAAAGTGTTCTTGAATTCGAGTGGTGGCCGAGGGCCGGGAGGGATCGTGGTCGCGGTCGTCCCCCCGGAGCGGCCCTCCTTTCCCCCCCGGGGGGTCCCGTGACGCCCCCCCGGCATGAGGGTGTCGGGGGGGAGCATCCTAGGACGGAAGGGGGGCGCCGGGCGACGACCATCCAGCCCCCAGCGGGCCCTCTGGGGCTAGGACAGGCCCACGTCCAGGGTGGCTCGGAGGGTGTCGAGGGACGCGGTGGTGACCGCCTTGCGATGCAGCCGCGTAGGGCAGGGCTTGCCCCGCCGCGACTCGAGGTGAGGAGGGCAGCGGGGCGGGCCCGCACCCGAGGACGGGGGGGCGCCGGGCGACGACCATCCAGCCCCCAGCGGGCCCCCTGGGGCTAGGACAGGACCACGTCCAGGGCGGCTCGGAAGGTGTCGAGGGACGGGGTGGTGACCGCCTTGCGATGAAGGGTCTTCAAGAGGGCCGGATCGTCGATCCCGTCGAGGCGTTCCCGGATGGTCCTCGGTACCAGCTCGAACCGGGCCTCCAGGGCCTCCAGGACCGCTCCGCGCGCGGTCTCTGCCTGCCCCTGCTGGAGGCCCTGCTGGTGTCCCTGCTTCTTCCCCTGTTCGATCCAGATTTCTGCTGCCGTGGGCATGAGATCGTCTCCCTTGTGGTGAAAGGCCTCCTCGATTGCCCGGCCGAGGTCCTCGGGTTTCACCGCCGTGGACGCGCTCGTCACGTACCGGAGCAGAGTCTCCAGGGAACCGAGCGCCGTGGGGTGCCCCAAGACGTCGGCCAGGAGCCCCAGAACGCCCGGCAACCGCTCGGCCAGGTCGGGATCGAAGATGTGCTTGAAGGTCAGAAGGGCGGCCCGCAGGACTGCCTCTCCCCGAAGCTCGTCGTCGGTGAAGGTGCTCAAGTCGCAGAGGTGGTACCGAAATCGCGGGGCGAAGACCTCGAGGCCCGGCGGCACGCGCACCAGGTCGGCGAAGTTCGTCGACACCCGCCAGGGGGCGCGGCCGTGGTAGAAGACCACCGGGATGATCGGGGGCAGGGGGAACGCCTCTCCCTGACGCAGCGCGTGGCTCCACAGGCGCACCACGTAGCGAAGCAACTGGAAGGCGACGCCCACCGTCGGGCTGCTCTTGTGCTCGAAGAGCAGGTAAAGGTAGGCGGGGCCGCCGTCGCGTAGTTCGGCGCGACACACGAGATCGGCCAGGTGAGAGCGCAGGTCCTCGTCGACAAAGGAGTCCCTGGTGACCTCAAGGGACGCGAGGTCGAGGGCGGAAACCACCTCGGCCGGTACGTAGTGTTCGACGAAGCTCCGAGCGGCGTCGGGCTGGGACAGAATGTCCCGGAAGAACCGATCGTGGGGGCTGGTGAGGTCGGACATGGCAGCATTCTAGCGGGGGAAGGAGCGGGCGGCAATCGCGGGGCCGGGAGATGTTGGCCGAGAGAGATGTGGGGCGGCGCCGAGCATCGAGAACCGAGCATCCAGAGGCTCGTTGACCGGGGCCTCCGGGCGGCGCTACAAGGGCCGCTCCCGAAGCCCGGGGGGAATCCGAACCGAAGGTCCGATGAACGACGCCTTGGTGTCCGCGGTGACGGCGGCGCTCGAACTGCGCCCGGCCCAGGTGCGGGCGGTGGCGGAGCTGCCGTCCGGGGGGGCGACCATCCCCTTCGTCGCCCGGTACCGCAAGGAGGCCACCGGGAGCCTGGACGAGGTGGCCATCGCCTGGGTGTGGGACCGCTTCGAGTACCTGACCCAGCTCGGGGAGCGCCAGGCCGCGGTACTCGCTTCGATCGACAGCCAGGGGAAGCTGACCGACGAGCTCGCGGCCCGGGGGAAGGGGCTCGCGCCCCTGGCCGAGCGGCTCCTCGGCCAGGGCGACGAGGGCGGGGACCCGTTCGCGTTGGCGGCGCCCTTCGTGAATCCGGAGGCCGGGGTGGCCACGGCCGCCGAGGCGCTGGCCGGCGCCGGTCACATCTTGGCGGAGGGCGTCGCCCACGACCCGGAGACCCGGGCCAAGCTGCGGGCCCTCCTGTGGGCGAAGGGGAAGCTGCGTACGACTTCGGCGAGGCCCTGGCCACGGTGCCCTCCCACCGGGTGCTGGCGGTGCGCCGGGGGGGGGAGGACGGGGTGCTGCGGGCGTGGATCGAGGCCCCCGAACCCGACGTGCTCGGACGGCTCGCCGCCCGGTTCGTGCGCAACCCCCGCTCGGAGCCCTTCGGCGGGACGTCCTTGCCCCCGGGGGTCCCGCGGCGCCCCCCCGCCGCCGGTTGGGGCCGCCGGGTAGGGCTGCTGGGGGGCTGTACTTGCGGTGAGGGGGCGGTCGTGGGGGCGACGCTGGCGGGCTTCTACCGGAACACCTGCTCCAGGGTCTCAGCCCCCAGCAGGTTCTCTCCCCACCCGAGGAGCGTTTCTTCGTTCGCCGCCTGGATCTTGGTACGAGCCCAGGGGGGAAGGGGGCCGAAGCGAAGTTCGGCGAGCCGTAGGAGCAGGCTGGCTTCGCCCTCTCGGCGGCCCTCCTGGCGGCCCTCCTGGCGGCCCTCCTGGCGGCCCTCCTGGCGGCC
>JBBIIA010000052.1:0-14378 GCA_037446775.1 Deltaproteobacteria bacterium
CGAAGAAGGGGCTGATCACGTCTCGGTAGTCGCGGCCCCGCTCTCGCAGGTCCGTTCCACCGCTCTGGATCCGAAACAACCGGAGGAACCGGCCCAGGGAGTCGAGCACCGCGTAGCCGTCGGTCCACTTGAGGCCCTTTGCTGCCAGCACCCGGTACTGACCTTCCGCGAAACACGAGAACTGGGGCTGCCCCTCGCTCCGGTCCCGACCCCCGACGGCCGCGAGACTGCAGTAATCGTCTCGGATGGCACCCAGCGCCGCCCGCAGGTCCTCGACCAGCCGGTCGGGACGGAGTACCGGGAGACCCTGGCCCCCAAGAACCACGCCGCCGAATCCCCGTCGCGTCCTCGCACCCAAGCCTCCGAACACGGCCGCGAGCCACAGCGCACCCACGACAGCCGCCTCGACCTTCGGATCGCGGCCGGCGAACCGAAGCTGCACCTTGAACCTGAGGCCCGGAAGCAGACAGGGGCGCCGGAGCAGAAACGACCTCTCCCCCTTGCTCCACTCGAGCAAGCCGGGCCCGCAGAGGTAGATGACCCCGGGTTGCTTCAGCTCCGGCCGGCGTCCCCCGGTCGATTCCGCGTACAGCTTGACCGAGCCCAGCGCCTTTGAGCCCTTCGCCTGCACAGGCAGCACGTCTGGTCCGCCGGCCAGACTCAGTTGAAACGTGGATCGTCTCTCCGTGTCCCCGAAGACCCGGGCTTCGAGCTCCCGGAGCCGGCGCTGTCCCGGGTCGTCTCCCACCACCCCCCCCATCATCGCCCGAAACCAGAACCGCATCGCCCCTCGGATGGACGGCGGCCGGAGCTCTGCCTGGGTCGGGTCGGGACCCGAGAGGAACATGGGGGTGGTGACCTCGCACTCGAACTCCAGCGACTTCATCCGGCGTGCCCTCCGATCCGCGGGAGACTCGGCCTTCGTTGCCGTAGACGGCCCGGCCGGCCGTGGTCGTGCACTCGTGGAAGAGAAATCCGACCATGCTCGCCGACCCAGGGGATGGGCGGACGGGTGCCGAATCGAGGGCGGACCTCTGGGGACCAGTCGCTGAGGCAGCGCGCGGGCACGCAGAACCGGGACGATCGCACGGCCAACTCCCCCTGGGCCCTGGGCCCACCGGCGTTTCGAAGCGGAACAACGCGAGACAAGAACCGACTGGGAAAGGAGTGCCCCCCCTTGGCGCCGACGGCACGGCCTGAGGTCCGCAGCCGCCCCGCCCCCGGGCAGTTTGGAGATTGGTCCCCCTGTTCGGCCGGGACCGCTCGCCACTTTAGAGGAACCCGCCGGGGAATGGAACCGGGTTCCACCGGTTTCTCTCCGGATGGGTGCTCCCCGGATTCAACCCCTTTGCCACCAAGGAGAACGAGCCATGATCTTCCTCCTCGCCCCCCTCGCCGCCGCCGTCTCCACCTTTTGCGCCGGTGCCGCCGCCGGAGCCACGGCCGTGGGCACCGCGGTAACCGTTGCGGCCACCACCTCGGGGGTCGGCGCCGTGATCGCGGTGCCCGCCTCAGCGGTGTCCACCGCGGCCGGCACGATCGCTACGGCCGCTGCCGTCCCCACCATCGCGACGGTGGGCGCCGCCGCCGGGGCGACCGCGACCACCGGCACGGTGCTCGGGAGCGCCGGCGCCACCGCCTGCCGGGCCGTGAAGGCGTAGGGCCTCGCCCGGGTAACCCGTTCACCCGTCAACCCCCACGAAGGAGACCTGCCATGCCGCTCCCCGTGCTCTTGCCCGAGTGGTCGGCTGCGGAGACCATCGAGGCGGGTGCCCTCCTCGGGCGCGATCCTCGCACCAGAGGAACCACCAGAGGAACCACGGCGGTTGATGAGCACCAAAAAGGGGTTACGCGGATCGCGTAACCCCTTGATTTTATTGGAGCCGGGAATCGGACTTGAACCGACGACCTGCTGATTACGAATCAGCTGCTCTACCGACTGAGCTATCCCGGCCGGAGGAAGGCTGCCTATATAGCAGAGCGCCTCGGCCGCTGTAAAGCGGGAACCCCGGCCCGGCGCGGCCCACGGCGGTCTCCTGGACTCAACGCCGGCCTGCCGTCGCGACACGGTTCACGCCGGGCTCGGGCCCCGGACGGGGCTCACGCCCGGGCGACGGCCAGGGCGGCGAGGTCGGCGAAGGTCGCCAGGGCCTCCAGCTCGTCGTCGGCAAAGGGGGCATCGCCCTCCTGACGGTCGGCGTAGAGCACCCCTAAGGGCGCCCCCCGGGTAGCAAGGGGCAGCAGCGCAAAGGACGGCGCGTCGAGGGCCGCCTTCTCGGCCGGGCTGAGGAAGCGGTCGAAGTACGGGAGCCCGCGGTCGAAGACGTGGACGGGTTGGCCCCGCCCCAGGGCGTCCGCCAGCGCCCCCGCCCCGGTCCCCGGCAGGCGGAAGTTCTCCAGAAAGGCCGGCGTGACGTCGCCCCGGGCGAGCCACGGCACGGCCACCGGCGGCACCCCCACCAGGCGAGCCACCACCGCACGGCGAGCGCCGGCCACCTCCCGGGCCGCTCGCAAGAGCCGCCCGAGCACCGCGTCGACGGCCGCCCCGCCGAGGATCAAGCCGTGCACCTCGCGCACCGCCGCCATCTCGGCCAGGCGCCGCTCCCCCTGGCGCCGGGTCTCTTCGTCCCGGGCTCGCAGCTCCTGGAGCCGCTGGTTCTCCTCCTCCACCCACAGGGTGTAGGTCTTCAGGTCCCCCACCGTCAGGTCGAAGAACTTCGCATACTCCTTCACCACGCCGGGGGCCGCCTGGAGCACCTCCAGGACTACCCCGACGGGGCGCCGGAGCACCCGGGCCATGCCGGCGGCGAGGGCCCGGGGGTTTTCGGTACCGGCCCACAGGGGGCGAGCCAGGGTGCGGGCCACCCCCACGAGGAAGGCGAGGCGCTCGCCCCGATCGGCGGGCGGCGCGGCGTAGTGCCGGTGGTGCCGGGCCACGGCCAAGGCCAGGGGCTCGGGAAGCTCCCACCGCCGGGCGAGCTCCCCGCCCACCTCCACGTGGTTGACGCCGAAGCCGGCGGACTCGGCCGCCAGGAGGGCCGGCCCGGTCTCGGATCGGCCGTACACCGCCGCTGCGGTCTCCGGGTCGTGCTCGGCCAGGACGAGCTTACCCACGTCGTGGAGCAGGCCCGCCACGAACGCCTCCTCGGGCACGTCGAGCTCGAGGACCCCGGCGAGCTGCTGGCACACCACGGCGGTGGCGATGGCGTGTTGCCAGAACCCCTGGAGGATCGCCCCGCCCCGCTCCAGAGACGACAGGAGGTGGTAGGCGCCGAGGCCGAGGGCGAGGGCCCGCACCGACTCGAACCCCAGGAGCACCACCGCCCGGGAGACCGTGGAGACGCGCTGGGTGGTCAGGGAATACTGGGCCGAGTTGGCGATGCGCAGTACCTTGAGGGTGAGGGCCTGGTCCTTCAGGATCACGTCGGCCAGCTGTACCGCGTTGGACCCCGGGTCCGAGGCCACCCGAGACACCCCCACCAGCACCTGGGGGAGGCTCGGGAGGTCCCGGAGCCGGTCGAGGAAGGCGAACCGGTTTTCGGCTCGGGCCCGGGCGTTCACGCCTCCCCTCCTCCCTCTTCGGCGAGGGCCCGGGTAAGCCGGGCGTGCAGCTCGTCGATCTCGTCGTCGGCGAGGCCCAGGGCGACGAGGGACTCCTCCGGGCGCCGGGGCTCCGGGGCGCCGATGCCGGGGGCGAGCGGCCAGATCAACCAGTCGGCCACCCGGGCGACGCCCACGAGGCCCCCGACGCCGGGACCGTGGTGCCCGCCCGCCGCCTCGGCCAGCCCCGCCGGAATCCCCCAGCGCAGGAGCAGGGCCTGGCCGAGCTCCCCGTGGTGAAAGCCGAGCTCCTGCGCCTCACCGGCCCACCCGAGGGGCGCGTCGTACAGCCGGGGGAGCTTGCTCGCCAACACCCCCTTGCCGACGTCGTGGAAGAGCCCGGCCAGGAAGGCCTCCTCGGGCTCGCCGCCAAACCCCCGGCCGCGCCGTGCGACCTCGCGACCGGCGAGCCCGGCGCCAAAGGAGTGGAGCCAGAGGGTCTGACCCCGGGACCCGGTCCCCTGGAGCACCCGATGCACCGCGGAGCTGAGGACCAGGGTCTGGATGGTCTTGAAGCCGAGCAGCACCACCGCTGCCCCTAGGGTGGTGATGGCCCGGCCTCGGCAGTAGTGGGCCGAGTTGGCCTGGCTGAGCACCTTGACGGCGAGGGCGGGGTCCCGGGACAGGACGGTCTGGAGGGCCTCGGGCTCCGCGGCGGGGTCCCCCAAAAGGGCCAGGGCTTGCTGGGCCACCACGGGCAGCGCCGGGAGCTCCCCGACGAGCCCGGCCATACGATCGATCAGGGGGTTGGTCACCGCTCTCTCTCCTCGCCTCCCCGGCTACGGATCGGCGCGGTCCCGGGCCGACTCAAGCCCTGGTGCTCCGGGTGGGGCGATGGCGACGGGGACGGGGCGAGCCGGGCTCCCCGGGGGCCCGGCCCCTGGGCTCCGGCGCCCGGGGGCCCTTCCCCTCCGCCGCCCCCCGCAGCCGGCGGACCTCGCCGGGGCGCAGGAGGCGCCACTGCCCTTCGGCCAGCCCCTCCGCGGTCACCCCCCCGAAGGAGAGCCGCACCAGGTCTCGCACCCGGCCCCCGACGGCCTGCACCATGCGGCGGACCTGGCGCTTGCGGCCCTCTTTGAGAGCGATGCGCAGGCGCACCTCCCCCACCCCCGAAGCCACCTCCCACACCCGCGCCGGGGCGGTCCGGCCGTCGTACAGCTCGACTCCCGACGCCAGGGCAGCGAAGGCGGCCTCCCCCAGGTCCCCGGACACCCACGCCTCGTACACCTTCTCTACCCCCTGGCTCGGGTGCAGGAGCTGGTGGGTGAGCTCCCCGTCGTCGGTGAACAGGAGCACTCCCCGGGTGTCCCGGTCCAAACGCCCGATCGGGACCACCCTGCGGTCCACCCCTTCCAGGAGCTCCATCACCGTGCGCTCGGCGTGGGGATCGCGCACCGTGGTGTCGTACCCGGGGGGCTTGTTCAAGAGCACCACCACGGGCTCCCTCGCCTCGGGGAGGGGCGCGCCGTCCACCTCCACCGCGTCCACCTCGGGATCGACCTTCACCCCGAGTTCGGTCACCACCGCGCCGTTCACCCGCACCCGCCCGGCCCGAATCCACCCCTCGGCCTCCCGCCGCGAGGCGAGGCCCCGGGCCGCCAGCACCTTCTGGAGCCGCTCACTGCCCATCCCCATCCTCCTTGTCGTGCCCCGCCCGCTCGGCAGGCTCGGCTCGAGCGGCGAGGATCTCGTCCAGGTCGCGTACGCTCGGGAGCTCCCCGAGGCCCGCCAGGCCGAACACCTCCAGGAACTTCCGGCTCGTCCCGTACAAGAGCGGCCGCCCCGGCACGTCCTTCTTGCCCAAGATGCGCACCAGGCCCCGATCGAGGAGGACCTTGAGCACGCCGCCGCAGTCCACCCCCCGCACCTCTTCCACCTCGGCCCGGGTGGTGGGCTGACGGTACGCCACCAGGGCCAGGGTCTCCAGGGCCGCCCGGGAGAAGCGCACCGGCCGGGGCACCTCCAGCCGCGCGAGCCAGGGGCCGAGGTCGGGAGCGGTGCGCAGCTGCCACCCCCCGGCGACCTCCCGCAGCTCCACGCCCCGCCCGGCGAGGGCGGCGGCCAGGGCCTCGACCGCGCCCCCCAGCGTCGCCCGGTCCACCCCGTCGGGCGCAAACACCGCCTCGAGTCGGGCCAAAGACACCGGCTCCGGCGACGCGAAGAGGATCGCCTCCAGGGCCCGCACCAGGGTCGCTGCGTCCACCTCACTCCTCCTGGGACCCGACGGCGTACACCCGCAGTTCCCCAAACGACACCGCCTGGACCACCCGAATGGCCCGCAGCCGGACCAGCTCCAGGATGGCCAGGAAGGTGGCCACCACCCGCTCCCGCCCGGCCCGCCGCGGAAACAGCTCGCGAAAGGAGAGGCTCGCCCCGGCGGGCAGGCCCTGAAAGGCGTCGAGGAGCTCCTGGATGGCATCCTGAAGGGACACCCGCTGCCGCGCCACCTCCTCCAGGAGCTCCTCCGGGGTGCCCTGCAAGAGCTCGCGAAAGGCCACCAGGAGCTGGTACAGGTCCAGATCCAGGGGGGCGTCGGGGAGCTCCACCTCGTCCAGGTCCGGGGCCCGAAAGGTGCGGGCGAACACTTCCCGGCCGAGCTGGGGCCGCTCCTCCAGGGCCCGGGCCGCCTCCCGGATGCGCTCGTACTCCACCAGGCGCCGGACCAGCTCGGCCCGGGGGTCCCCCCCCTCCTCCTCTTCCGGAGCCTGGGGCACCGGCAGAAGCATCCGTGACTTGATCTCGGCCAGGGTCGCGGCCATCAGCAGGAACTCGCCCGCCCCGTCCAGGTCGAGCTCCCGCAGGGTCTCCAGGGCCGCCAGGTACTCGTCGAGGATGCGGGCGATGGGGATGTCGTAGATGTGGTACCGATGCTTGCGGATCAAGTGCAGGAGGAGATCCAGGGGGCCTTCGAACCCCTCCAGGCGCACCCGATAGGAGGCGCCGTCCCCCACCAGGATCGGGTCTGCCGGGGGGAGGACCACTACCCGCCCAGGAGCGCCGACGCCGCGCCCCGCAGGGCCGGGTACAGGGTCCAGTCCAGGGCCCCGGAGAAGACCAGCACCAGGACCAGCACGAAGCCGTAGCGCTCCAGGCGGTAGACGGCCGCGGCCGCCGGGCCGGGCAGGAGCCCCGCCAGCACCCGGCTCCCGTCCAGGGGCGGGATGGGGATCAGGTTGAAGAGCCCGAGGCCGAGGTTGGCGATCACGCCGGCCCGGGCCATCAGCGCCAGGAGGACGACCAGGCGCGCTGCGGCTACCGTCTCCACCCCGGCCGCCACCGACGCCAGGAGCCGGTAGGCCCCCGCGAACACCACCGCCAGGGCGAAGTTGGCGGCGGGCCCGGCCAGGCCCACCCACAGCATGTCCTGGCGGGGCCGCCGAAAGTACGCCGGGTTCACCGGCACCGGCTTGGCCCAGCCGATCATCCGGGTGAGGGCGAACACCAGGGTGCCCACCACGTCGAGATGCTTGAGGGGATTTAAGGTGAGCCGCCCGGCGCGCCGGGGGGTCGGATCTCCCAGCCGGTCGGCGGCGTAGCCGTGGGCCACCTCGTGAAAGGTGACGGCGATCAGAAGCGGGACGGCGAGGATCGCGAGTTCGCTCAGGACCGACGGGACGTTGAGCATGGGAGGCGGGGCTCCGGCAGGGGCGGTACGCTCGGACGGCGACGGTAGCAGAGCCCGCGCCGGGGCGTCAACAAGACCCGCACCGCCGAGGCTGCGACAGCCGCGCTTGCAATCGGGGCCTCGATGTGATTAACTCCGCGCTCCGTTCACGGGCGAGTAGCTCAGCTGGATAGAGCGCAGGTCTCCGGAACCTGAGGCCGTGGGTTCGAATCCCGCCTCGCCTACCACGCATCCCGGTCTTCCCCCGCGGGGGAAGAACAGTAAGGGCCGGAAGATCCGCCGCCGAGCGGATGTCCGGCCCTTGTGGCGTCTGGCGCCGGAGGCCCCCACCCCGGGCCCGGCACCGGGGACGGGGGCAGGTGGCCCCCCTCGGGACCACCTGCCCCCTCCTTTGGTCAGCCGGGCTGCGGTCAGGACTTGATCGACTCCAGGTACGCCCGCTCCGAGATGTCGGTCCAGGCGTCCATCTTCTTGCGGAACTCCTTGAACGCGGCGTAGACCTTCTTGGTCATCTCGTCCTTGGACGCCTCTTCGTCTAGCACCTCGTCGGCGGCCTTCCGCAGGGCCTTGAGCACGTCGTCGGGGAAGCGGCGCAGCTTGACGCCGTGCTTCTCGACGAGTTCCTTGAGGGAGTCGTTGTTCTTGGCCTCGAACTCCGAGAGCATCCACAGGTTCGAGCGCATCATCGCGGTCTCGACCACGGCCTGGAGATCCTTGGGCAGGCTCTCCCAGGCGGCCTTGTTGATGAAGCACTCCAGCGTCGTGCCCGGCTCGTGCCAGCCGGGGTAGTAGTAGAACTTGGCCGCCTTGTGGAAGCCCATCTTGATGTCGTTGTAAGGGCCGACCCACTCCGCCGCGTCGATGACGCCCCGGTCCAGGTTGGTGTAAATCTCACCGCCCGCCACCAGCACCGCGTTGCCCCCGACCTTGGCGATGACCTTGCCGCCCAGCCCCGGGATCCGCATCTTCAAGCCGTTGAAGTCGGCGATGGTCTTGATCTCCTTGTTGAACCAGCCGCCCATCTGAACGCCGGTATTGCCGGCCGGGAACGGCACTAGGTTGAAGGGCGCGTACACCTCGCGCCACAGCTTGAGGCCGCCGCCGCCGTACATCCACGCGTTCATCTGCTGGGCATTGAAGCCGAACGGCACCGCGGCAAAGAACTGGGTGGCCGCCGACTTGCCGGCCCAGTAATACGCCGCCCCGTGGCCCATCTCCACCGTACCCTGGCTGACCGCGTCGAAGGCGCCCAGGGGGGGCACCAGCTCGCCGCCCCCAAAGACCTGGATCTTGATCCGGCCATCGCTCATCTCGTCGATCCACTTGGCCAAGAGCTCCGCGCCCTCGCCGAGCACCGGGAACTTGGGGGGCCAGGTGGTGACCATCCTCCAAGTAAACTTCTTCGACGCCAGGACCGCGGGGGCCTGGGCGAGGGTGGCAGCGCCAGCCGCGGCACCGACACCTGCGGCCTTGAGGAAGGTACGTCTCTTCATGAACAGCTCCTCTACCAGTGGGGGGGGCGCCAACCCCTTGGGCTAAACGGCGTTTTACGACTACCGGAACCTCCCGGGGAAGTCAAGGGCCCGATTGGCGTTGACAACGGCCGGCGGTTGGCCCGACAAAGGAGGCCCGCTGACCCGCGCCAGGAGCCGCCATGGCCGTTTCCCTCGAAGACCTCCAGTCGGTCCCCCTCTTCGCGGGCCTCGGGGCGGCCCAGCTCGCCAAGATCCAGGCAATCGTCCGCGGGGCGGCCATCGGACGCCGCCAGGTGCTCTTTCGCGAGGGGGAACCCGTCCAGGGGATGTACGTGCTCCTGGCGGGAAGGGTCAAGATCTACAAGCTCGCCCCGGACGGCAAGGAGCATGTGCTCCACCTGGTGCGGCCCGGCCAGGCCTTCGCCGAGGCTGCGGTCTTCATGCCCGGGGGCTACCCCGCCTATGCGGAGGCCCTCCAGCCGAGTCGCGTGCTCCTGCTCCCCAAGGCGGCTTTTCTGGAGCTCCTGGCCGAGGACCCGGCCATCAGCCTCGGCATCATCGCTACCCTGTCGCGCTACTTGAAGCAGTTCGCCGACCGGATCGAAGACCTCTCCCTCAAGGACGTCTCCGCCCGCCTGGCCCGCTGGTTCCTCTCCTCCGCCGCCGAGCGCGGGCGGGAGTTCTGGGACCTGGAGGTGACCAAGGGGGTCCTGGCGGGCCAGCTCGGCACCGTCAGCGAGACCCTGTCGCGGACCCTTCGGAAGTTTCAGGACGCGGGCTGGGTGCAGGTGCGGGGGCGCTTCGTCAAGATCCTCGACCGCCCCGCCCTGGAAGCGGTCGCGGCGGGCTCGGGCGACGGCGGAAGCGCTCCTTCCTGACTCCAGTCAAGGGCGCTCGGGAGGGGCTGGGGTATTCTGGGGTCACCGGCGAGCCCCCGGGTAGAAGGGAGGAACCATGAAGTGCCCCGGCCAGGACACCCAGCAGTGGGGCTTTGACGCCATCTTCGACGTCTTGTGCCCCGGATGCCGCAACTCGATCGAGTTCTTCAAGGACGAGGTGAAGCACCGCTGCCGGCGGTGCGGCGAGGTCGTCTTCAACGAGCGCATGGACCTGGGGTGCGCCAAGTGGTGCCCCAGCGCCAGCTCCTGCGTCGGCGCCGACCACGTGCACGCCCTGGAGCTCTCCGAGCAGCGCAAGCTGCGGCGCGAGGAGTTCCGGTGGCTCCTCGCCTTGGTGCCCGAGGGGCAGACCGACGTGGGGGACCTGTTCAAGCGCTTGTACTCCGAGTACGGCGCCGAGGATCGCCTCTTCGACACCAACCGGCTGTACTCGGTGCAGCAAGCCGACGAGGGCCTCTTCGCCCGGGCGTCGGAGGTGTTTCGCGGGTTCCTCGCCGAGCGGGCGGCGGCGGCCGAGCGGGAGCGCCAGGCCCGGGCTCGCACCGAGGAACTGCTGCGCCACGACCAGCGCAAGAAGCGACCCCAGGAGGCTAGCGAAGGGGAAAATGACGCTTGACAGCCCCGCGAATCCTAGGCCATTCTGCCGCCCGAGCCCGGGGCCGGGAGCGGCCCAGTGTCAACCCTCCACCCTTGAGGAGTGAGAAGATGGCGTACGTCATCAACGACAAGTGCGAGAAGTGCGGCGACTGCGTGGACGAGTGCCCGGTCGAGGCGATCACCGAGGGCACCGACAAGTACGTGATCGACGCCGACACCTGCGTGGACTGCGGCACCTGCACCGAGGTCTGCCCCGTCGGCGCGGCCGTCCCGGAGGACGAGGCCTGAGCCCAGGCCCCGCGATGGCCGTTCGAGAGCCGGGTGCGCAAGCCCCGGCTCTCGCCGTTTCGGCCCCCGGGCTCCCCCGGTGAGGGCCCGACACCTCCGGGTGCGCGGCATCGTCCAGGGGGTGGGCTTTCGCCCGACCGTGGCGCGGCTCGCCACCGAACTCGGCCTCGGGGGCCACGTGGAGAACACCTCCCACGGGGTGGAGATCCTGCTCCAGGGCCACGCCGAAGCCCTGGGGGCCTTCGAGGCCCGGCTCCTCGCCGCGCCGCCCCCCATGGCGACCATCTTCGCCCTGGAGGGCCGGGACGTGGCGCCCGACCCCGCCGTGACCGGCTTCGCCATCCGAGCCAGCCGAATCGACCCGGTGGCGTCGGCGGTCATCCCCCCGGACATCGCCACCTGCCCTCGCTGCCGCGCCGAAATCGCCGACCCCGCCGACCGGCGCTTCGGCTACCCCTTCACCAACTGCACCGACTGCGGGCCGCGCTTCACCATCATCGAGAGCATCCCCTACGACCGGGAGCGCACGGCCATGGCGGGGTTCCCCCCCTGCCCCGCGTGCGCGGCGGAGTACGGCGACCCGGCCGGGCGCCGCTTTCACGCCCAGCCCAACGCCTGCCCCGCCTGCGGGCCGCGCCTCACCTTGCTGGGGCCCGCAGGCGAGCCCCGGCCGGGAGACCCCCTGGCCGGCGCCGCCCGTTGCCTCGTCGGGGGCGGGATCCTGGCGCTCCTGGGCCTCGGGGGCTTTCACCTCGCCTGCGATGCCGCCGAGGAGGCCGCGGTGGTCCGGCTGCGCCAGCGCAAGGCGCGGCCCGCCAAGCCCCTGGCGGTGATGGTGGCCGACCTCGCGGCGGCGGCGCTCGTCCACCTCGATCCCGGGGACGGGGCCCTGCTCGCGGGGCCCCGGGCCCCGATCCTGCTCTTGCCCGCCCGGGCCGGGGCGCCGGTGGCGCCGAGCGTGGCCCCCGGCCAGGACCGCCTCGGGGTCTTCCTCCCCTACACCCCGCTCCACCACCTCCTGCTCGCCGCGACCGGGCTGGCGGCCCTGGTGATGACCAGCGGCAACCGGAGCGACGAGCCGATCCTCGCCACCTGGGAGGAGGCCCGCGGGAAGCTCTCGGGGGTGGCAGACGCCTTCCTCCTCCACGACCGGCCGATCCTGCACCGGGTGGACGACAGCGTAGTGAAGCCCCTGGGCGCCCGGGGGCCGGTGGTTCTCCGCCGGGCCCGGGGCTACGCCCCCGCCCCGGTGGCGCTCGCGAACCCCCGGGGTCGCACGGTGCTCGCCCTGGGAGGCGAGCTCGCCAACGCCCCGGCGGTCGCCCGCGGCCCCTTCGCCTACCTCGCCCCCCACGTGGGAGACCTGACCAACCTCGAGGCCGAAGCGGCCCACCTAGCCGCCGTGGAGCACCTCCTCCGGCTCCTACGGGTAGAGCCAGACCTGGTCGCCTGCGACCTCCACCCCCGGTACGCCACCACCCGCCTCGCCCAGGGGTGGGCGGCCCGGGGGGTCCCGGTGGTGCGGGTGCAGCACCACGAGGCCCACCTGGCGGGGTGCATGGCCGAGCACGGCTTCGTCGGCGACGCCCTGGGCCTCGCCCTCGATGGCCTCGGCTACGGCACCGACCAGACCCTGTGGGGCGGCGAGCTCCTGGCCGGCCGCCCCGGGGCCTTCCGCCGCCTCGGCCACCTCCCCCCGGTCCCCCAGCCCGGGGGCGACCGAGCCGCCCGGGAGCCGTGGCGCATGGCGGCGAGCCACCTGCGGCGGCTCCGGGGGCCCGGCTGGCGAACCCTGCCTTTGGCCGCCTTCCGGGCCCGCGCCCCCGGCGAGCTCGACGGCCTGGAGGCGATGATGGACCGCGGGATCAACGCCCCGGTCACCAGCTCCTGCGGCCGGCTCTTCGACGCCGCGGCGGCGATCCTCGGGTTTGCCGGCTCGGCCCTCTACTCGGCCCACGCCCCCATGGAGTTCGAGGCCCTGGCCGCCCGGTGCTCCGGAGATCCACCGGCGTATCCGTGGCGCGAGCCGACCCGGGTCGGCGAGACCCTCCGGATGGACCCCGGAGACCTGCTGGAGGCCCTCCTGGCCGACGCCCTGGGGGGCCGGGACCCCGGGATGGCGGCCCTCGCCTTCCACCGGGGCCTGGCGGGTCTTTTGGCTGCGGGGGCCGCCGCCGCGAGCGCGCAGACCGGGCTTCGCACCGTCTTTCTCACCGGCGGGTGCCTGCAAAACGCCCCCCTGGCTACCGCGCTGGCCGCCGAACTCGAAGCCCGGGGCCTCGAGCCCCGCCTGCACCGGGAGGTTCCCCCCAACGACGGCGGCATCGCCTACGGGCAGGCCGCGTGGGTCCTGGGGACGATTGACCCCCCGGGGAGGGAGTTGCTATCCTCCGGCGTCTTCTGACCCCGAGAGGAGCGACCCATGGCGACCCACGTCCTCGATACCCTCGCCGAGCGCGGCTTTTTGGAGCAGAGCACCGACGAGGCGAGCCTCCGCGAAGCCCTGAAGACCCCGGTCACCTGCTACATCGGCTTTGATCCCACCGCGTCGAGCCTCCACGTCGGTCACCTGCTGCCGGTGATGGCGCTCGCCCACATGCAGCGCGCCGACCACCGCCCCATCGCGTTGATGGGCGGCGGCACCGCCATGATCGGCGACCCCTCGGGCAAGACCGACATGCGCAAGATGCTGACCCGGGAGGACATCGCGGCCAACGCCGAAGGAATCAAGACCCAGTTCGCCCGGGTGTTGGACTTCGACCGGGGGGCCCGGTTGCTGAACAACGCCGAGTGGCTCTTGCCGCTGAACTACATCGAGTTTTTGCGGGACGTGGGGGTCCACTTCTCGGTCAACCGCATGCTCGCCGCCGAAGCGTACCGCCAGCGCCTGGAGACCGGGCTGAACTTCATCGAGTTCAACTACATGCTCCTCCAGGCGTACGACTTTTTGGTGCTCTTCCAGCGGGAGGGGTGCGTGCTCCAGATGGGGGGCAACGACCAGTGGGGCAACATCGTCGCCGGGGTCGACTTGATCCGCCGGGTGGAGGGCCAGGCCGCCCACGCCCTCACCCTACCGCTGATCACCACCTCGTCCGGGGCGAAGATGGGCAAGACCGCTCAGGGGGCGGTGTGGCTCGACGCCGCGCGGACCAGCCCGTACGAGTTCTACCAGTACTGGATCAACACCGAGGACCCGGACGTGGGGCGGTTCCTGCGGCTCTTCACCTTCCTGCCCCTGGAGGAGATCCGGCGGCTGGAGGCCCTGACCGGCGCCGACATCCGGACCGCCAAGGCGACCCTGGCGTACGAGGTGACCCGTTTGCTCCACGGGGCCGAGGAGGCCGACCGGGCGCGGGAGGCGAGCCAGACCCTCTTTGGCAGCGGGGGGGATCTCGCCGAGGCGCCGAGCTTCGCCGTGGACCCCGAGCGGCTGGCGGCGGGCATCGAGGCGTACGCGCTCTTCGCGGAGGCGGGCCTCGCCAAGAGCCGGGGCGAGGCCCGGCGGCTGGTGGAACAGGGCGGGGCGTACGTGAACGGCGAGGCGGTGACCGCCATCGACCGTAGGATCACCACCGCCGACCTCCGGGACGGCGCGGTGCTGTTGCGGGCGGGCAAGAAGAAGTACTGCGCGGTGCGACCCGGCTGATTCGACCCGCCGTGCCCCGGCCCCCGCGAGGGGCGCCGCCCTCAAACCCGACGACCTCGGCGCCATCCTCGGCGGGGCGGCGGAGGGGTAGCCCGCCGCCCCGTCGGCCTCCGCTCCTCGCCCCGAGAGCTTCGAGAACCCGGCTCCTTCACCATGCGCCCAAAGGGGCGGGGCCGGGGCGCCCTTCCGCGGCCCCGCGCGATCCGCGTTGCCGGAACTCCGCCGTTCCCGGGGGCGACCGGCGCGCC
>JBBIIA010000052.1:14478-24484 GCA_037446775.1 Deltaproteobacteria bacterium
CCCGCGCGATCCGCGTTGCCGGAACTCCGCCGTTCCCGGGGGCGACCGGCGCGCCCACCGAAGGCGGCTCCGGCTCGAGTGCCCTGCCCCGGTCGAGGCGGCGCGCGGGACCCGCTCCAGGGCATCCCCGGCCCCCAAGAGAAGCGCCACCCTCGAAAACCCCCTGGCCTCGGCGCCAGCCTCGGCGGGGCGGTGGGCTGCCCCGGAGCCCGGCCGCCGCCCGCTCCACGGGAGCGATGCAGCTCGGGGGTCCGCAAGTGTCGGCACCCGCTGGCCCTCTCGGGGGCGGCACGGCTCTCATCGACCGGGATCGGCGGCCGGGGCGGAGGGGTGGCCCGCCGCCCCCTGCCTCCGCGGCTCGCCCCGAGAGTTTCGAGAACCCGGCTCCCTCACCGTGCGGCCAAAAGGGCGGGGCCGGGGCGCCACCCTCGAAAACCCCATGGCCTCGGCGCCAGCCTCGGCGGGGGCGGTGGGCTGCCCTGGAGCCCGGCCGCCGCCCGCTCCACGGGAGCGATGCAGCCCGGGGGTCCGCAGGTGCCGGCACCCGCTGGCCCTCTCGGGGGCGGCACGGCTCTCATCGACCGGGATCGGCGGCCGGGGCGGAGGGGTGGCCCGCCGCCCCCCTGCCTCCGCTGCTCGCCCCGAGAGTTTCGAGAACCCGGCTCCCCAAAGCGACCGAAGGCGGGAAGGACCTCACTCCCGCCCGGTGTGGCCGAAGCCCCCCGCCCCCCGGTCGGTACCCCGGTCGAAGGCGTCGACCACCTCCAGGTCCGCGGGCACCACCGGCACGAAGATCATCTGGCAGATCCGCTCCCCGGGCTGCACGGTAAAGGGCTCCGTCCCCCGGTTCCACACCGCGATGCGGATCTCCCCGTGGTAGTCCGAGTCGATCAGCCCCACCAGGTTGCCGAGCACGATGCCGTGGCGAACCCCCAGGCCCGAGCGGGGCAGCACCAGGGCGGCGACCCCGGGGTCGGCGATGTCCACGGCGATGCCGCTCCCCACCAGGACGGTCTCTCCGGGCCCCACGGTTACCGGCTCCTCGAGACACGCCCGCAGATCGAGCCCCGCGGAGCCCGGGGTGGCCCGGGCCGGCACGGGGAAGCGGGTCCCTAGTAGGGGGTTGACGACGCGGGCGCGGATCGCAGGGGGGGACATGGGACTCCTCGGCAGGGGACAGAACGGGATCAGCCGCGGGTGCGGCGGGCCCGCAGGGACTCGAGGCGCTGCAGCAACACCCGGGCGCGGGAGGGTTTGGGAAGGCACCCGTCGGCTCCCGCAGCCCGCCACGCGGCCGCCTCCCCCGGCCCGGCGGTGGTGTAGGCGAGGATCACGCCGGTGCGCGGACCCTGGGCCCGCAGGGCGCCGAGGAAGGCGACGGTGTCCCCGTCTTCGGCCAGCCGCGGCTCCACCACGCACGCGTGCCAGGAGTTCCCGGAGCCCCAGGCAGCCAGTGCTTCCCCGGCGGTCCCGACGGAGATCACCTCGTACGCCTCGCCCAAAGCCTCGGTGAGGATCCGCACCGCCTCGGGATCCGGGTCGGCGACCAAGAGGCGCCCCCGGCTCCCGGCGTCCGGGGTCCCGTCGGATCGACCCTCCCAGGCCGGGAGCCACAGGTGAAACGTGGCCCCGGGCAGGGCCACCGGGTCGCGGCCGCAGCCCTCGGCCCACGCCTCGCCCCCGTGGGCGCGGGCGACCCCCCGCACCATGGGGAGCCCCAGCCCGAGCCCCTCGGTCCCGAACTCGAACTCCCCACTGGCGTGTTCCAGGGGGGCGCCGAGGGTGACGAAGCGCTGGAAGAGGAGATTGGCCTGGGCGCCGAAAGGGATGCCGACACCGGTGTCGGCCACCGTCACCCGGACCCCGGGCCGCCCCCCCCGGGTCTCCCCCCGAGCCGTCACCACCACGCTCCCCCCGTCCGGGGTGGACCGGGCGGCGTTTTGCAGGAGTTCCAGGAGGGCGCCCGACCCCGCCTCGGGGTCCAGGGCCACGGGCTCTAGCCCCTCCTCCACCCGGCACAGCCAGCGCAAGCTGCGGCCCACCGCCAGGGACTCGGCTTCCTGAACCGCCCGGCGGGTCCACTCCGCCGGAGACACCGCCCGCGCTTCGTAGGCCCACGCCGCCTCGGCCCGTTCTTCCCCCGCGGCGCGCCGATACACCGAGGTCAAGCGGTTGGCGGCAGCGGCGATGCGCCGCAGCCACTCCTGCACCTTGGGGCTCAAGGGCTCCGCGTCCTGGTCGAGGATCAGCTCCGCGTACCCCTTGATCGTCACCAGCGGGGTCTTGAACTCGTGGGAGAGCCGGGCGAGCGCCTCGGAGGCGAGCCGGGGCCAGGGGTTCTCGGCAGGCAGGTGCCGCTCGCAGCGCCGCACCAGGGCCTCGCCGAGGACCGGATCATCGGCGCAGGCGACCGGCGGCTCCCCCGCCCCAGCGCACAGGACCCCCACCGATCCGGAAGTCCCCACGGCCCCGAGGCACCAGCGGGCGCGGGGGAAGGCGGCCCCCCAGGTCCAGCCCTCCTGGTCAGCGGTGTGGAGGAAGACCCCTGCCGGGCGAGACAAGAGGTCTGCGACGACCCGAGGGGCTAAGGACGCCTCTTCGCCGGCGCCCCCTTCCCGGGCCCAGGCGAGCTCCCGTCGCCCGGACGGGCCGAAGAGCAGGAGGTGGTCCGCCCCCAGGAGGGTCGCCAGGGCCGGCGCGAAGTCACCCCCGGCCCCTGCCTCCAGGGCGAGGAGCCCACGAGCCAGGCCCTCGGTTCGGGGGGCCAGCGCGGTCACTCCCCCTCGAGGTCGAGGATCTCGATGCCCCCCGGGTAGGGAGTCGTCCGGTAGGACGCGACCTGCTGGATGCGCTGCACCTCCCGAGCGACCCGGTCGAGGCTCCGGCGGACAAACTCCAGCTCGCCGCGCAAGCGGTCGTCGGCGCCCGGACGCCCGAGCAGCGATTCGAGCTTCAGGAGCGCCGCAGTCAGGGGCTGGGTGAGGGCGTGGGCGATCCCGCCCGCCGCCTCCACCGCGACCTTGAGACGCTCCTCCTCCAGGGCCGCCTCTCGCAGGCGCTCGAGCTCCAGGATCAAGCCGCGCATGCGCAAGGCACCGCGCAGTCGGGCCCGCAGCTCCCCCAGGTCGAAGGGCTTCGCCACGTAGTCGGTGGCCCCGGCTTCCAAGCCCGCCACCACGTCCTCGGTCAGTTTCTTGGCGGTAAAGAGGATCACCGGCACGCGCCCGAAATCCGGCCGCTTCTTCAGCTCACCGAGGAGCTCGAGCCCCCCCATCTCCGGCATCATCAGGTCGACCACCAGTAGATCCGGAGCGAGGCCTGCCGCCAGCCGCTCCAGCGCCCCGACCCCCGAGGCAGCCCCCACCAAGGTAACCGCCTCCCCCTCGAAGACCGCCTCCAACAAGGGTAGGATGGACGGGTCGTCGTCCACCACGAGGACCAGGGCGGTCTGGTCGCTCACGGCCCCTTCCCCCACTGGTCGCAGATGTCGGCCGCCCATCCCGCCGAGCGGTTCGGGTGGCACTGGGCGGTCACGCACCCCGGGGGGGAGAGCCCCTGGGCGCTCCGGGCCGGGGCCGGGGACCGAAAGGTGTGGCTGCGAGCCCGGACGAGGCCGACACCCAGGGGCGGCATGTGGCAGTCGATGCAAGCGGCAGCCCCCGCCGGGTGGCGGCCGTGGGCCCGGCTCCGGCCGCCACCCTGGGCTGCCGCCGGGTGGCACCCCTGGCACAGCTCCTGGGCCTTGCGCCGCAGGTTGCGGGGGTGGTTCGAGCCGTGGGGCAGGTGGCACGAGGTACAGTGAAGTCCGTAGCGGGCGTGGTCGCTCTGGACGAAGCCCTGGTACTCCATGAAGGGGAGCTTCTCGGTGCCGTCGGCCCAGAAAAAGGCGGTGGCCTCCCCGGCCCGGGGCTGCTCCAGTGCATAGGCCGTCCCGAGGTCCTGGCCGGGGACGAACCCCTCCGGGTAGGGGCGCCCCGATGCGGGGGACCGCCCCCGGGCGTGGCACGCCCCGCAGATCATGGCGCGCCGCCCGGCCTCTAGGGTGGACGGCCGCAGGATCGGCGCCCGGCCCCCCGCCGCCCCATGGGCGGCCCCGTCGCCGTGGCAGGCGGCACAGCCGACGTTGGCTTCGACGAAGGACCCGTCCCGGGGGTCGAAGCCGGTCACGTGGCACCCGGCACACCCCTCCTCCCACGTCGTCCCGGCCTGGCGCACGGCAGCCAGGTCGGCGGGCAGGGGTTCCCACCGCCGCCCGGCGATATCCCACTGGGCCGGCAGGAGCTCGAGACCCTTCTCGCCCCGGCGGAAGTACACCTGAGTCTCAAGCACGCCGTACCCGAGGGCCACGTCGCCGCGGTCAAAGCGCCCCTGCACGTGCTCCCAGCCCGGGGTCCCCGCGCCCCAGCGAGCCAGGAGGTGCCGGGGGTCCCTCTTGGGGTCCACCAGGAAGCGGCTGTGGGCGTGGCCCACCCACAGGGCGAATTCGGGGCTGTGGCACGCGCCGCACTGGCGGGAGGGCCCCTGGGCGACCCCCGAGGAGAGGGTCACCCGGGAGACCCGGGTCTCCATCAGCCCCGCGGCCGCCGCCCCCACCACCAGGAGGACGAGGCCGCCGGCACCGGCGAGCCGGCGCACCCCCCTCCCCTACTTGGTCCCTGCCACCGCGGCCTGGGCCGCGGCGAGGCGCGCGATCGGCACCCGGTAGGGGCTGCACGACACGTAGTCGAGCCCGACCCGGTGGAAGAAGTGGATCGAGTCGGGGTCGCCCCCGTGCTCGCCGCACACCCCGACCTTGAGCCCCGGCCGGGCGCCGCGGCCCCGCTCGGTGGCCAGGGCGACGAGCTGCCCCACCCCGGCCTGGTCGATGCTCTCGAAGGGGTCTTTGGCGTAAATGCCCTTCTCCACGTACAGGGGCAAAAAGGTCCCGGCGTCGTCCCGGCTGAAGCCGCAGGTCATCTGGGTCAAGTCGTTGGTGCCGAAGCTGAAGAACTCGGCCTCGGCGGCGATGTCCGCGGCGGCCAGGGCTGCCCGGGGCACCTCGATCATGGTGCCCACCAGGAAGGGCAGGTCGGTCACCCCGGTCTCCGCCTTCACCGCTTCGGCCACCTCCAGGATCAGGCGCTTCTGGTCGGTGAGCTCGTCCACGTGGCCCACGAGCGGCACCATGATCTCGGCCCGGGCGTCCACCCCCTCCCGGCGGAGCTCGGCGGCGGCCTCTAGGATGGCTCGGGCCTGCATCCGGGTCACCTCGGGGTAGCTGATCCCGAGGCGGCAGCCCCGGTGGCCGAGCATGGGGTTTTGCTCCTTGAGCTGGGCGACCCGGGCCCGGACGGCGTCGGGGTCCTTGCCCAGGAGGGCGGCGAGCTCCTGCACCTGTTCGTCCTCGTGGGGCACGAACTCGTGGAGCGGCGGGTCCAAAAGCCGCACCGTCACCGGCAGGCCTTCCATGGCCCGAAAGATCCCCTTGAAGTCCTCCCGCTGGTAGGGCAAGAGCTTGTCCACCGCCACGGCCCGGGCCTCGGGGGTCTCGGCGAGGATCATCTCCCGCATGGCGCGGATGCGCTCCTCGCCAAAGAACATGTGCTCGGTGCGGGTGAGCCCAATGCCCTCGGCGCCAAAGCGCCGGGCCTGGGCGGCGTCCTCGGGGCGGTCGGCGTTGGTGCGGACCCCGAGGCGCCGCAGCTCGTCGCAGTACCCCAGGAAGGCGGCGAAGACCTCGTTCTTCTCCGGGTCGATGGCCACCAGGGGCAGGGCCCCGACGTACACCAGGCCCCGGGTGCCGTTGACGGTGACGACGTCGCCCTCCCGAAGGACCGTCGCACCGACGGTGACCGTGCCGGCCTCCACGTCGATGTCCAGGGCGCCACAGCCCACCACGCAGGTCTTGCCCCAGCCCCGGGCCACCAGGGCCGCGTGGCTGGTCATGCCGCCCTTGGCGGTGACGATGGCTTGGGCCACGTGCATGCCGTGGACGTCCTCGGGGCTCGTTTCGGCGCGCACCAGGATCACCCGCTCCCCGGCGCCCCCGAGCTCCTGGGCCCGGTCGGCCGTCAGCACGATCTTCCCCACCGCGCCCCCGGGCCCCGCCGGGAGGCCCTTGGCCAGGGGAGAGGCCTTCATCTCCGCGGCCGGGTCGAGCATCGGGTGTAGGAGCTCGTCGAGCTGACCGGGCTTCACCCGCTTCACCGCCTCGGGCTTCTCGATCAACCCCTCCCGCACCATCTCCACGGCCATGCGCACCGCCGCCGGGCCGTTGCGCTTGCCGGTGCGGGTCTGGAGCATCCACAGCCGCCCCTCCTGGACCGTGAACTCGATATCCTGCATGTCCCGATAATGCCCTTCGAGCTTGGCGCGGATCGCCAGGAGCTCCTGGTACGCCGCGGGCATCGCCTCCGCCAGGGTCGGCAGGTGGGCGTTGGTCTCGCTCTGGCACCCCTCGTTGATGGCGTTGGGGGTCCGGATGCCCGCCACCACGTCCTCCCCCTGGGCGTTGATCAGCCACTCGCCGAAAAACTCGTGGGCCCCCGTGGCGGGGTTGCGGGTAAAAGCCACCCCCGTGGCCGAAGTGGACCCCATGTTGCCAAAGACCATGGCCTGGACGTTGACCGCCGTGCCCCAGTCGTCGGGGATCCCCTCGATCCGCCGGTAGTGGACGGCCCGCTTGCCGTTCCAGGAGGAGAAGACCGCCCCCACCGCGCCCCACAGCTGCTCCCAGGGATCGTCGGGGAAGGGCTTGCCGATCACCCGAAGCACCCGGTCCCGGAAGGCGTCGCACAAGCCCTTGAGGTCCTCGGCGGTGAGGTCGGTGTCGCTCCCGCACCCCTTCTGCTTCTTCACCCCCTCCATCAGGTGCTCGAGCTGGAGGCGGATGCCCTTCCCTTCCCCGGGCTCCAGCCCGGCGGCCTTCTCCATCACCACGTCGGAGTACATCATGATCAGTCGGCGGTAGGCGTCGTACACGAACCGCTCGTTGCCGGTCTTGGTTACCATGCCCGGGATGGTGGCCGAGCAGAGGCCGACGTTGAGCACGGTCTCCATCATCCCCGGCATGGAGGCCCGGGCGCCGCTTCGGACGCTCGCCAGCAGGGGGTTGGCGGGGTCGCCGAAGCCGGCGCCCATGATCGACGCCATCTGGGCCACCGCCGCCTCCACCTCGCCCTGGAGGGTGTCGGGGTAGACCCGGCCGTGGTCGTAGTACCAGGTGCACAGCTCGGTGGTCACCGTGAAGCCCGCGGGCACCGGGATGCCCAGGCTGCACATCTCGGCCAGGTTGGCGCCCTTGCCCCCGAGGAGGTTCTTCATGTCGGCTCGGCCCTCGGCTGCCCCGCCCCCGAAGGTGTAGACGTACTTCGGCATCGGATCCTCCTCGTGCAGTCGAACGTGGTCGCCCTGGCCGAAATGGCCCTCAGGCGGAAGAGATGCGCGTAAAGTCGGCCACGCCCCGAAAGAGCCCCGCCACGGCGCCCAGAAGGGCCAGGCGAGCGGCCCGGACCCGGGGGTCCTCGGCCATCACCAAAACGGCGTCGAAAAAGGCGTCCACCGCCGCTTTGAGCCGGGCGGCCTCCCCCAGGAACTCGGCGTAGGCGCCCCGGCGCGCGGCGTCCCCCATGGCCCCGTGGACCCCCTGGTACACCCGCCACAGCTCCCCCTCGGCGGGCTCCGTTAGGGCCGCCGGGTCCGGCGCCTCCGGCGCCTGGTTCTTGAGGATGTTTGCCACCCGCTTGAAGGTCTCCGCCAGGGGCGCCAGCGTCCCCGCCCGCCGGGCGTCCTCCAGGGCCCGGGCCCGGGCCCGGGCGTCCACCACGTCGTCGCTCCCGGCATCGAGCGCCGCCAGCACCAGATCGGCCGACAGGCCGCTCCCGGTGAAGAGGCCCTCCAGGCGCCCGCGGAAGAACGACAGCACCTCCCGGCGCACCTCCTCGGCGGGCCGGGTGAGCTTGGGACCGAGGCCCGCCAGCGCCCCGTCCACCAGCTCGCCGAGGCCGAGGCGGTACCCCTGCTCGTCCAGGATGCGCAGCACGCCCAGGGTCTGGCGCCGCAGGGCGTAGGGGTCCGCGGTGCCGGTGGGGATAAGGCCGACCCCGAAGCACCCCACCAGGGTGTCGAGCTTGTCGGCGAGGCTCACCGCCTGGCCCTCGGGCGAGCTCGGCAGGGGGCCGCCCGCCTGGGCCGGCCAGTAGTGCTCCTGAATGCCCCGGGCCACCGCCGGGTCCTCCCCCGCCCGGCGGGCGTACTCCCGGCCCATGACCCCCTGGAGTTCGGGGAACTCCCCCACCATCAGGGTGACGAGGTCCGCCTTGCACAGGGTGGCGATCCGCTCCACGGCTGCGGCCCGGTCCGGGCAGAGGCGCTCCGCGAGCCGACCCGCCAGGGCCCGGAAGCGCTCTACCTTCTCGTGGCTGGTGCCGAGCTTGGCCTGGAAGACGACGGTCTTGAGGCCCTCGGCGTGCTCGGCCAGGGTCTTTTTCTGGTCCTCCTCGAAGAAGAACCGGGCGTCGGCGAGCCGCGCCCGCAGCACCCGCTCGTTGCCCCGGGCGACCACCGCCAGGTCCCGGGCCCGGGTGTTGGAGATGGTCACGAAGTGGTTGAGGAGCTTGCCCCCGGCGTCCACCACCGCGAAGTACTTCTGGTGGGTCTTCATGGTGAGGATCAAAAGTTCCGGGGGGAGCTCCAGGTACCGGGGCTCGAAGGTGCCGGTCACCGCCACCGGCTGCTCCACCAGGTAGGTGACGGTGTCCAGAAGCTCCTCGTCGGGGATCGCCGCGCCCCCCACCGCCGCGGCCGCCGCAGCGACCTGCCGGGCGATCTCGGCCCGGCGCTCGGCGGGATCGAGCACCACCTCGGCCGCCCGGAGCCGGCGGAAGTAGTCGGCCGGGTCCTGGGCGTCGAAGGGTGCCGGGGCGTGGAAGCGGTGGCCCCGGCTCGCCCGGCCGCTCTCGATGTCGGCAAAAGCAAAGGGGACCACCTCGGCGCCCAGGAGCGCCACCAGCCAGTGCACCGGCCGGGCGAAGGCGGTCTCCAGGCTCCCCCAGCGCATGGACTTGCGGAAGGGGAGCCGGGCGAGCCACTGGGGCGCCAGGGCCGCCAGCACCTCGCCGGTCGGCCGGCCCAGGACCTCCCGGCGGGCCGCCAGATAGACGCCCTTGGGGGTCTCGAGCCGGATCAGGTCGGCCACCGCCACCCCGTTGGTGCGGGCGAAGCCCTCCGCCGCCTTGGTGGGGTTGCCGTCCTTGTCAAACGCCGCCGACGCGGGGGGCCCCACCTTCTCCTCCACCGCGTCGGGCTGGCCGGGGGCTACCCCGGTCACGTGGAGCACCAGCCGCCGCGGGGTGGCGAAGGCGCGCACGGCGCCAAACCCGATCCGCGCCGCCGCCAGCCCCTCCCGGGCCAGGGCCGCCAGGGCGGCCTCGGCCGGGGGCAGAAAGCCGGCGGGGATCTCCTCGGTGCCGATCTCGAGCAGAAAGTCCAGGGACTCGCTCATCTCACGCCCTCCCCTGGCCGGCGAGCTTGCCCATCAGGGGGTGGCCCATGGCCTCCCGCTGGGCCACGTACGCCTGGGCCACCTGGCGGGCGAGGTCGCGCACCCGGCCGATGAACCGGGCCCGCTCGGTGACGCTGATCACCCCCCGGGCGTCCAGGAGGTTGAAGGCGTGGGAGCACTTGAGGGTGTAATCGTACGCCGGCAGCACCAGGCCCTTGCCCACCAGCCGGGCCGACTCGGCCTCGAACTTGTTGAAGAGGTCAAAGAGCATCGCCGGGTCCGACTCCTCGAAGTTGTAGGTGCTGCCCTCCACCTCGCCCCGGTGGTGGATGTCGCCGTAGGTGACGTCGTCGGTCCAGACGAGGTCGTACACCTTCTCCACCCCCTGCAGGTACATCGCGATGCGCTCGATGCCGTAGGTGATCTCGGCCGAGACCGGCCGGCAGTCCACCCCGCCCGCCTGCTGGAAGTAGGTGAACTGGGTGATCTCCATGCCGTCGAGCCACACCTCCCAGCCCAGCCCCC
>JBBIIA010000053.1:0-2364 GCA_037446775.1 Deltaproteobacteria bacterium
GCTGCCCACGATCCGTGGCTCCAGGGCACCTGGCTGCCCCGGGCGGCCGCGGTGCTGGCGGCCGGCGCCCTGGCGGCGGCCGGGGCGCTCCTCCTGGCCGGCCTCTGCTCGGGGGGGCCGCTCCTGCTCCACGACTACCGCGACAGCTTTCCCCCGGCCTTCCGGCGGTGGGCGCCCCTGGGGTTTGCCCTTTTCGCGGCGAGCGTCGCCTGGCTCGCAGGGGCGGGCCCGGCCCTCCTGGGGATGGGGCTCGCCTTCCTCCTCGCCCCCTACCTGCCCCGGGCGGCCGCCGGGGCCCTGGCGGTGACCCTCGGCCTCGGGGCGCTCCTGCCCCTGGCCCTGGCTTGGGTGGGCGGGGCCGCCGGCCCCAGCGGGGACCGGGCCTGGGCCCTGTACCGGGTGTGGAAGGGGGACGGGGGGGCGGCCCTGGAGGCGACCGTGGCCCGGGCCTTCGAGCCGGGAGACCCACGGGGCGCCTTCGCGCGGGCCCAGCTCGCCCGCCGCGCCGGCGAGCTGGCCCGGGCCGAGGCGCTGCTGGCAGCCGCCTCCGGGTTGGGCGAGCTCGCCCTCCTGGAGCTCGGCAACGTCCGCTACCTCCAGGGACGCACGGCGGAGGCGGCGGTGGACTACGGGCGAGCGGCCGAGGCCGCCCCCCGGGATCCGCTGCCGTGGCTCAACCTCCACGTGGTGCGCCTGGCTCGCTTGGAGCTGGCGGCCGCCGACGAGGCGCTGGCCCGGGCCGTGGCGCTGGATCCCCGCGCCGCCGAGGGGCTTCCCGCGGTGGTGGGCGGGGCCGACGCCAAACCCCATCCGGTCTCTCCGGGGATCCCTCGGGAGTGGGTGCGCCAGGAGCTGTGGGCCGGGGCCCCGGGGGGCCGGTGGGTCGACGGCCTGCGGGAGGGGTTGTACGCCCCGGGCCGGTGGGCGACGCCGTCGGCCCTGGCGGCGGCGTCGGTGCTGGGGGTGCTGTTCTCGGCGAGGCTCGGCCGGGGTCACCGGAGCCGACGGTGCCCGAGCTGCGGCGACCTGGTGTGTCCCCGGTGCAGCCGCAGGGTTCGGGGCGCCGCCCTCTGCAGCCGCTGCTGGGTGTCCGCCCGGGAGGCAGACCTGGACGTGCGGCAACGGGCCGCCCGGGCCGACCTGACCCGCCAGTGGAGCCGGGGCCGGGAGCGGGCCCGGCGGTGGGGGGCGGTGCTGGTGCCCGGGTGGTGGGCGGTTGGGACGGGTGGATCCCTTAGCAGCGTGGCCCTGGGAACGGTGTGGGCCCTGGGGCTCGGCCAGGCGGCGATGGCGGCGCTGTACCCGGCGCCGCTGCTCCCCTGGGGCGGTGCCGCGGCGCCGTGGGGCGGCCTGGGGGTGGCGGCCGCCGCCCACGCCCTCGGTTTCTGGACGGCCCGGAGGTAACCGGCGATGGCCTTGAGCGGGACCCTGGAGTCGGTCGGCGTCTCCGAGATCTTCGAGCTGCTCGGCCACCAGGCCAAGACCGGCACCCTGGAGATCGAAGCCGAGGGGGGGGTGGCGCGGCTCCGCTTCCTGGACGGGAAGCTGATCGAGGCGTGGCCCGACCGGCGCAGCCCGGGGGAACTGATCGGCGCCCGGCTGGTGCGCGCGGACCTGATCAACGAGGCCCAGCTCGACCACGCCCTCGCCGAGCAGAGCGCTAGCCTGCGGCGGCTCGGGGATATCCTGATCCGGGCCGGCGCCGTGCGAGCCGCCGACTTCCAGCAGATCCTGGCCCTCCAGCAGCGGGAGACGGTCTACCGGCTCCTGACCCGGCAGCGCGGCGAGTTCCGGTTCGTGCCGATGCCCGTGACCCTCGAGGCGGGGGTGAGCGTACCCATGGAGGTGGGCGCCCTCCTGCTGGAAGGGTTTCGGCAGATCGACGAGTGGCCCCCCCTGCGGGCCCGCATCCCCTCGGAGCTCACGGTCTTTCGCAAGGAGCCTGACGCGACGATTCCCGACGACCTTGGCCCCGTGGCCCAGGCGGTGCTCTTGCAAGTGAACGGCCACGCCCCCGTGCGCGAGGTGGTGGACCGGGCCCGGGGCGGGGACTTCGAGGGGTGGAAGGGCCTGGTGGAGCTCCTGGACCGGGGCGTGGTGGCACCCCTTCAGGCCCCCAGCGCCCCGCTGCCGCCCCGGGCCCAACGCCGTTCCCGAGGGGTGGCGGACGCGGCCGCGGGGCTCGCCCTGGCCCTGGCGGCTGGGGCCCTCCTGTGGCTCTTCCTCCCCCTGGGGCCGACCGGGGCCCACGGGCTCCTGGCGGCGGCCCGGGCTGCCCGAGGGGAAGCCCAGGTGCTCCAGGAGCGAGCCGAGGCGTGGCGGGCGCCGCCGGGAGGCTAGGAGGCTAGGAGGCTAGGAGGCTAG
>JBBIIA010000053.1:2464-24017 GCA_037446775.1 Deltaproteobacteria bacterium
GACGCCAAGGACGCCAAGGACGCCAAGGACGCCAAGGACGCCAAGGACGCCAAGGACGCCAAGGCAGAGAAGCCTCTCTTTGTCGTCCTTGTGGTCCTTGTGGTCCCTTTCGTCCCTTCCCCCCTTCGTCTCCCTCCCGCCAACCTCCCGGTCTTCCCTTCTCGCCAAGCAAGCCGCGAAATCCCCCTTGGCTCCCGACCGCTCCCTGGGGTACCGTGCCGCCTCGTGAATGTCTATTCAGTTTCCGGAGGAGCTCCCATGGCCCAGGACGTGTACGCCGCGCTCGCCCGCCACCTGGATCGGCTGCCGGGGGGGTTTCCGGCCACCGAGAGCGGGGTCGAGCTGCGCATCCTGCGGCGCCTCTTCACCGAGGAGGAGGCGACCCTGGCCCTTCGCCTCACCCTCCTCCCCGAAGAGGCCCGGGTGGTGGCCCGCCGGGCCGGCCTTTCGGTGGCCGAGGCGGCGACCCGCCTGGAGGGGCTGGCGCGCAAGGGCCTCGCCTTCTCCATCGAGCGCCCGGGCAAGCCGGCGAAGTACATGGCGGCCCAGTACGTGGTCGGCATCTGGGAGTACCACGTCAACGACCTGGACGTGGAACTGATCCGGGACATGAACGAGTACCTCCCCCAGGTCTTCGACACCGAGGTGTGGCGCAAGGCGCCCCAGCTGCGGACCATCCCGGTGGGGCGGAGCATCCCGGTGACCCATCCGGCCCTGCCCTACGAGCAGGCGGACGAGATCCTGCGGGCGCAGAAGAAGATCCTGGTGGCCCCGTGCATCTGTCGGCGGGAGCACAAGATGGCGGGCGCCGGGTGCGATCGGCCCGAGGAGGCGTGCCTGGTCTTTGGCCTCGGCGCCGAGTACTACGAGCGCAACGGCCTGGGGCGGATGATCGAGCTCGACGAGGCCCTGGCGATCCTTCGGCGGGCCGAGCAGGCGGGCCTGGTGCTCCAGCCCGGCAACGCCCAGCGGCCCCTGAACATCTGCTGCTGCTGCGGGTGCTGCTGCCAGGTGCTCAAGAACCTCGCCCGCCACCCCCGCCCCGCCGACCTGGCCTCCTCGCCCTACCGGGTGGAGCTCGCGGCCGACGCCTGCGTCGGGTGCGGCGCCTGCGTCGAGCGCTGCCCTATGGGGGCGCTCACCTGCGACGGCGAGCGGGCCGCGGTGGACCGGGCCCGGTGCATCGGCTGTGGGGTGTGCGTCTCCACCTGCCCCGGCGACGCCCTGGGGCTCGTCCGCAAGCCCGCCGCCGAGCAGCCCTCGGTGCCCCGCAACGCGGTGGAGGCGGCCCTGCGGCTCGGCCGGGCCCGGGGGACGATCACCCCCCTGGGCCTCGCCTGGACGGCGCTTAGGTCCAAGGTGGACCGGCTCCTGGCGGCCCCCCGGTAGGGGGAAGCGGCCCGGCCGCCGCCCTTGCCCGCGCAGGGCGGCCGAACCCTTGTTCCGCTGACCGGATCGCGTATGATGGCCGGGGTTGCCAGGGAGGGGACGGGTCGGGAGGGCCCCCCGGAGGAGAGAGGGTATGGTGGCGGTGGGCAGGTGCAAGGGGCTCCTCGGGCTCGGGGCCCTGGTCGGGGCGCTGGTCGCGTTGTACTGGGGGGTCGTGCCGACCATGGTGGCGGACTGGGCCCAGGACGAGAACTACTCCCACGGCTTCTTGATCCCGCTGATTAGCGCCTACCTCCTGTGGGAGCGCCGGGCCGAGATGGCGGCTGCGGCCGAGGACGGCCGCAGCTCGCGCCTCGGGCTTTTGGTGTGTGTCGCCAGCCTCCTGGTCTTCGCCGTGGGGCGCGCCGGGGCCGAGCAGTTCCTCCAGCGCTCCAGCCTGGTGGTCTTTCTGGTTGGCGCCGCCCTGTGGCTGTGGGGGTGGGGGATGCTGCGCGCCACCTGGTTCCCCCTGGGGTTCCTCTTCTTCATGGTCCCCCTCCCGTACCTCATCTACGACTCCATCGCCTTTCCCCTCAAGCTCTTCGCGGCCCGCCTGGCCACCGAGAGCCTGTTCCTCCTCGGGGTGCCGGTCTTTCGGGAGGGCAACATCATCCACCTCGCCAGCCAGACCCTGGAGGTCGCCGACGCGTGCAGCGGCATCCGCAGCCTCTTGAGCCTCCTAGCCCTTGGCGTGGTCTACGCCTACTTCACGGAGTCGATCACCTGGAAGCGGGTGGCCATCGTCGCCTCCACGGTGCCCATCGCCATCGCCGCCAACGCCTTTCGGGTGACCGGCACCGGCATCCTCACCCACTACGTGAGCGCCGAGGCCGCCGACGGGTTCTTCCACACCTTTTCGGGCTGGCTTGTCTTCGTGGTCGCCTTCACTCTCCTCTTTGCCGTGGGGAGCGTACTCAAGTTGCTCCCCGGGGGGCGGGAGTAGCCAAAGCCCCGGCTCACACCACCCGGATGATGAACTCGGGGCACGCCGCGGCGCAGTAGCCGCACAGGATGCACGCGCCCTCGTCCACCCGGGCCACCCCGCCCACCACCGCCACGGCGCCGTCGGAGCAGGTGTCGGCGCACGCCCCGCACCCCTTGCAGAAGCGGTCCATGATCGCCAGTCGGCGACGGCGGCTCTCCAGGGCCCGCCACGCATCGGGGTCGGCGGCGCCGTCCCCGGCCAGGCGGACGTTGGCGTCGATCTCCGCCTCGCTGAGCATCCCCACCGCCACCGAGGCGACCCCGGGGAGGCCCAATACCCAGGCCAGGCTCGCCCGGGCCTCGGCGATCAAGTTGCCCCCCGCCAGGGCCTTCATGGCGTACACCCCCTTGCCCGCCCGGGCCGCCTCGGCGATGGCCGCGGCCATCTCCTCGGCAGTGCCGTCCAGGATCCCCAGGCCCCGGCGGTTGATCAAGGGGTGGATCACCTCCACCTCGGGTCGGCTCGCCGCCCGGCGCACCACCCCGGCGTAGTGGGTGGAGAGCCCCACGTGGCCCACCTTCCCCTCGGCCTTGAGCCGCGCGAGCTCGGCGAACACCTCGGCCCGGTCGGCAAAGGGGTCGGCCAGGCGCGCGCCGTGGACGTGGACGAGGTCGAGGCGCTCCCGGCCCAGGGCCCCGAGGGCGTGCTCCACGTGGGCCCGGGCGAGCGCCGCGGTGGGGGCGTGGGTCTTGGTGGCCAGGACCACCGGCTCCCGCCAGCCCGCCAGGGCTTCTCGCAGGTGGGGGTAGGTGCCGTACAGCTCGGCCGCGTCCACCAGGGTCACGCCCCGCTCCAGGGCGTGGCGGATCAAGCGGCCTCCCTCGGTCGGGGAGAGGTTCGCCTGGAGGGGGCCCAGGGGGAGGGTGCCGAAGGCGAGGGGGGTGACGGCGAGGCCGGTGCGGCCCAGGGGCGCTGTTCTCACGGGGGTCTCCTCGGTCGGGGGGGGCGGGGGGTGAGCTCCCGGGGGAGGGGGGCGACGCGCCAGGCGCCGGGGGCCAGGCCCTCCACGGTCCACGGCCCCACGGCCAGGCGCACCAGGCGCAGGGTGGGGTGGCCCACCGCCGCGGTCATGCGCCGCACCTGGCGGTTGCGCCCCTCGGTGAGGGTCAGCGCGAGCCAGCGGGTGGGGATGGCCGCGCGGTAGCGGATCGGCGGGTCCCGTTCCCACAGCCACGGGGGCGCGGCGGCGAGCTCCACCCGGGCGGGGGCCGTGGGGCCGTCGGCCAGGGTCACCCCGGCGGCGAGCCGGGCCAGGGCCTCCGGGCCCGGCTCGCCCTCCACCTGGGCCAGGTAGGTCTTGGGGACCCGGCGGCCGGGGTGGGCGATGGCGCCGTGGGCGGGCCCCGGGGGGGCCAGGACCAGGAGGCCCTCGGAGTCGTAGTCGAGGCGCCCCACCGGGTACACCCCGGGGAGGGAGACGCAGGACGCCAGGGTCGCCTTGCCCTCGTGGGGCGAAAACTGGGAGAGCACCCGGAAGGGCTTGTTGAGGAGCAGGACGGAGCCGGGCGGGAGCGCCGGGCTCACGGATGCTCGGGCTCGGCGGCCGGGCGGTTCCACAGCTCGTACCAGTAGAAGGCGGCCAGGACCAGGCCGTGGGTGATCTCGCCGCGGCGCACCCGCTCGGGCACCTCGGCCACGGGGAAGCGCACCACCGCCAGGTCTTCCCCGGCGTCGGGCTGGGGCGCGGTCACGGCCTTTGCCCCCAGGGCCAGGTAGGTGTGGCACCGGTTGTCCTGGAGCGCCGGCTGGGCGTCGACGGTGCCGAGGTGCACCAGCTCCCGGGCCGCGTACCCGGTCTCCTCCAGAAGCTCCCGGGCCGCCCCCGCCGCCGGGTCCTCGCCGTCGTCCACGAGCCCCCCCGGGATCTCGAGGGTGGCGGTGCGGACCCCGTGGCGGTACTGGCGCACCAGCACCACCTCGCCGGCGTCGGTGACCGGGATCACGTTCACCCAGTCCCGGGTCTCCAGGACGTAGAAGTCGTGGGCGGCGCCGGTGCGGGGGCTCACCGCCCGGTCGCGGCGCAGGCGGAAGATCCGGAAGTCTCCCTCCAGGGTGGACTCGACCAGGGGCCAGGGCTTGGGCATCGCTCTCCTCCGCCAGAGCGGGGTGGGCGCCGCCGCCGGCAGCCCCACTGTACCGCGGCCGGGCCCCCCGGCTCCACTGTCTTTCTTGCTTGCATTACGACAGTTGCGTGTTATGTATTGTCGCCATGGACGGGACGCGCTACACCATCGACGAGCTCGGGGCCCGCACCGGCGTCAGCCGGCGGAACATCCGCTACTACGTGCAGGAGGGGCTCCTGGAGCCCCCGGCGGGGCGGGGCCGGGGCGGGTTTTATTATGACAGTCACGTGGAGCGGCTGGGGCGCATCCGAGCCCTGCAGGATCAGGGCTTGCGGCTCGCCACCATCCGGGAGGTGCTGGCCGGGGCCGCGCCGGCCCCCGAACCCGGAGAGCCGGCGCCGGCGATCCGGGAGGCCTGGGCCCGGCTCGAGGTGATCCCGGGCCTGGAGCTCCACGTCCGGCACGATGTCGAACTAACCATGGGCGGCGCCGTGGGCGAGCTGATGCGCCTGGCGCGCGCCCTCGCCACCAGAGGAGGTTCGAGATGACGGCGGGGACGGCGGGGCTCTCGGTGGTCCGGCGCGACGGGGAGTGGGCGGGGCAGGAGGCGGCGGTGCCCCTGGTGGGGGTTTCGGTCCAGGCCGACCTGGTGGGCCGGGGGGGTCGGGTCGAGGTGACCCAGACCTTCGAGAACCGCGAGGCCGGGCCGGTGGAGGCCGTGTACCGGTTCCCCCTGCCCGAGGGCGCGGCCCTCACCGGCTTTCGGGCCCGGGTGGGCGAGCGGGTGTTCTCGGGCGAGGTGGACGAGCGCGACCGGGCCTTCGACCGCTACGACCGGGCCCTGGAGCAGGGGCACGGCGCGTACCTCTTGGACGAGGAGCGCCCCAACGTCTTCACCCTGTCGGTGGGGAACCTCAACCCCGGCGCCCGGGCCGCCCTCACCCTCACCTACGTCGAGACCCTGGAGGCCGCGGGGCCCGAGGTGCGCTTCACGCTCCCCACCACCATCTCGCCCCGGTACCTGCCCGCCGACGCCCCGGACGAGGACGGCGTGCCGGCCGCCGACCGGCTCCACCCGACCTACGCCGACCGGGTGCCCTACGGGCTCACCTTGGCGGTGCGCGTCCACGGCCGCGAGGGGCTCGCCGCGGTGGAGTCGCCGAGCCACCCGGTCACCTGCCGCCTCGGCGCCGACCCGGTGGTGGTCGAGCTCGCGAGCCCGTCCACCCGCATGGACCGGGACTTCGTCCTCACCGTCCGCCACGCCGCGGCGGCCCCCAGCCGCGCCTGGGCCGCGGCGGGCGGCCAGGACGGGCACGGTGAGAGCTTCCTCCAGGTCGACCTGGCGCTCCCGGCCGAGCCCGGGGACGGGCCCCCGGGGGAGGTGGCGTTCCTCCTCGACTGCTCGGGCTCCATGCAGGGGAGCTCCATCGACCAGGCCCGCCGGGCCCTGGGGATCTTCCTCCGGGGCCTCCCGGCCGGGGCCCCCTTCAACGTGTACCGGTTCGGGAGCGGCTTCGAGCGGCTGTGGCCCGCGGCCCGGTCGGCGACGCCCGAGGCCGTGGGCCAGGCCCTGGCGTACCTGGCGAAGGCGGACGCCGACCTGGGGGGCACCGAGCTCCTGGCGCCGCTCCAGGAGCTGTGCAGCCAGTCCCTGGCCGGGCCCGGCCCCCGGAGCGTCGTGCTCCTCACCGACGGCCAGGTGGGCAACGAGGCCCAGGTGTTCGACCTGGTGCGGGCCGCGGCCGGCCGGGTGCGGGTGTTCGCCGTGGGCATCGGCCACGGCCCCAACGACCACCTGGTGCGGGGGCTCGCCCGCGCCTCCGGGGGTGCCGCCGCGCTGATCGCTCCCGGCGAGCGGATCGAGCCCCGGGTGCTCGCCCTCTTCGGCAAGGTGATGTCGCCCGGGGTGTCGGGGCTCCGGCTCCAGGGCGTCGCCGGGCTCGACCAGGCGCCGGCCGACCTCGTGGCCTTCCCCGGCGAGACCGTGACCCTCTACGGCCGCTGGGCCGGCTCGGCCCCACCGGCGAGCGTCACCGTCGCCGGCCGGGTCGGGGGCGAGGCGCGCACCTGGGAGGTGGCGGTGGCCGCCGCCGAGGCCTCCCCGATCCGGGAGCTGTGGGCCCGGGCGGCGATCCGCGACCGGGAGGAGGGCGGCGGCGCCGGCGGCTCCCGGCAGGAGGGGCGCAAGGCCCGGGGGGCCCGGGCGGCCCTGGTGGAGCTCTCCAAGCGCTACGGGGTGGTGTGCCGCGAGACGAGCTTCGTGGTGGTGGAGGAGCGCGAGGAGGCCGACCGCACCACCGGCCAGGCGGTGCTCCGCAAGGTGCCGGTGCCGGTCACCCGGGGGTGGCACGGCCGGGACGAGGACGTCGCGAATTCGTGCAGCGGGGTGGCGAGCTTCTCCACCCCCCTGGAGGTGAGGGAAGAGGCGGCGATCGCGCCCCGGTTCTTCCGTCGAAAGGAACGCGGGGTGCCCGGTTGGGCCGCCTTCGCGAGGCCCCAGCCCGCGGCGCCCCCCCGGCGCCCCGACCCCGACGAGCTCCTCTACGACCTCCTGGGGGCCCAGCAGCCCTCGGGCGGCTTCGAGCTCGACGACGCCCTGGCCCGGCGCCTCGGCGCCTCGGCCAACGGGCTCCGCCGGGCGGCCGCCAGCCTCGGCCACCCCGACCCCCGGGCCGCGTACGCCCTGATTTCGACCGCCCTCGCCCTGGCCGCCCTCGAGGCCCGATTCCCGGCGGAGCGGGCCACCTGGGCGCCGCTGGTCCAGAAGAGCCGCGACTGGCTCGCGGCCCAGGAAGCGAAGGGGCGGCTGGCCGTGGACGGCCATCCCCTGGCGGCCTGGGCCGCGGCCCGCGCCCAGCTGGGGCTCGCCACCCGGGGGAAGCGCCGCGCCCCGTAGGCCCGGCCACGGGGCGAACCGCGGCCCTCGCGACCGGGCATCGCTTCAGGAATCGCTCGACAAAAGACACGGCCAACGCTACTTTTCTCTTGTGATTCCTGCCGGAGGTCAAGCCATGTCGGCGGCGGACCTGATCGACAACCTGGCGTCCCGGGGACGGTACCACTTCACGACCGACGAGATGGCCGCGGGCCTCGGGTCGTCGGTCGCTGCGGCGCGGGCCGCCCTGCGGCGGCTCCAACACAAGGGCCTCGTCGCGACGCCCCACCGCGGCTTCCACGTGATCGTCCCGCCCGAGTACCGGCGGCTCGGTTGCCTGCCTGCCGACCAGTTCGTGCCGCACCTCATGGACCGCCTCGGCCTCTCTTGCTACGCCGCGCTCCTCACGGCCGGCCGCTATCACGGGGCCGCCCACCAGCAGCCTCAGGTGTTCCAGGTCATGGTGGCGAGGAACCGGCCCCCGATCGCCTGCGGAGAGGTTCGGGTCGCCTTCGTCGCTCGACGAAACCTCGCCGCCGTGCCGACGACGCTCGTCAACACCCCGCGGGGACGGCTCCCAGTCTCGACGCCCGAGGCGACGGCCTTCGACCTGGTGGGCTACCCGCACCACGGCGGCGGTATCGACAACGTCGCCACCGTGCTCGGGGAACTCGCCGAGAAGCTGGACGGGGCGGCCCTCGCCTCTCTCGCGCCCCTGTCCCCCGTGCCGTGGGCGCAGCGGCTCGGCCATCTCCTCGATCGGGTGGGCGCCGGCGACAAGGCCGAACCCCTCGCCCGGTACGTCGCCGGCGTGGTGAACGAGACGACGGCGCTGGTGCCGAGCGCGGCCGCCGGCGAAGGGGCGCACGACCCCCGGTGGCGCCTCCTGGTGAACGTCTCGGTGGAGCCCGACCTGTGATCCCCTTCGACTTCATCACCGAGTGGCGAGGGACCGCGCCCTGGGTCCAGGACGCACAGGTCGAACAGGACCTCATTCTCAGCCGCGCGCTGGTGGAGATCTTCGACCTTCCCGAGGCCCGGGAGGCGCTCGCCTTCCGGGGGGGAACCGCCCTCTACAAGCTGCACCTGATGCCGCCGGCCCGCTACTCCGAGGACATCGACCTCGTGCAGGTCGCCGCCGGTCCGATCGGCCCCCTGCTCGACGCCGTGCGGGCGAGGCTCGATCCCTGGCTCGGAACGCCGCGGCGCACTCGGAAGGAAGGGCGCGTCGTGCTCCTCTACCGGATGCACTCCGAGGGGCCGACCCCGCTGCCGATGCGGCTCAAGATCGAGATCAAGTCGCGCGAGCACTTCAGCGTGTTCGCCCTCGCCCAGCGTCGGTTCGAGGTCTGCTCGCGTTGGTTTTCGGGCATGGCCCCCATCCAGACCTACCACCTGGACGAGCTTCTCGGCACGAAGCTCCGGGCGCTCTACCAGCGGAAGAAGAGCCGGGACCTCTTCGACCTCTGGGAGGCCCGTCGGCCCGCGGTGATCGACCCGGGCCTGGTCGTTTCCTGCTTCCTGCGCTACCTGGAGGAGGGCGGCCACCGGGTGAGCCGGGCCGAGTTCGAGGCCAACCTGGCCGCCAAGCTTGCCGACCGGATGTTCACGCGGGACATCGAGCCGCTGCTCGCTCCCCGCGCGTCGTGGGACATCGAGGAGGCGGCCCGCTAACCGCGCGACGAACTCCTGGCCCGGCTGCCCGGTGAGCCGTGGAAGGGAGGGGAGGCCTCGGCGTGACCGGCTCACGGGGGATCCCATGGAGCGACGTCCTCTGCTCGGTGCAGCCGTGCATGCTGCTCAAGCGATCACTCGATCAGCGCGGAAGCCTCGGGTCTGGACCGCTGCCCGCAGGTCCGGCACTACTCCGACCCACCCAACGCCCCGGGCGGGAGTCAGGAGACCGACCATGGGCACCTACACCGCGCAGATCCTCGTGGGCCGGGCCCACCCCTTCGACGGCGGCATCACCCCGACCCACCAGCTGTTCCTGTCCGAGAACAGCCGGCCCGCCTGGGTCCTTACCGAGCTCGGCGGCGACCCGGGCCGCAGGGCCGTCTGGATCCCCACCGTGGAGCGGGTGCTCGAGGACGGCCTCGTGATGGCCGGCGCCCTCGTGCTCCAGGACCCCGAGCTCCTCGGGGCCCTGGGCGACGCGCGGCGAGTTCCGGGCCCGTGCCTCTACGACCTCCCCGAGGCGATCCGCGACGCCCTCTACGCCCGGTGCCGGGCCTTCCGGCCGCCGGCCAAGCTCGTGGTCTGCGCCTTCGGGGGCTCCACTATCCTCGGGCAGCTCCCCCGCCTCGCCGAGTTCGCCTGGAAGCTCGAAGTCCTGGCTCCCGCGGGCGGTTCGGGGGCGGGGGGCCTCGAAGGCTGAAACAGGCGTCCGGCCCCCGCACGCGCAAACCGTCTGAGCAAGGCCAAGCCTCGTTCGGTCTGCCCCTCCTTATGCACAGGGAGGAACTGACTTGAACATCCTGATCGTCGAGTCCAAGGCGAAGTCGAAGACCATCCAGAAGTACCTGGGGAAGGGGTGGGTGGTCCTCGCCACCGGCGGGCACGTGGAGGAGCTGCCGACCCGCGGGGACGACCCGAAAGAGGGCAAGAAGGCCTACTGGGCGTCCACCCAGGACCAGCTGCCCTCGCCGCCGTGGGCCTGGACCGACAACGGCGAGAAGGCGGTCCAGGCCATCCGCGACGCAGCCGGGGGCGGGGAGGCGGTCTTCTACCTCGCCACCGCCCCGGACCGGGAAGGGGAGCTCATCGCCTGGCGGCTCTCCGAGCTCCTGGCGGGGAAGGGGTCCACCACCCGGGTCACCTTCCAGGAGATCACCGCAGACGCCGTCGCCGAGGCCCTGGCCCGTCCCCGGGAGCTCGACCTGCCCCTCGTGGAGAGCGCCCTGGTGCGCCGGTTCCTCGACCGGTTGGTCGGGTTTCGCACCTCCAGGCTGGCCAGGGGCTTCGTGACGGGGAGCAGGGCCTCGATGGGTCGGGTGCAGACCCCGGCGCTCGGCTTCGTCGTCGAGAGGGAACTGGAACGCGAAGCCCACGTCCCGGTGCCCTACTTCGAGGTCACCGCCCACGTCGCCGACCTCGACCTCCAGGTGCGGTTCCACGAGCGGGACGACCCCGGTCGCTGGGTCGACGAGAACGGGAAGTACTCCGCGACGCGCACCTCCGACGGGCCCCTGGCCGAGCGGTCGCGGGAGGCGATCGCCGCGGCGGGGGCCCTCACCGTGACGTCCGTCGAGGCCAGCGAAGCGGCGAGTCCGCCCCAACCGCCCTTCACCACCGACGCGCTCCTCCAGGCGGCGGGCAGCCGCTGGGGCTGGTCGCCGAAGAAGACCATGGCGCTGGCGGGCAAGCTCTACGAGGGGGGGCACATCACCTACCTGCGCACCGACTCCACCCGGGTCTCGGAGAAGGCCGTCGTCGAGGCCCGGGAGGTGATCACCGCCCTCTGGGGTGCCGAGCAGGTGGGCACCGGGAGCGTCGCCCCCAAGTCCACCGGCAAGGTGCAGGACGCCCACGAGGCGATCCGCCCGACCCGCCCTGCGGTCGAGTCGCCCCAGGGCGGCGACGAGGACGCGCTGCGCCTGTACCGACTGGTCCGCGCCCGGATGCTGGCCTCGCAGATGACCCCCGCGCGCCTGGCCAGCCTCCGGGTCACGGCGTGCGTCGAGAAGCTCGACCGCCCGCTCACGGGGTCGGTGTCGTGGTACGTCGCCCCCGGGTGGCGGCTGGCGTTTGCCGGGATCGACCGCGAGCCCCTGCGGGCCGACCCCCGCGACATCCAGCCCGGGTCGCGCCTGGACCTCCTGCCCGGCGAGGGTGGGCCGAACCCGTTCCTCAAGAGCGGGGAGACCCAGCCGCCGCCCCGGTACCGCGCCCACACCCTGGTCAAGGAGATGAAGAGCTCGGGGATCGGCCGGCCCTCGACCTACGCGTCGACGGTCGAGACCCTCCTCGACCGGAAGTACGTGCAGGAGGTCGACGGGGCCCTCGCACCGACCGAGAACGGGAGGAGCGTGTGGCTGGAGGTCGCGCCCCTGTACGCGCTCCCCGCCGGCGAGCCCCTGTTCGACGCGCAGTACACGGCGCGCATGGAGGAGCGCCTCGACGAGATCGCCCAGGGGATCGAGCCGGGCCCCCGGGCGTGGCTCGCCCTGCGAGACGCGGTCCGGAAGGCCCACGAGGACGCCCAGGAACGAAGGCGCTCCGGAGCGCAGACGCCCGCGCAGCGGGAACACCTGGAAACCCTGCTCAAGAACGCCCCGCCCGAGCTCGTCGGGGAGGTCGATCCCTTCTCGTCGACCTGGAAGGAGACCGCCGAGCTGATCGAGCGGCTGCGGGGCGCGGGCGTGCGGCCGGCGCCTTCGCCGCGGCAGTGGGGCGAGATCGAACGCCTCCTCGCGCAGACCGGGCTCGGGCGCGACGAAGCCGCCGGGCTCGTGGGCCTCGAGGCCCTGGAACGAGTTGCCGCGGCCGAGCAGGCGTCGCAGCTCATCGGGGAGCTGCGGGCCCAACGGGCGGAAGACCAACAACCGAGCGGCAAACAGCTTCGCTTCCTCACGGACCTCGCCGCCAGGCTGGGGCTGTCGGAGCAGGAGGCCTGCGGGCGGGTCGGCGCGCCCGACTTCCGGGCGCTCACCGGCGGGGGAGAGGGGACGGCCAGCGAGCTCCTCACGCTGCTTCAAAGGGAATGGAAGCAGAGACAGAGGAAGGACGACCCCAGGCCGACCGGCCCGCCGGAATGAGGAAGACGGCCGTCTGGTCGGTGTTCGAGCGGGTCGCCGGAAGTGGTCGCCCCGCGGGGTGCGCCTACACGCGCTCGTCCGCGGGGAGTTGGCCGGCCAGGCGCGGCTCCCCGTCCGCCGGCAGCCCGGCCCCCGGGTGTCACGGATCGCCCCAACGGAGCCCAACGGGATCGGCGCAATGGCGCCCGAGCTCGGGCCACCGGGCCATAGCGTCGACCACCTCGTTGCCGATCCGACCGGCACACTCGCCGTTCACCTCGTCCGGTCCGGACAACTGGAGAGCGCCGCCGGGCACGCCTTCACGCTCGCTGCGGATCGTGTCTGGTTCTGGTCATGCAGGCGACCGAAGACCGCCGCGGGGGCCCAGCCAACGGAAGGGCGGCAGAGGGGTGCGAGATGCCGCGGTGCAGGCGGCCCCACACCGGCCGGGGCTGGCATGCCCCCCCCGAGCGCATCCGCTCGCGCCGCCGATCGACTGCAGCCCGGTGCCGCACCCTCTTCGTGTGTCGGCAATGCCCTGGAACGCGCTCCTCGAAGCTTGCCCGGGGCCTCGCCCTGAAGAAGACGGGGCCACTCCGTGTGCCCTCAGCCATGAGGGGAGGCGCAGTATTTCGTACATCATTTCGCAAAGGTTGAGACCCGGAGCGGTTCCCCATGGTGCAGCGTTCATTGCGAATGGGGTCGACCTCTGAGCCGAGGTCCAAACCGGCGCCGAACCTGCCCAGGGCGGCGCCATGAGCGTGGCACCCAGAGAGTCGAGCTACATTCTGTCACCAGGCAGTTTGAGCAGGCGTTCGCTCCTCCAGACGCGGATGACTCGAATCCGAGATGACTCGCGCCGGTAGACCACCCGGAACGGAGGATGGATGAGTTCACGGATCGCCGGCTGGGCGAACTCTGGAACAACGCGGCCCCGCTCGGGGAAGTCTGAGAGCCCGGCGACCTTCTCGAGGACCTCCGTCACGAACCGCTGCCCGACTTCTGGGACGTCCTGTTCTGCGTACCAGTCCTGAAGTTCCTCCAAGTTCTGGACCGCGGACTCGGCGAAGGTGATCCGAATTCTGCTCACGGTCTACGAGACCCCAAGACGTTTCTTCGCTTCAGCAAGCGTGAGTTCCCTGCCTTCTTCGAGGTCGGCAATCCCCTCCACAACCGCGCGCATGAAGGCCCTCTCCTCCGCGGCTTCCTCGTAGTCGACCAGCGATTGAACGACGGCGACGCCGCGCCCTCTGCTTGTGAGGAGAATCGGGCGGTGACTGTCGGCTGCGTGCTTCACCACGCGGCCAGGGTTCACCTTGAGGTCGCTCAGGGGGATTACATCCTCGGAGAATCGCGTGTTCATCTGCACTCCTTCAGGAGAGTGGTCTAGAGGGCTAAGTATAGCACCTATCAACAGGTCCTGAAAGACCCTGGGCGCCATGTCTGCGTGCGCCGGCCAGCGAGGTCGCACGCGCTCCAGCTCGCAATGGGGGGTATTCGGACGCTCTCTTGAGGTTGCGGAAGTCGGCGGGGTGTTTGTGCGATGACCGTGTGCCGCACCCCGGGGTGGTGCAGCGGATGCGGGCGAAGCCGTTTCGGAGGTCGCCACACTCCAGGTAGTCCTCCACTACTTCGTCCACCACCGGCCGGAAGAAGCCGTGTGCCTACTGGACGGTCGCGGGGTAGTTGCCGCGGAAGGTGCCATAGTGGGCGTGAAGACAGCGCCACAGGGGAGACGCCGCGGGGTCGCGCGGGTGGTAGACGGAGCGTTCGGCGACGGCGGCAACGGCCACGGGGCTCCCCCCTCTCGGACCCGCTGGCGCGGGGTGGACGGAAGATCCGTACGTTTGGCGTATGTCGCGCGACCGTCAAGGGTGAGTGGGAACCGTAGGCGTCTTGGTTGGGGAGCAGACTCTACCGCGACCCCGTCTTTCGGGCCGGCCTCGCCCGCACCAGCTTCGGGTCGGAAGGGGCAGTGACTTCTTCCGGGGCGCAGCCCCCCGCCAGGATCTCCAGGCCCCGGAGCGCGGCGGCGCGGTAGACGTGCTCCAGGGCGTGGGCGGGGCGCGCCTCGCCGCGCCAGAAGGGGAACGGCCCGAGCCGCCGCAGGAGCGCGGCCGAGACGGTCGGCGGGGAAGGCGGGCCGAGCCGCTCCTCGTCCGCCGGCTGCCCGCCCCAGAACGCCTCGGGATCGGCGGGGAGCGGCGCGGGGGCGGCCGCGCCGGGTCCGCTTTCCCCGGCCGGGTCGGCGGCGGGCTCCCCGGTGCCCGGGCCGCCCAGGAGCACGCCCAACTCCCCGCGTTCGAGGCCCCGGAGCCGGAAGATCAGGAAGGGGTCCCGGTCGAACTCCTCCCCCAGCAGGTAGTACACGGCGGCGACGTGCTTGCAGGGGTTGGACCAGTCGGGGCAGGAGCAGTCGGTGGAGAGGTCGCCGACCCGCTCGGGGAAGAGGGAAACGCGGGCCTCGGCGAAGGCGGTCTCGATGTCCGGGGGCATCTCCCCGGCGAGGAGTTTGGCCGCGAACAGGGCCTGGCGGGCGAGCACCGCCCCGACCTTCTCCCACTGGGGCCGGGTGAGGGGCTTGACCTGGATGGTCACCCCGTAGGGCTTGGCGCGGGAGCCCTGGACCTGGGCGGTCACCCGGCCCTTCTCCACGGTCACGTCGAGCACCTGGCCGCTGCGGGCGTAGGAGCGGCCGCGCCCGAGGCGGGCGCCGATCCGGAAGCCCTCGAGGACCGCGATCCAGCGCTTGGCCCACCAGCTCCTGCCGAAGCCGCCGCGCTGGGATTCCGCCTTGATGCCCCCCGCGGCCGCCCGGGGCCGGGACGGGGGGAAGTAGCCGTAGTCGTAGAAGCGGTCTCTCGCCATGGGACGGCCCTCCTACTCCCCCACCGCATCGCGGCCCAGCCGGAAGAGTTCCTGGAGCTCCCGGGTGGAGAGCTCGGTGAGCCAGCCCTCCCCGGTGCCCACCACCTCCTCGGCGACCGCGCGCTTGGCTTCGATCATCCCGTCGATCTTCTCCTCCAGGGTGCCTGCGCACAGGAACTTGTGGACCTGCACGTGGCGGGTCTGCCCGATGCGGAAGGCCCGGTCGGTGGCTTGGTTCTCGACCGCCGGGTTCCACCAGCGGTCGAAGTGGAACACGTGGTTGGCGGCGGTGAGGTTGAGGCCCGTGCCCCCGGCCTTGAGGGAGAGGAGAAAGACCCGGGGGCCGTGGCGGTCGCCCCCGTCCTCTTGAAACCGCTCCACCATCCGGTCCCGCGCCGTCTTGGCCACGCCCCCGTGGAGGAAGGGCACCTCCCGGCCGAAGGACTCCTGGAGGTGGCGCCGCACGAGCTCGCCCATCTCGGCGAACTGGGTGAAGACCAGGGCCTTCTCCCCCACCGCCGCGATCTCCTCGAGCATCTCGGTGAGGCGCGCGAGCTTGCCCGAGCGGCCGGGGATCGCCGAGTTGTCGCCCAGGAACTGGGCCGGGTGGTTGCACACCTGCTTGAGCTTCGTCAGGGTGGCCAGCACGAGGCCCTTGCGCTGGATGCCCTCGGCTTCTTCCAGGGCCCGGCCGGCCTCGTCCACCACGGCGGCGTACAGCGACGCCTGCTCCCGGGTGAGGGTGCAAAACACCTTCATCTCGAGCTTCTCGGGCAGGTCGGCGATGATCGACCGGTCGGTCTTCAGGCGCCGCAGCACGAAGGGCCCGGTGAGGCGCTTGAGGCGCGCGGCGGCCTCGGGGTCGCGGCCGGCCTGGATGGGCAGGAAGAAGCGGCGCCGGAACTCGGCCCGGGTGCCGAGGAGTCCGGGGTTAAGAAACTCCATGAGGGACCAGAGATCCCCCACGTTGTTCTCCACCGGGGTGCCGGTGAGGGCGAGCCGGTAGCCGGCGGGGAGGCCTCGGGCGGCCCGGGCCTGCTGGGTCTCGGGGTTCTTGATGTTTTGGGCCTCGTCGAGGATCACGCCCGCCCAGGGCACCTCCGCCAGCACGGCGGCGTCCCGGTGCAAGAGGGCGTAGCTCGAGAGCACCAGGGCGTGGCGGCCGGCCTCGGCGCAAAAGGCCTCGCCCCGGGTCCGGGACACCCCGTGGTGGACGAGCACCGGCAGGTCCGGGGCGAACCGTTCGGCCTCCTTCTGCCAGTTGCCCACCACCGAGGTGGGGCAGACCAGGAGCACCGGGCGGCGCGCTTCCGGCGCCGCCTCCGTCCAGTCGCGGAGCACCAGGGCCAGGGCCTGGATGGTCTTGCCGAGCCCCATGTCGTCGGCGAGGCACGCCCCGAGCCCCCACTGGCGCAGGAACCCGAGCCACGAGTAGCCCCGGCGCTGGTAGGGTCGCAGCTCGGCCCTAAGCGCGGTGGGGGGCTCGAGCTCCCCGTAGGCCGCGTCTCCGCCCAGCCGGGTCAAAAGGTCGCCGACCCAGCCCCCGGCCTCCACCCCCTCCACCGGGAGCGCCCCCGGCCCCTCGCCCTGGCCGAGGGACAGGCGCAGCACCTCGCGCACCGTCATCCGCTCCGTCCCCTTCTTCTTCCACAGGGCTAGGGCGGCCTGGAGCTCGGCCGCGTCCACCTCTACCCACTGCCCCCGCACCCGCACCAGGGGGCTCTTGAGGGCGGCGAGCTCCTGGAGCTCGGCCAGGGTCATCGCCTCGCCCCCCAGGGCCACCTGCCAGCGAAACTCCACCAGGGCGTCCAGGGTGAGCCCGCCGCCCCCGGCCAGCTTGGGGCTCTTCACCTGGGCGCGCACACCCAGGCGCACCCGGCTGCCCCGGCCGGTCCACCAGGCCGGCAAGAGGACGCCGAACCCGGCCTGTTCCAACGCGCCGGCGGTGTCGACCAGGAAGTCGCGCGCCCCCGCGCCGTCGAGCTCGTACCCGTCCGGCGACGGTGCCCGCAGGCTCGCCTCGATCGCCGGAGACAGGCCCGCCGCCTGGCCCAGCGCCCCCAGCAGGTACTGGCGCGGGTCGGCCCCGCCCCGGGCCAACAGGGCCTTCTGCTTCCCCTTGGCGCCCCAGACCTCGGCGGCGGGCAGGAGCAGGCTCGGGTCGTCGAGGGGCTGGAGGAGGTAGCGCACCTGCCACGGCGCCCCGGGGCCTTCCTCCGGCGGCTCCTCCAGCCGGAAACACAGGCGCAGGGGCGAAGCGGAGATCGCCTCCAGGGGGCGGTGCCAGTCGCCGACGGCCCCCGCCAGGGACGCCAGCTCGGTGTCCGTGCCGGCCAGCGTCGGGTCCGGGGCCACCAGGGCCGCCAGCCACTGGTCGTGGAGGCTCGGAAAGGGGGTGCGCTTGCGGGCGGGGCTGGGCCAGGGGGCGAGGACGGAGGACCGGACCAGGTGGTCCAGCGCCGTCGCGACGAAGCGGTCGAGGAGGGCTCCGGCCGCCCCCCCGGGGGGTGCCACCGGGTCCGCCCCGAGGGCCCGGGCCGCCGGGGGCATGGCTGCCGCCAGGGCGGCCAGGCGCTCCCGGTCCTCCGCTAGGGGCGCGGGCTGCCAGCGGGCGCACCACCCCTTGCCCTCCCGGTCCACGCCCGGGAGGAAGCGCTCCCGGGCCGCCAGCGACCCGGCGAAGCGCAGGGCGAGGGACCAGAACGCCAGATCCGGCCCCACCAGGAGCCCCGGCGCCAGCACCTCCTTACCGGCGCAGGCGCAGAGGAAGTCGACGGCGAGGTCCGGTGCCAGGGGCAGGGCGGTGAGGGTCCAGGGCCGCAGGCCCGGGTCGCCGACAGACGGGGGCTCTGCCTCCAGCACCGCGTTCGAGGCCAGGGGGTGTTCCCCGATGGTCGGGAGCCAGGCGGTGAGCTGTCGGACCGCGGCGTAGACCGTGGCCGGGTCGATGCCGCCCGCGGTGAGCGCCGCGGCCACCCCCTCCAGGCCGCCGTCGCGGCCCAGGGGCGGGGCCGCTTTTTCGGGACTCCGCTTCCGGCGGGGCCTGGGCGGCGGCCCGGCCGCCGGGTCCGGCCCCTCGGTCCACAGGTGGAGGGCGTCTTCCAGGAAGGCCGCGTGGGCGATGCGCATGGTCGAGGATGGTCGCCTGTTCCCATCGACGTGGTCAAGGATGGTCACCCGTCGCCTCCTGGTTCTCTCCGAGAACCCGAGGACGGCCTCGTTGATGGCCGGCGTACCTCGTCCTCCAAACCCCGGGCGTCTCGTGGACCTGGGGGGCGAGGCGGGTGCAGGGCAGGTCGCTTTGTCCTCGCCGGCCAAGTGTGTATCAAGATCGACCCACAAGGCCTCTCGTTGGGCCACAGTGAATCAAGGTTGACGCAGAAGACTTGACGCCACCGCCGCGGCTCGCTACCATGGGCCACGAGTGATTCGTTGGGGGGCCAGGAGGCGCCGTATGGATCAATCCCGAGCCATGGACGACCCGTACGCCAAGAGCGACAAGGCGTTGCTGCGAACCCTTGGTGCCCGCGTCCAGGCCGTGCGCTTGGCGCGCAACCTCTCCCAGGACCAGGTGGCGCAGGCGGCGGGGGTGGGGCGCGCGACCGTGGTGCGGCTCGAGGGCGGGCAGAGCATCACGCTTTTGAACTTCGTCCAGCTGCTCCGGGCCCTGGGGGCGCTCGAGGAGTGGGAGAACCTCCTGCCCGAGCCCGGGCCGAGCCCCCTGCAGCTGCTCGAACGCAAGGCCAAGCGGCGGCGGGCTTCCCCCGACCGCTCCGGGCCGGGGCCGGCGTCGGGTGGGGGCGAACCGCCGTGGTAGCCTCGCCCCAGGTGGCCGAGGTGCGCCTGTGGGGGCACCGGGTCGGCGCGGTGGCCTGGGACCGGGACCGGGGGTTGGGGAGCTTCGAGTTCGATCCGGACTTCCTCGGCCAGGGCCTCGACCTGGCGCCCCTCACCATGCCCCTGGACCAGGCCCGTCGCAGCCGGCGGGTCTTCGCGTTTCCGGCGCTGCCCCGGGAGACCTTCCACGGGCTACCGGGCATGCTCGCCGACTGCCTGCCCGACCGCTACGGTCACGCCCTGGTCGACGCCTGGCTCGCCCAGCAGGGGCGTGCGCCCGAGAGCTTCACGCCGGTGGAGCGACTCTGCACCACCGGCACCCGCGGCATGGGGGCGCTCGAGTTCCATCCGCCGGTGCGCCAGGGGCTGAACCAGTCGACCCCGGTGGAGGTGGCCGCCCTGGTGGCGCTGGCCCGGGACGTGCTCGCCCACCGGGGCTCGCTGCACACCCGCCTGGACCACGGCGCCCGAGCGCTCCAGGACATCATCCGGGTCGGCACCTCCGCCGGCGGAGCCCGCGCCAAGGCGATCCTGGCCATCCACGACACCACGGGGGAGGTGCGCTCCGGGCAGACCCGCGCGCCCGAGGGGTTCGGCTACTGGATCCTGAAGTTCGACGGCGTGGAGGATGAACTGCTCGGCTCCCCCCGGGGCTACGGGCGGGTCGAGTACGCCTACCACCGGATGGCCACGGCCTGCGGCATCGTCATGGCCGAGTGCCGCCTGTACGAGGAGGGCGGCCGGGCCCACTTCCTCACCCGGCGCTTCGACCGGACGGCAGACGGGGGCAAGCTCCACGCCCAGTCCCTGGTGGGCCTCGCCCACTTCGACTTCAACCGGGCGGGGGCCTACGCCTACGAGCAGGCCTTCCAGGTCATGCGCCGGTTGCGCCTGCCGTACCCGGACGCCGAGCAGCAGTTCCGGCGCCTGGCCTTCAACGTCGTGGCCCGAAACCTCGACGACCACCCCAAGAACATCGGCTTCCTCATGGGCCCCGACGGGACCTGGCGGCTCTCGCCCGCCTACGACGTCATCTACGCCCACAACCCGAACGGCGTCTGGACCCACCAGCACCAGATGACCGTCCGGGGCAAGCGCGAGGGGATCACCCGGGAGGACCTGGTGGCGGTAGCCGACGAGATGAACATCAAGCAGCCCGGTGCCCTCCTCGACGAGGTCACCGCCGCCGTGGCTCGCTGGCCCGAGTTCGCCGGCGAAGCCGGCGTTTCCGACCCACGCATCGCCGAGATCCGAAGAGAGCACCGGCCTCTGTGATGCCCCGGGCCCGGCCGTGGCCGCCGGGGGTGCTCGCCCCGCGCCGGATCGAGCTTCCCGACAGGCCCGCCTACGCCGGAAGGATCATGGTCGATCCCGGGGACTCGGCCGGAGCCCCCCAACAACATCTTCGCGTCCTCTCGCGGTTCAGGGCTCACCCTGGAGGCCTGGGTGGGGAGTTCCATCCCCTGGTCGACCCCAAAGAGACCCGCGAGTTCTCTTTACTCCCCCCACGCCACCCCCGACCGGACCTGGTCGACGACGAAGCGCACCCCCTGGTTGTCCGACGGGTTGAGCCAGAGCAGCCGGTCGAAGACCGCCCCCGCCTCCCCGAAGCGGCCCAGCCGCCACAGGCACAAGCCGTAGCCGTGCAGGCAGCGCAGGAACGGGCGGTTGTCGATGTGCCCCCAGCGAAGCACCCCCGCGAATCCGGCCCCCAGGGACAGCTCGCCGATGCGCACGCCGACCTCGTAGTGGCAGATGGCCTCCTGGGGGCAGTGGTCGAAGGCCAGGTTGCCGAGGTGGGCGTGGGCGTCCAGGCAGCGAAGGTCCGCCTCGCACAGCGCCATCAGGATGGCCCGCGCCGTCTCTTGGTCGCCCGCGTCCCGGCAGTCGTTGGCCTCGGTGATGGGGTCGGCGAAGGGATCGTCGGGATCCGCGCCGGGCAACACCTGCTCCATCTCGAACTCGGGGCGCGGGCCCCGGGCGATGATCGGCTGAGCCCACGCCTCGATCGGTTCGCCCTCCTCGCCCCAGTACTCCTCCTGCGGATCCCAGGTGCCCCGGCTCTCGAGGCGGAGCGGGGTGAGGCCGAGCCCCGGCGCGTCGATCTGGGTGCACTCGATCTCCCCCGACAGGTACGGATGCCCCGAATAGCGCCACTGCTTGCGCGGCGTGACCACGACGATCGTGCCGGGCACCGCGTCCCACGGGCGACTCGCCCGCAGCGTGATGACGCGGTCGCTCCCCGGCAACCGGCAGCGAGCGGCGCGCTCCTTCACCGACAGCACCACGAGCGCCACGGGACCGGAGAGGTCGAGGTCGTCGGCCGTCGCCTTGTGGCGTCGCGGCCGACCGGCGGGGGTGGACGCCGCGGCCGGGTAGGGTTCGAGCCCGAGCCACTGGCGGTAGGCGGCCACGTGGCGGCTTCCGTTCGATCGCTCGGGGAAGACCACGTCGCAGAGGGCGACCACGTGCTCGGCGCCGTCTTCGCGCCGACACCTCGCCGTCAGCCCCCGGCGCACGTTTCCGCCGTAGTCGATCGCGAGCACCGAGACCGGCTCGCCGACCGCAAAGGCGTCGGCCGGCAGGGCGACCTCGTCGGCAAAGGCCTGGCCAAAGGCCCAGAGCTTCTCGTCGTCGCCGTAGGCGTCGACGGTGATCTCCTCGATCAGCGCCTCGAGCGCCCGGTCCCTTTCGTCAACTCCGCTCATTCGTCCGCTCCTCTTGCGCCAACGCAGGCCCCGGCCCGCCCCAACCCCCA
>JBBIIA010000054.1:0-13404 GCA_037446775.1 Deltaproteobacteria bacterium
GATCCGGGGCGGGGGCTCCACCTGGGCCGGGTCCAGGTCGATCACCTCCCGCACCGAGTCGGCCAGGGCTCCGAGCACCGTGGCCTCCCCGTCCACGGCCACCTCCGCGATCACCACACAGGTGTTCACCGTGCGCTCGGTCTCCCCCATCCCGAACTTCTGCTTTAGATCCACCACCGGCACCACGTTGCCCCGCAGGTTGATCACCCCCCGCATAAAGCCCGGGGTGCGGGGGACCTTGGTCGCCGCAGTGAACTCCAACACCTCCCGAACCTTCGCGATCTCCAGGGCGAAGACCTCTCGGTTCAAGGTGAAGGTGAGGTATTGGGTCTGCTCCGTCACGGTGGCCATGTTCGTCCTCCCTTCGTCCCTAGTACCGTTCGAACTCGGCATCGTCCGCCTCGGCCCCGCCCAGGTCCAGGTGGATCCCCCCTCCCGCCGGAGCGGGCTTCGCCGGTGCCGCCAGCCGGGGGCCGGGCTTCCCCAGGTGGGCGACCTTGGCCGCCCTACGGGCCGGGGCCGGCCGCCGGGCCGCGGCCCCCCCGTCCACCCGGAAGAAGGCGATGGTCGCCTGGAGCTGCTCCGCCTGGCTCGAGAGCTCCTCCGACGTCGACGCCATCTCCTCGGACCCGCTCGCGTTCTGCTGGATCACCTGGTCGAGCTGCTGGATCGCCTTGTTGATCTGGGCGGCTCCCGCGTCCTGCTCCCGGCTCGCCGCCGTGATCTCCTGGACCAGCTCCGCCGTCTTCTGGATGTCGGGCACGATCTTCTCGAGCATCGCCCCGGCCTTCTCGGCGACCTCGACGCTCGTCTTCGAGAGCTCGCTGATCTCGCCGGCCGCCTTCTGGCTGCGCTCGGCGAGCTTTCGCACCTCGCTCGCCACCACCGCGAAGCCCTTGCCGTGCTCCCCGGCCCGGGCCGCCTCGATGGCGGCGTTGAGGGCTAAGAGGTTGGTCTGCCGGGCGATCTCCTCGATGATCGAGATCTTGCCGGCGATCTCCTTCATCGCCGCTACGGTCTGGCCCACCGCCTCGCCGCCCTCCCGGGCGTCCGCCGCCGAGCGCAGCGCCAGCTTCTCGGTCTGCTGGGCGTTGTCGGCGTTCTGGCGGATGTTGGCGGCCATCTCTTCCATCGACGAGCTCACCTCTTCGACCGACGAGGCCTGCTCGGTGGCCCCCTGGCTCATCTCTTGGGAGGTGCTGGAGAGCTCCTGGCTCCCTGAGGCCACGTTGCCGGTGGCTGCGGTGACCTCGCCCACCACCTGGCGGAGCTTCTCCACCATCTTCTTCATGGACACGTACACCCCGGTCTCGACCTTCTTGGCCGGCAGGTTCACGGTCAGGTCTCCCGAGGCGATGGACTCCGCGATCCCCGCCACCTCGGTCGGCTCCGCCCCGAGCTGCTTCAGGATGCCCCGGGTCAAAAAGAGCCCCAGCCCCACCGCCAGGGCCGCCCCGAGCCCCATGCCCGCGGCCGCCATGACCTTGGCCCGCCCGGCGGCAGCTCCGGCCTCGGCGACGGCGTGGGCCGCGTCCCTCTCGACCGTTGCCAAGAGCTTCCCCAGGATGTCGACGGCCGCCTGCTGCTTGGCGCGGGTCTGGACCATGGCTTGCTCGTGCATCTCCCGGTAGAGGTGTTCGGCCCGCTCGGCCTCCCCCAGGGCCTCGGTGAAGTGGCGAAAGACGCCCTCGGCGGCGGACCTGACCGGCCCTACCAGCGTGGCCTTCGCCTCCTCCCGGTTGCTCCGGGCCGCCTCCTTCACCTTGCCCACCCCCTGATGGAAGGCGTCGTGGTCGCTTCGCACCGAGGCGAAGACCTCTTTGAGCTTTGAGTTCGCGGTCTCAAACCCGGCGAGCCAGCGGCCGAAGGCGCAAGCCGTGGGGTCCTCGCCGCCCTCGAACGCGGTGCCGACCAGCAAGAGCTGGGAGAGCCGGCCCATGAGGGCGTGGTGGTCGCCCCGAAACTGCTGGAGGTCCCGGCGCAGGGCGGTGGGGTTGAGGATGTCGACCTTTTGGAGCTCCCGGCTGCGGTCGAGGAAAGCCTCGACCACCTGGTCGTAGGCGCCCCACGCTGGGGTGAACTCCCGCCAAAGCGCCTGCTCCTCGGCGGAGCGGGGCAGGGCCTCGTAGGCCTCGGCGGTGGCCTCGAAGGTCTTACGGGCGTCGGCCACGTTGTCGTACTGGCGGGCCCGGTCGGCCGACGCCAGGTTGGGGCTGAGGAGGGTGCGCAGGGCGACCCGGATCCGCACCTCCTGCTTGTCGAGGGTGAGCAGGTGCTCCACGGAGGGCAGATCGACGCCCCCCACCGCCTCGAGGTGCCCCTCCAGGGTGTTCACGCCCCCCCACCCGGTCATCCCGACCGCCACCGCGATGGCTGCCACCGCTCCAAAGCCCGCCGTCAGTTTGGTGCCCAGCCGCATGGTATCCATCGTCCCGCCTCCCGTGAACAGGTGCACAACCAGCCGCACAACCGGTCCTCCTCGGCTGGAGCCACCCCCGTGGGCAAGGCCGATTCGGGACCAGGCGACACGAAAACGATCGGTCGGCTTCGGCTCCCGCCTGAGGGCAGAAGCAAAGAAATCGCCCCAAGCGTTCGGGGATCCGAACGCTTGGGGCGCGGTCAGCGGCTCAGCGCCGCCCCGTCTCTTCGTCCTCGACGAGGAGCACCGTCCCGGCGCCCCCGGTCGGCCCGGGAGGCCCGGGCTCGGGGGCCTCCCGGGGCTGGTAGCGGGGGAAGTGGATGCGGAAGGCCGTCCCGCGCCCCGGCTCGCTCGCCACGTCGACGAAGCCGCCGCTTTGCGCCACGATGCCGTAGACCGTGGCGAGCCCGAGGCCCGTCCCCTGGCCTGGCCCCTTGGTGGTGAAGAAGGGCTCGAAGGCGTGCTCCATGGTCTCCCGGTCCATGCCACAGCCATCGTCGGTCACCGCGAGGACGGCGAAGGCCCCGGGCGCCGCCCCCCGGTGGGGGGCGCAGGACCCCTCGTCGAGCGCCAGGTTGGCCGTCTCGATGGCGATCGCGCCGACGCCTCCGGTGGCGTCGCGGGCGTTCACCACCAGGTTGGCGAGCACCTGCTGGAGCTGGCTTGGGTCGAGGAAGACCGGCACCGGAGCTGCCGAGGGCTTCCAGACGAGGTCGACGCCGCCGCCCACCAGCCGCCGGAGCATCTTGAGCGAATCGGCCACCGCCTTGCTCAAGTCCAGGGCGCGGGGCGCCGCGGCCTGGCGTCGCGCGAAGGCGAGGAGCTGGCGGGTCAGGTCGGCCGAGTGGGCTCCGGCCTTCTGGATCTCGCGGAGCGCCTCGGCGACCTCCCCGTCGGCCGGGTTTCGCCCCAGGGCGTCTTCGGCGTAGCCGACGATCACCTGGAGCTGGTTGTTGAAGTCGTGGGCGATCCCCCCGGCGAGCTGGCCCACGGCCTCCATCTTGTGGGCCTGGTACAGCTGGTCCCGGAGCTCTTGCTCCCGTTCCTCGGCCCGCCGACGGTCGGTCACGTCTTCGGCGGCGAAGATCAGGCCCCGGGAGGGGTCGGACTCGTGGAGGGGCGCGCACTGCACTCGCACGCGCCGGAGCTGACCGTCCTTGCGCCTCCACCACGCCTCCACGGTGCTCGGTCCCGCCGCCCGCGGGGCGTGGGCCTCTCGCCCCACCGCTTCGTACTCCTCCTCGGAGGTGTACAGGATTCGGGCCGACCGGCCCAGGAGCTCTTCCCGCGGATAGCCGGTGATCTCGGTCACGGCGTCGTTGACCTCGCGGAAGACCTGGTCCACCACCAAGCCGGTGCCCACCGGCACCGCCCGAAGGATGTTGCGGGCCTGGGCCGCGGACTGGCGCTGGGCCAGGCCGACCGCGAGGCCTGCCGCGAGGCGTTCGAGCACGGCCACCCGGTCGGCGGTGAACCGCCCGGCCCGCCGGTCGCCGAACTGGAGCAGGCCGAGGGGCTCGGTCCCGAACCGCAGCGGCACCAGGGCCATGGACTCGTACCCCTCGCGGCAGCAGCGGGCCCCCGGCGGGGCCGGGGCCGCACCGAGGGCGTTGGTCCAGAAGGTGCCGGCGGGGGTGAAGCCCGGTTGGCCCGGGTCGAACCGCCCGGTGACCACCTGGCCGCACCGGCACTTGGGCGCCGGGGCGCCCTCGCCGTCTCCGCACAGTTCTCCCCCGGCGTCTCGGCTCAGCAGGCGCTGCTCGGCTTCGAGGAAGTCCGCGGAAAAACCCGTCGCCGCGAGGTACGGGTAGTCGTCGCCAGCCCGGAACCGCAAGCCCACGGCTTCGCACCCCGACCACCCCTGGAGCAAGGAGACGGCCCCCTCGGCCAGGGCGGGCAGGTCCTCAGCCCCGTTTAAGAGGGCGAGCAGGTCGATGGTCACGGCCCGCTCCAGCTCGGCCCGCCGCCGGTCGGTGACGTCCTCGAAGACAACGGCAAACTGCCCCCGCTGGGGACAGTAGGCGAGAACCCGGTAGTGGCGGTCCAGGTCCCCGGCGTACTCCTCGAACTGGGCCGGTTCGCCGGTGAGGGCGACCCGGCCATAGGCCTCCACCCACCGGGCCTCGAGGCCGGGCAGCACCTCCCGCGCGGTTTTGCCGAGGACGCGGGCGGCGGTCAGGCCGGTGAGGCGCTCGAAGGCCGGGTTGACGGCCAGGAACCGGTAGTCCACCGGTCGGCCCCCCGGGTCGCAGAGGATCTCGTGGAGGGCGAGCCCCTCGAACAGGTGCTCGAAGAGCAGGCGGAAGCGCTCCTCGCTCTGGCGGACGGCGCGGTCGGCCTCCCGCTCGGCGCTCTGGTCGCGAAAGACCAGGACCACCCCGCCCGGGGTCCCGTCGGGCCCGAGGATCGGCGCGCCGCTATCGCCGATGGGGCGCTCGGTGCCATTCCGGGCGATCAGGGCCGTCGGGCTGGCCAGGCCGATCGCGGCCCCCCGCCGCAGCACCTGACGGGCCGGGCTCTCGAGCGGCGCCCGGGTCTCTGCGTGGACGATCCGGAAGACCTCGTCGAGGGGCCGGCCCACGGCCTCGGCTGCGGGCCAACCGGTGAGGGCCTCGGCTGCCGGGTTAATGGTGGTGACCTGGCCCGCCAGGTCGGTGGCGATCACGCCGTCGCCGATGCTTAGCAGGGTGGCCCGAAGTTCCTCCGTACGCTCCCTCTCCCGCCTGCGGGCCGCGCTCAGGCTCCGGGTCAGGAACGCGAGGCCCCCGAGGCCCAGGAGCCAGAGCGCCCCGTGGCCCAGGGCGCCGAGCACCCACTGTTCTTGCACCGCGGCCAGGAACGGCCCCAGGGGGGTGGAGAGGCTGATGCCCCCGCGCACCTCGCCGACCCGGTAGCCCTGGTGCCCGTGGCATCGCAGGCACGCCTCCTCCGTGAAAAACGGCCGCATCAGCCGCAGCACGGGCTCCCCCCCGGCGTCGGTGACCGCGCTCCGCTCGAGCTCGCCGCGTTCGAAGGCCCGCAGGCTCTCGGCCTCCCAGAGGTCCGGGGCGTTCTCGGGGCGCAGGGGCGAGAGGCTGGTGAGGCGCCCGCGGATGGCCCGGCGGCTCCCCTCGAGCTCGTACACCTGGCGGGTCATGTAGGCCGGGTTCACCAGGGTGAGGGCCCGGCCGGAAGGGGTGACCAGATCGCGCTCGGGGACCTGGCGGAGGTAGGGGTTGGGCGGGGTCTGCTCGGTGGCCGGGACGTACACTCCTCCGTGGCGAGCCGCCCAGCGCCGGTACAACACGTCCTTCTCGAAGGACGCCTGGAGCGCCTCCCGGGCCAGGCCGAGGGCCGCCTCCCTGGCCTCCCAGGCGTTCCACAGGGCGTTGCCGACCACGGCTGCGGTCCAGGCGAGGCCCGCAGCCCAGAGGAGCCTCCGGAGGGTCCCGGTGCCGCCGACGCGGGGGAGCAAGGAGCCGCCGCTCATCCGGACCGGTCTGCCAGGCGCGCGGCGAGGATCTTGGGGGGGTCTAGGATCAGGGCCACCGCGCCGTCCCCCAGGATGGTGGAGCCGGAGAGGCCTTCGATCCCCTGGTAGACGCGCCCCAGGGTCTTGATCACCGTCTGGTGCTGGCCCACCACGTGGTCCACCGCGAACCCGAACCGTTCGCCGTCGAGGTTTGCCACCACGACCTGCTCGATCTCCGGGGCGCGGCCGTCGATCCCGAACCACTCCCGCAGGCGCACGTAGGGCACCAGGTGACCGCGCACCTCGGCGGTCTGGCGGCCGTGGGCCCGCTGCCGGTCCCCGGGGGTGAGTTCGATGCACTCCTCCACGAGCACCAGGGGCAGCACGAAACGCTCCTCCCCGACCTGGACCAGCAGGCCCTCGATGATGGCTAGGGTGAGGGGCAGCCGGATCCGCACCGTGGTGCCCCCGCCCGGCGAGCTCCCGAGCTCCACCGACCCTCGCAGGGCGGTGATCGAGCGCTTTACCACGTCCATGCCGACCCCCCGCCCCGAGACGCCGGTCACCTTCTTCGCCGTCGAGAAGCCCGGCGCGAACACCAGGTCGAAGAGCTCCTTCTCCGATGGGCTGTCGTCGGCCCCCAAAAGCCCCCGCTCCACGGCCTTGGCGCGGATGGCCTGGGCGTTTAGCCCCCGGCCGTCGTCGGAGATGGCGATGAACACGTTGGGCCCCGAGTGGTAGGCCGACAGGCGCACCGTGCCGACCCGGGGCTTGGCGGCGCGCTCCCGTTCCTCGGGGGCCTCCAAGCCGTGGTCGATGGCGTTGCGGATCAGGTGCACCAGGGGGTCCCCCAGGCGCTCGATGACGGTCTTGTCTAGCTCCGTCTCGGCGCCCTCGGTGACCAGTTCCACCTGCTTGCCGAGCTCCGACGAGAGGTCCCTCACCAGTCGGCGGAACCGACCGAAGGTGGTTCCGATGGGCAGCATCCGGATGTTCAGGGCGTTGTCCCGAAGCTCGGTAGACAGCCGCTCCAGGGTCTCGGTGACCGAGAGCAGGTCGGGGTCGTCCCGGCGGGCGGCGAGCTCGGATAGCCGGGCCTGGGCGATCACCAGCTCCCCCACCAGGTCGACGAGGGTGTCGAGTTTGGCCGCGGGCACCCGGATGCTCGCCTCGGTCTCGGCCGCCTCCCTGCGCTGTCGGACCTCGTTTACCGCCTGCTGTTCGGCCAGGGCCGCTTGCACCTGCCGGTGCTTCACGATCCCGGTCTCCTCGAGGATCTGGCCGAGGCGCCGCTGCCCCGTGAGGGCCGCTTCGATCGCCTCGGGCGTGGCGTCGCCCCGGGCGGCCAGGATCTGGCCCAGGCGGCGGGGCTCTGCCCCGTCCTCCTTCCCCGCCACCTCCTCGATGGTCACCTCGCTCTCCCCCTCGACGAAGATGAACACGTCCCGGACCGCGTCGAAGCCGCGGTCGGTGGTGAGCACCAGGTCCCACTGGGTGTAGCACGCCTCGGGGTCGATGGCCTCCAGGGGAGGGATCCGGTCGGTGTCGGCCACGACCCGGCACGGCCCCAGCCCCCGGAGCTCGGCCAGGAGTCGGGCCGGGTCGGTGCCCCCGGCAAAGAGGCTCGGATGGGGGCGAAAGCGGATCCGATACACGCCGGTGGCCCCGGCCTGCCGGGCGGGCCGAGGCGGGGCGGCCGACGGTGCCGCCCCAGCGGCCGCTCTTCCCCGGGGCGGCCGCTGGGGGTCGGCCGCCGGCTCGGTCAGCCGCCGGATCTCCGCGAGAAGCGGTTCCCCGGCGGTCGGCCCCGCTTCTTCCCAGAGGAGCGCCCGGATGTGGTCCTTGGCGCCGAGGGAAGCGGTCACCAGGCCCGGGGTGACGGCGACCTGCCCCGAGCGCACCCGGTCGAAGGCGTTCTCGATCTGGTGGGTGAAGGCGGCTACGTCGTCGTAGCCGCACATGGCCCCCGACCCCTTGATGGTGTGGAGGGCCCGAAAGGCCCGGCCCACCAGCTCGCCGTCCCCGGGCCGCTCCTCGAGCTCAAGAAGGGCCGTCTCGAGGTCGGCTAGAAGCTCATCGGCTTCCTGCCGGTAGGTCTCGCGCAGTGGGTCCATGGCGGCTTCCTTCCCCCTCGGCGTGTCTGGATGGGCTTTTGGGTCACGGCCAGAAGCTGGCGGACTGGCACGGTTTGGCAATTCAGCGGGAGGCCTCGGCGGCCCGCGCCTCCTCCGTGGGGGTGGCCTTCTGGCTAGCGGTCGCCGAGCCGTCCACCCCTAGCACCCGCTTCCCGGAAGCGGCTCCCGGGACCACAGGCAGCCAGCCCCGCAGCCCTGGCCTCGGCTGAACCCCGCCTCGTCGGCGAGGATCTCGACCGCTGGGCCGGGGTCGGCCCACGCCACGGTCTTCCCCGCGGCGAGGGCCGCCCGGTGGGTGGCGCACACGAGCTGAAGCAGGGAGACGTGGGCCTCGCTCAAGCCCGCGAAGTCGAGCCGCAGGCGAGGGCTGGTGGCCAGGGCCACGGCCAGGGCATCCCGGAACTCCCGGGCCCGGTCAACCGTGCCCGGCCCGCTCAGGACGAGAAACGACGCGGTCTGCTCTGCCTGCACCATCGCGCAACCTCCTTGGCGCCGCCCAACCCGGCGCCGGGGAAAGGTGGGCCCTTCGACCGACGGGCGCCGCCCGCTCCCTGGGTTCAGCCGACCGCCGACCCTGCGGGCGCTGCGCCCGGGGCCAGGGAGTAAGGGATTCGGATCACGGCCCGGGTCCCCTCGCCCTCCTCGCTGTGGAGCTCGAGCTGGGCCCCGTTGCGCCGGGCGGCCTCGAAGGAGAGGCTGAGGCCGAGCCCCGTTCCCCCGTGCTTGCGGGTGAAGAACGGCGTGAATACCTCGTCGATGATCCCCTGGGGAATGCCCGGCCCGTCGTCCGCGACCTCGATCTCCAGGAGGCCCTCGTGGGCCGGGGTGGGGTAGGGGAACAGGCCAAACGACACGGCGACGGTGCCGCCGCCTTGGGTGGCCACCGCCTCGAAGGCGTTCGCGACGAGGTTGGACAGGCAGGTCTCCATCTCCAGGGGCGTCACCTCGATCACGATGTCGTCGGCGAGGGCACCGACCCGAAGCTGGGTCGACGGGGTCCGCTTTGACTGGGCGAGGCGGCAGGCGTTGGCCACCAGCCCGGTCACCGCCACCGATCTGCGGGCCGCGGGGTTCGTCGGTGCTACGAGGGCCTTCATGCTCTCGACGAGTTCCCGTATCCGCTCGGCGCCAAACACCAGATCCTCGAGGAGGGTCCGGATCTGGGTGGTCTCCTCCCTTCCCGTCGACCCCAGGGCCCGCGGGATGAGGCGCGCGAGCAGTTCGGCGTTTCCCTTGACGAAGGTGAGGGGGTTGTGGATCTCGTGGGCCAGGCCCGCTAGGAGCCGGGCCAGGGCCGCCAGGCGGTTCTCCCGCGTCAGCCGCTCCCGCTCGACCTCGAGCTCTCCCCGCAGGGCCTCGGCCTCGAGGGCCAAGGCGACGCGCTCGAGGCAGGCGTTCACCTGGGCCACGACCTCGGTCGGCCGCACCGGTTTCTCCAGGTAGTTCGACGCCCCGGCTCGGAGCGCCCGGATGATGGTCGCGGGCTCGCTAAAGCCGGTGACGAGGATGACCTCGGCCCTAGGCGACTCGGCGCGGATCCGCTCCAGGAGCTCGACGCCGTCGATCCCGGGCATCTGGATGTCGGTGACGACCACGTGGGGCCGGGCCGAGCGGTAGAGCTCCCACGCCTCCTCGCCGCTTCGGGCGCGCAGCGCCTCGTGGCCGGCCGCGGCCACGGAGCGTGCCCACAGGGTGAGGATGACCTCCTGATCATCGACCAGGAGCACGCGGAAGGGGGCGGCACTGGCTCGGTCGCCGGTCACGGTCTGTCCTCCTGCCGGGGGCCCTCCGCCCCCGAGGGCGGCAGGCCGAAAAAGGCGAGGGCCCGGGCGGCGGCGTCACCGGCCCGGGGGGGGAGGGGCTCGGGCAGGGCCTGACTCCAGACGACCCGGCCCCGGATCGGGTCCGCCGGGGTGGCCACTGCCACGCTCCCCAGGCCAAAGGAGGCCTTCACCGGGCGAGCGAGGGCGGCCTCGACGCCGGCCCCATCGCCCCAAGGACCGGTGAGGAGCAGCTCGAGCCCCCCGCCGTCTCCCATGGCCAGGGCTCGAAGGTCGTTCGGGGGGGTCATGGCCTGGAGGCGGCGGCGCAAAAACCGCACCAGGTCGCCGGGTAGGGCCCTCTCCCGGGCGAAGAGCGCGTCGAGGGAGGAGGTCAGGTAGTGGGAGCGGTTGAGCTCGTAGCAGATCCTCCGGCCGTCCTCGACGCGGAAGGCGAGCCCGGCGGCGACCAACTCATCGAGGGTCTCCTTGGCGGCCGAGGGGGCGACCCCGGCGGCCCGGGCTACCCCGCGGCCCGAGAGGCCGTCGCGCAGGTACAGGGCCCTGAGCACCCGCACCCGGTTTCGGGTGCCCAGGATCTCCTCGAGGTTCATCGCCCGACCCTCCCCTCCTGCAGGGTCCGGGCCATGGCGTCGTGCCACCGCCGGAGCCGGCCGTGGGCCTCCCGCACCAGGTGTAGGACCTCGTCGAGGTTCCGGAAGGGCTTGAGCAGGTAGTCCGAGGCGCCCAAGCCGTAGGCCTCCACGGCCCGGTCCAGGGTGCTGTGGGCGGTCATGATGATCACCTGGGCGAAGCCGTTCTCCTGCCGCAGCTGGCGGACGAGCTCGAGCCCATCGAGGCCCGGCATCACCAGGTCGGTGATCAGGAGGTGGAACAGCTCGGTCCGCAGCCGCTCGAGGGCGGCAACGGGGTCAGCCTCGGTCTCGCAGGAGTAGCCCTCGAGGTGCAGCAGGGCCGACAGGGTGCGCAGGATCGCCGGCTCGTCGTCGACGACCAAGATCTTCAGCGGGAACTCCTTCTGCATGGCCACCTCTCCTGGGTCTGGCGGGAACCGGCGCGCAACCCGGCCGCTCATCCGATCGTCCGAAGCCGGGGTGGACTCGAGGAGGCGGGCGGAAAAAGGAGAGGCTTCGTTCGAAAAAGCGAACATCTGTGGCCCCCGGCCCGGGGCGATGGTCCGAGCGAGGCTTGGCGCCGGGGCGCCGCCCGACACCGCGTGCTTCGGTGCCCACGGATCCGGGGCCGAATCGGTTCGCCCGGTGGGAAAAAAAGCGGGCCCGAAGGCCCGCCATTGGCAAGGGCGGGGCGCAGGGCCCCGCCGCTCACGAATCCGTTGGTTTTGGGCTCAGGTGGCCCACTCCAGGGCCTGGCGGAAGAGGTCGAGGAGCGCCCCGGGGAAAACGCCGAGGAGCAGAATCGCTAGGGCGAAGGCGCCGCCCAGGACCCGGCCCGGGACCGACAGGGCCAGGGGGGCCTCCACCGGGCCGGCCTCGTCCTCCTCGGGGCTGTAAGCCGCCTTGACCATCTTCAAGTAGTAGTAGACGCCGATGGCGGTGTTGAGGGCGGCGGCGATGACCAGGGTGAGGTGGCCCTGCTCCAGGGCCGCGGCGAGGACGAAGAACTTGCCCGCGAAGCCCGCGGTGGGGGGGATGCCGGCGAGGCCGAAGGCGCCCACCGCGAGGGTGAGGGCGAGCACCGGGGCCCGGCGATAGAGGCCCCGGAGGTCGGCGAGGGTGACGTTTTGCCCCGCCGGGGCCAGGCTGTAGATCACGTGGAAGAGGGCGAGGTTCATCAAGAGGTACCCGCCCACGTAAAACATGGCGCCCGCGTACCCGGCCACGGTGCCGGTGAGGATGCCGGCGATCATGAAGCCGGCGTGGGCGATGGAGGAGAACGCGAGGAGGCGCTTGAGGTCGGTCTGCACCAGCGCCGAGAGGTTCCCGTAGGTCATGGAGAGGATGGCGAGGATCGTCAGCACGGTGAGAAAGCCAGCGTCGTCGCCCCCGAGCCCGGTCAAGCGGATCAGCACCGCCACGGCGCCGAGCTTGGGCAGGGTGGCGATTACTCCCGAGGTCTCGTTGGCGGCCCCCTGGTACACGTCGGGGGTCCAGAAGTGGAAGGGGAAGAGGGCGAGCTTGAAGAAGAACCCCCCGAGCATGAGCACCAGGCCCATGAGCCCCACGGGGGTTGCCGCCAGGGTGGGGAAGCTCACCAGGAGCTGGTCGAGCTGGGTGGTGCCGGCGAGCCCGAAGACGTAGCTCATGCCAAAAAGGCTCACCCCCGAGGCGGCGGCCCCGAAGAGGACGTACTTGACCCCGGCCTCCACCTGGGTCACGTACTCCCGCCGACGCAGGGGCACCAGGATGTACAGGGCGTAGGACGCGAGCTCCAGGGAGATGTACAGGGTGAGGAGCTCGACGCTGGAGACCAGGAAGGTGAGGCCGAGCACCGAAAGGCCGAGGAAGAGGAAGTACTCCGGGTGGTGGTCCTGGTCCACCCCCTTGAGCCCCTCGCCAAAGGCCACCGCCAGGAAGAAGCCCAAGGCGATTAGCACCTTGAAGGTCTGGCTGAAGGCGTCCACCCGGTAGGTGCCGTAAAAGAGGTCGGCCTGGGCCCCAAAGGACCAGAGCGCCGTGCCGACCCCCGCCGCGGAGAGCGCCAGGGCGATGCGGCGGGCGGTGCCCGGGCCGGGGTTGGCGAGGGTCACCCCAAAGAGGGCGAGGGCCGCGAGGGCCAAGAAGATCTCGTGGGCGAAAGCCATGGGTGTCTACCCCTGCTCAGACGCGTCGGTGGCCGGCGCGGGCATCAGTGCTTGGTCTCGGGGGCCGGGGCCTCGGTCCCGGGAGCCGCGGCGGGGGCCTCCCCCTCGGTCGGCGCGGCGCCCCCGCCGTGGGCCGGCGTCGGCTCGGTCCCGTGGGCCGCCTCGGTCCCGTGGCCCTGGTCTTGGCCCGGGGCCAGGGCCTTCCACAGGCCCGGCAGGCCGCCCCGGGGCAGGTCCTCGCCGCTGTAGGCCTGGGCCTGGCCGATGACGTGGGTGACGCTCGCCCCCATCATCCCCAGAAACGGCCGGGGGTTGAGCCCGATCCAGAAGACGAAGACCGACAAAAACGCCAGGGTCCCCACCTCCCGGTAGTTCAAGTCCCACAGGTGCCGCTCGTGGCCGTGGCCGTGCCCCCCCTTGCCGTGGGCTTCCCCGTGCCCGTCCCCGTGCCCGTCCCCATGATGCCCCTCCACCCGGTCCCAGATGATCTTCTGCAAGAGCCGCAGCATGTAGGTGGCCGCCAGAAGCGCCCCGGGGATGGCGAAAGCCGCCAGGAGCTTGTTTTCGGCGAAGGCCCCGAAGAGCACCAGGAGTTCGCCGACGAAGGAGTTGGTGCCCGGGAAGGCCAAGGACGACAGGCTGAAGATCCCGAGGAAGAGGACGTACAGGGGCATGAAGGCGCCGATGGCCGAGTTGTCGGCGATCATCCGGCTGTGGGTGCGCTCGTACAAAAGGCCGACGCAAATGAAGAGGGCGCCGGTGGTGATGCCGTGGTTCACCATCTGGAGGATGGCGCCCTCGATGCCGTGCTGGTTGACCAAGAAGATGCCCAGGGTGACAAACCCCATGTGGCCCAC
>JBBIIA010000054.1:13504-23893 GCA_037446775.1 Deltaproteobacteria bacterium
GGCGATCACCGCCACCAGGAGGAGCACGCTCCCCGCCAGGGTGTACAGGAAGAACTTGATCGACGCGTACACCTTGCGCGGCCCGCCCCACACCGCGATCAAGAGGTACATGGGGATGAGCATCGCCTCCCAGAAGACGTAAAAGAGCACCAGGTCGAGGGCGCAGAAGACGCCCACCATGGCGGTCTCCATGATCAACAGCGCGATCACGAACTCCTTGGTGCGCTTCTCGATGTAGGTCCAGGAGCACAGGATGCACAGGGGCATGATGAAGGTGGTGAGGAGCACCAAAAGCACGCTGATGCCGTCGATCCCCAGGGCGTACTGGATGCCGAGCGCCGGGATCCAGCTCGCCAGTTCGGTGAACTGGTAGAGGTGGGTCGAGCCGTCAAAGGCGGTGAAGAGCGGCACCGACAGGGCGGCCTCCAGGGTGGTGACCGCCAGGGCCCAGCCCTTGAGCACCCGGTCCCCCGACAGGAAGAGGGCCAAGGCCGCCCCCGCCAGGGGGAGGAAGATGAGGATCGAGAGGATCGGGTACCCGAGGCTCTCGGGTGCGGCAAATGTCGTCATTCCAAACCCTTGATGCTCAGCCCCGGCCCGGGGCCGAAGGAAGGGAAGGTTTCCGTCCCATCACGGCGGGTCAGTGGCTCGCCACCAGGGCGAGGACGGCAAAGAGGGCAGCCACGGCCATGGCGATGTACTGCTGGAGGCGCCCGGTCTGGGTGCGCCGGAGGCCGTCGCCGGCCCCCCGCACGGTGTAAGCCAGCCCGTCCACCACCCCGTCCACGGCCTTGACGTCGAAGCGCGCCGAGAGGGCGGCCAGCCCCAGGGCCACCCGCATCCCCACGGTGCGGTACAGCTCGCTCACCCAGTCGTTGGCCGGGGAGACCGCGCCCCGGGCCAAGCGCAGGAACTGCTCCGAGCCCTTGCGGTACAGCCAGTCCACGTCGAGGTTGAACTTCGCCTCGGGGGCGAGCTTCTTGCGCAGGAGGTAAAAGCCGAGCCCGGTGAACCCGAGGATCTGGCAGGTCTCCGCGAAGTGGTAGGCGGTGTAGGGGTGGTACTCGGCGTCGAAGGGCAGCAGGCGGTACAGGTAGTCCGGGTAGACCCCGAGAAAGAAGCAGAAGAAGGCGGCGATGCCCATGGCCACCAGCATGTTCTTCGGCGGGTCCTGGCACGGCACCCCGCTGTCCTTGCCGAACCAGATGAAGTAGGGGAGTTTGATCCCGACCGACAGGAAGGTCCCCACCGAGGCCAGCAGGAGCATCAGCAAAAGGACGATCCGGTGGGCCTCCCCGGCGCCGGCTACGATCATCGACTTGGAGACGAAGCCGCTGGTGAAGGGGAAGCCCGAGATCGAGATGCCCCCGATGACCGTGGCGAGCATGGCCAGCGGCATGCGCTTGTACAGGCCCCCGAGCTCGGTGAGCTTGGTGGTGCCCGCCATCTCGAGCACCGCGCCGACCCCCATGAAGAGCAGCGCCTTGTACAGGATGTGGGCGTAGGCGTGGGCCACCGCGCCGTTCATGGCGAGCGCGGTGCCGATGCCGATGCCGCACACCATGTAGCCCACCTGGCTAACGATGTGGTAGGCGAGGATGCGCCGGGCGTCGTTTTCGATGATGGCGTAGCCGACCCCGTACAGGGTCATGATCGCCCCGGCGATGGCCAGGACCTCGTAGCCGGGGAAGGCCCGCAGCAGCACGTACACCGCGGTCTTGGTGGTGAAGGCGCACATGAAGACGCCGCCCATCACCGTGGACTCGGGGTAGGCGTCGGGGAGCCAGGCGTGGATCGGGGGCACCGCGGCGTTTAAGGCGAAGCCGATCAGGATCAGGTACGCCGCGAGCCCCGCCTGGGCCTCGGGGATCGGCCCAAAGGAGAGGTCCGAGGTCTCCAGGTAGCGCAGGAAGATGCCCCCCAGGAGGATGAGCCCGCCGACGGTGTGCACCAGGAGGTAGCGAAACCCCGCCCGCAGGGACTCGGGTTTGCGCCGCAGAAACACCAGGAAGGCCGAGGCAAACGCCATCAGCTCCCAGAAGACGAAGAGGGTCAGGTAGTCCCCGGCCAGGGTCACCCCCAGGGCCCCGGCGACGTACAAAAACCCCGACACGTGCTGCCACCGGTCCTCCACGTGGAGGCCGTAGACGGCGCCGATGAGGGCCATCAGGGTGAAGACGTGCAAGAAGACGATGGCCAGGGCGTCCACTTCGGCGAAGACCAAGCGAAAGCCGAGCCAGGTCGCCTCGCCGTAGGTGCCCTCGGTCATGCCGTGGACCGACAAAAAGGCCAGGAGCGGCACCGCCACCAGGGCGTAGCGCCGGGCCTTGACGGGCAGCACGGCGGCCAGGACGGCCCCGAGGAGGAAGAGCAGGACGGGATGCACGAGGCCCATGGTCAGCCCTCATCCTTTTTGGCGTAAAAGTCCACGGGCTTCATCAGCCAGGCGTGGCCGATGCCCTTCATGAACTTGGCCAGGGCGATGCAGCCCAAAAAGCCGAAGACGGCCCAGAACCCCCGCAGGTTGTCCCCGAAGAAGTGGGGCTCGTGGCGCGGCGCGAAGACGTCGAAGAGTACGATCAAGCCGAGCAGGGTGAAAAAGCCCGCCCGGAGGAGCTGGGGCTCGGCCCGCCCCCGGTCGATCCAGCGCACGATCAGATTCATCGCACCACCTCGATGAGCCGCAGGAAGAGCTCAGGAAAAAAGCCAAAGGCCACCGAGAAGAGCGCCGTGAGGAAGAGGGGCACCACCATGAAGGGGGAGGCCTCGGCCCGGGCCAGGGCCACTCCCGCCCCGTTGCGGGGGAAGAAGGCCTTGAGAAAGATCGGCACGAAGTAGCCAGCGTTGAGTAGCGAGCTCGCCAGCAAAACCACCAGGAGCCCGATGCTGCCGATCTCCATGGTGCCCACCGCCAGGTACCACTTGGAGACGAAGCCGGCCACCGGCGGAGCGCCGATCATGGAGAGGCTCGCCAGGCCAAAGGCCGCCATGGTCCACGGCATCTGGTAGCCGATGCCCTCCAGCTCGCTGATCTCGGTCTTTCGGTGGGCCACCATGATCGCCCCGGCGCAAAAGAACAGGGTGATCTTGGCGAAGGCGTGGTTCGGGATGTGGATCAGGCCGCCGGTGATCCCGGCCGGGGTCAAGAGGGCGACGCCAAAGACGATGTAGGCGAGCTGGCTGATGGTGGAGTAGGCGAGCCGGGCCTTGAGGTTGTCCTTGGTAAGCGCGACGACCGAGCCGGCGAGGACGGTGAAGGCCGCGATCCAAGCGGTGATCACCCCCAGGTGGTACGCCTGCAAGAGGTCGGTGCCAAAGAGGTAGAGCATCACCCGGCAGATGGAGAAGACGCCGACCTTGACCACGGCTACCGCGTGGAGGAGCGCGCTGACCGGGGTGGGGGCCACCATGGCCGAGGGGAGCCAGTTGTGAAACGGCATCAGGCCCGCCTTGGCGTACCCGAAGAGGGAGAGGAAGAAGACCACCGTCACCAGGGCCCGGCCTGCGTCGGCGCCAAAGATGCCGGTCTGGGTGTTGGTGGCGAAGTCCAGCGTGCCGGTGGCCACGTAGGTGAGGGCGAGGGCCGGCAGCAGCAGGACCTTGGAGGTGAACATCAGGTAGGAGATGTACTTGCGGCTGCCGTCGTACGCCGACCGGTCCTGGTGGTGCATGACCAGGGGGTAGGTGCAGACGCTGACCACCTCGTAAAAGAGGTAGAGGGTCACCAGGCTGCCGGCGAAGGCGACCCCCAGGGCCCCGAAGATGGTGGCCGCGTAGCAGACGTAAAAGCGGGTCTGGGCGTGCTCGTGGAGCCCCCGCATGTAGCCGATGCAGTAAAAGCCCGCGAGGATCCACAGAAACGAGCTGACCCCGGCGAAAAGCAGGCTCATCCCGTCCACCCGCAGGCGGATGGCGACCCCGGGGAGGAACTCGAAGAGGGTGTAGGAGTAGGCCCAGCCCTTGAGCACCAGGGGGGCGAAGTGGAGCACCCCGAGGAAGGTCCCCACGGCGCCGACCAGGGAGCAGGCCTCCCGCACGTTGGGCCAGCGGCCGGTGGCGAGGATCGCCAGGGCGGTCAGGGCCGGCAGGAGGAGCGGGACCAGGATCTGGGCGGTCTCGATGTCGTGCATGGAAACCCCGTCAGTCTTTCAGCGCCGAGACACCGTCGGCCAGGATCGACCGGAAGTGCCGGTAGACCACCACGGTGATGGAGAGGCAGATCGCCGCCTCCGCCGCCGCGAGGCCCATGACGAAGAGCGTGAAGGTCTGGCCCACGGTCTTGTCGGGCGCGAGAAAGGTGTTGAAGGCGACGAAGTTGAGGCCCGCGGCGTTGAGGATCAGCTCGACGCTGATGAGCATGCTGATGAAGCCGGGGCGGCTGATCAAGCCATAGAGGCCCAGGGCAAAGAGGCACAGGGCGAGGATCAAGTAGGCTTCGAGGTGGCCGAAGAAGAGCGGCTGCATCAGACACCTCCCGAGGTGCCGCGGCCGCGCCGGGCCAGGGCCACCGACCCGACGATGGCCACCAGGAGGACGAGCGAGATGAGCTCGAAGACCAGGGCGTAGCTGGTTAGAAGGCCCCGGCCGACCTGGTGGATGGTGCCGGCCACCTCGGTGGGCCGCTGGTACTCGGCCCAGCGGGTGCCCAGCACCGCGCTGCCGAGCACGAGCCCCGCAAAGAGGGCGACCACGAAGCCGGCCCCCACCTTGGCCCAGGCCCCGGAGAGGCGCGTCTCGGCTTCCTTGGGGGGGCGAGCGAGCATGACCGCGAAGATCATGCTCACGCACACCGCGCCGACGTAAATCAAGATCTGCATGGCGGCGAGGAAGTGGGTGCCGAGGAAGGCGTACAGCCCGGCCACCCCGACGAGCGAGGTCACCAGCCCGAGGACCGCGTGGATCAGCTGGCGGGCCCCCACCGCCACCACCCCCCCAAAGAGGGTGAGCACGGCGAAGCCCACGAAGGCCGCGTCGGCCAGGTAGACGTAAAGCGCGAGGCTCGGATCGAAGGTAAAGCTCATGTCGTCGTCCGTTGTCCGTGGTCCGTGGTCCGTGGCCCCTGGGGGCCCGAGCCGGACGGAAAAGGGGTCACGTCGGCGCCGGCTGTTCGGCGGGAACCGGCGCCCGGGGGGCGAGGCCGAGCTTCGCCGCCCGCGCCTGCAAGCGCCCCACCAGCTCGAAGTGGAAGTCGTGGCGCGAAAAGCCCGCCAGCTGGTACTCCTGGGAGAACTCCAGCGCGTCGGTGGGGCACACCTCCACGCAGTTGCCGCACAAGCTGCACTTGGTGAAGTCGAGGTCGTAGCCCACCAGGACCTTCTTTTTTGACCCCTCGGGCTTTTCCGAGCGCACCACGATGCACTGGGACGGGCAGGCGCGCTCGCACATGCCGCAGGAGATGCAGGTGGACTCGCCGGTCTCCGGGTGCATGGTGAGGTCGATGTGCCCCCGGAAGTTCGGCGAGATCGGCAGGGTCTCGAAGGGGTAGTGGACGGTGACCGTGGGCATCAAGGCGTAGCGGAGCGTCAGGCGCATCCCCACCAGGAGGCTCCACAGGCCGCCGAAGATCTCCTTGAAGTACTGGCTCATAGCTTCAACCACAGGGCCGTGACCGCGAGGTTCACGAGCGAGAAGGGGATGAGCACCTTCCAGCAGAAGTTCAAGAGCTGGTCGAAGCGGGTGCGCGGGAAGGTCCAGCGGATCCAGATCATGATCACCAAGAGCCCGTAGGCCTTGGCGAGAAACCACAAGAGGCCCGTGTAGGGGAGGTCGAAAAACGGGCCGTGCCAGCCCCCGAGGAAGAGGGTGGTGGCGATGGACGCCACCAGGACCATGTTGGTGTACTCGCCGAGGAAGAAGAGGCCGAAGCCCATCCCCGAGTACTCGGTGTGAAAGCCGGCGGTGAGCTCGCTCTCGGCCTCGGGGAGGTCGAAGGGGGCGCGGTTGGTCTCGGCCATGCCGGCGATGAAGTAGATCACGAACGCCACGAAGCCCATGGGGGTGAAGACGAACCACAGGTCGCTCTGGGCGGCGACGATGTCGCTCATCTTGAAGCTGCCGACCCACAGGACGATGGTCACCAGGGATACCAGGAGCGGGATCTCGTAGCCGACGTTTTGCGCCACCGCCCGGATGGCGCCAAAGAGCGAGTACTTGTTGGCCGAGCTCCAGCCCGCCACCACGATGGCGAGGACGTTGATGGCCGCTAGCGCCATGATGAAGAGGACCCCGATGTCGAGGTCGCGCACCTGGATCGAGGGGGAGAAGGGGACGACGATGAGGGCCGCGATGGGGGGCACGAAGCTCAAGATGGGGGCGAGGAGGAAGAGCTTCCGGTCGGCCTTGGCCGGCACCAGGAGCTGTTTGCCCATGAGCTTCAAGCCATCCACCGCGGTCTGCAACAAGCCGTGGGGGCCGACCTCGAAGGGGCCCGGGCGGCGCTGGATGTGCCCGCACACCTTGCGCTCCACCAGCACCATGATGGCGGAGTTGGCAAAGGCAAAGGCGATCACGATCAGCACCGAGACGACGATGCGAAGCAGTTCGGGCGGTAGAGCTTCTATCATCCCGCTATGTCCTCTAACGTTGTCGCTCCGCTAAACCAATTCCGGGGGCTTCTTGACAGGATAACAGGATGTTCAGGATGAAAACCAAGAACGCCTATTCTGTCCTGTCGTTGCCCTAAGTAAGCCCGGGGTTTTCGACAGGATAACAGGATGTTCAGGATGAAAACCAAACCCCGAAAACCCATCCAGCCTTATCCTGTTTTATCCTGTTATCCTGTCAGAAGAACTCCCGTGGTTTTCGACAGGATAACAGGATGTTCAGGATGAAAACCAAACCCCGAAAACCCATCCAGCCTTATCCTGTTTTATCCTGTTATCCTGTCAGAAGAACTCCCGTGGTTTTCGACGGGATAACAGGATATTCAGGATGAAAACCAAACCCCGAAAACCCATCCAGCCTTATCCTGTTTTATCTGTTATCCTGTCAAAAACCCCCCGTGGTTTTCGACTGGGCGACAGGATGCTCAGGCCAACAAGACACATCCAACCAAAGCCAAAGATCTATCCTGCTCTTATCCTGATTTGATCCTGTTATCCTGTCAAAAACCCCCGTCCTCCGGTCCTGGCAGCAGCTGACTACCGATCGATCTCCGGGATCACCAGGTCGAGGCTCCCCATGATGGCGACGAGGTCCGCCAGGAGCACTCCCTGGCACAGCTCGTTGAGGAGGCTGAGGTTCGAGAAGCAGGGGGAGCGGATCTTGAGACGGTACGCCTGGTCGCTGCCGTCGCCCACCAGGTAGTACCCCACCATGCCCCGGCCGCCCTCCACGGCCTGGTAGGTGTCGCCGGGGCCCACCTTGAGCTTCTTCGGGATCTTCTCGGCCATCACCGGGCCCTCGGGCAGCCGGTCCAGGGCTTGCTCGATGATCCGCAGGGACTGCTCCATCTCGGCCAGGCGGACCCGGTAGCGGGCGAAGCAGTCCCCCTCCGCAAAGGTGGGGATCTCGAAGTCGAAGTCCGGGTACACCGAGTAGGGCTCGACCCTCCGGATGTCGTAGGCGACGCCGCTCCCCCGGATGACCGGGCCGGTGGCGCCGTACTTGAGGGCCATGTCCCGGGAGATCACCCCGACCCCCTCGACGCGCTTTCTAAAGATGACGTTGCCGGTGACCAGCTTGTGGTAGGTGTCGAACCGGCTGCGCATCCGCTGGACGAAGGCCCGGGTGCCGACGAGGAACGGCTCGTCCGCGTCCCGGCACACCCCGCCGATCCGCATATAGCTGTGGACGAAGCGGTTGCCGGTGAGGTGCTCCAAGAGGTCCACCTGGGCTTCCCGGTCGTCGAAGGCGTACAGGATGGGGGTGAAGGCGCCCATGTCCAGGAGGAAGGCGCCAAGCCACAAGAGGTGGCTCCCCACCCGGTTCAGCTCGGTGGCGATCACCCGCAGGTACTCGGCCCGGGGCGGGGCCGTAAGGCCCGCCAGCCGCTCGACGGCGAGGACGTGGCCGTGGGCGAAGGGCAGGGCGCAGCCGTAGTCCATGCGGCCCACGTTGGCGTAAAAGCCGCTGAAGGTGCGCACCTCGCCCATCTTCTCGTGCATCCGGTGGCCGTAGCCGATCACCGGCTGGGCCTCCAGGACGTACTCGCCTTCGAGCTTGAGGACCACCCGGAGCACCCCGTGGGTCGAGGGGTGCTGGGGCCCCATGTTGAGGATCAGGGTGTCCCGGGTCGGATCGGGCTGCAGGATCATGCGTCCCCCTCGGCCGCCGGGGCCGGGTCTTTCTTCGCGGGCCGGGGCTTGGGCGCCGGCCCGTCGCCGGGGGCCGCGAACTCGGGGACCACCGCCCCGAGAGCCTTGAGGCTCTTCTCCCCCTTGCGCAGGGGCATCAGCCCGGCCGACTCCTCGGGGAGGATGAAGGGGGAGAGGTCCGGGTGGTCCCGAAAGACCACGCCGTAAAAGTCGTGGGTCTCCCGCTCGTGCCAGTCGGCCCCGGGGTAGATCGCCCGGATGGTGGGCACCTCGGGCTGTTCCCGATCCACCAGGGTGCGGCCCTGGAGCCGGCACGCCTCCTCCGGGTGGGCGAAGTGGTACACGACCATCAGCTGGGGCGCGGCGTCCACGGCGGTCACGTCTTCCAGGAGAAAGCCGTGTTCCCGGGCGACGGTGGCGAGCGCCCGCACCTGGGTGGGGGCGACCGTTACGTCGAGGTGGACGCCCCGGGTCGGGTAGTCGGGCCGGAGGAGCCGCTGGGGGGCCAGGGCTTCGAGGGCAGCGGCGAGGGCATCGAGGACCATGGTCACCCCACCTCGGGCTTGAGGCCGCGGCCCCGGGGGCTAAAGAACCCGCGGGTCTGGGGCAGGGGGTGGCGGCGCCCGGCGATCTTCTCTTGGAGCTTGAAGATCCCCTCCATGAGGCCCTCGGGCCGCGGCGGGCACCCGGGGACGTAGACGTCCACCGGGATCAGGGTGTCCACCCCTTCCACCACGTTGTAGTTCTCCTCGATCTTGAAGGGCCCCCCGGAGATGGCGCAGTTGCCCATGGCGATCACCCACTTGGGGGAGGGCATCTGCTCGTACAGGGTGAGCACCGCCGGGGCCATCTTCTTGTTGATGGTGCCGGCGACGATTAAGAGGTCGCACTGGCGCGGCGAGGGGCGAAACACCTCGGCCCCCCACCGGGACAGGTCCAGGCGCGCCATGCCAAGCGCCATCATCTCGATGGCGCAGCAGGCGAGCCCAAAGGTCATCGGCCACACCGAGTTGGCTCGGCAGTGGTCGAGCACGGCGTCGATGATGGGGTTTCGGAGCCGTGCGGGGATGTCCTCGTACTGGTAGCCCGGCCCGGGCGGGTGGCTCGGGCAGGACGGGCAGGCCGAGGGGGTCAATCCAGCGAGATCCGTCGGGGCCACGTGAACACTCCCTTGCGCCAAGCGTAAGCGATCGCCAGGGACAGGATGGCGACAAACAAGATGACCTCGAAGGCCACGACGAGGCCGGGCACGTCCTGGTACGCCACCGCCGCCGGGAAGAGGTACAAGACGTCCACGGCGAAGGCCAAAAACATCAAGGCGTACAGGTAGTAGACGACGCCGTAGCGGGTCCAGGCGGGCCCAATGGGCTCCATCCCGCACTCGTAGGTGTCGAAGGTCTTGGCCCCGTAGGAGCGCGGCGCCAAGAGGGCTGCCACGCCGAAGGGCAGGGCCGCGGCCAGAAAGCCGAAGGCGAGAAAGGCGAGGACGTAGACGTGGTCGAGGACCCAGCTTCCGTTCACGGGCAGCCCCTCCGGTGGCAGGCGGTGCGGCTGTTTGGACGGGGCGGGACCTTAGTACAGCGGCCGCTCGGGTGTCAATACGAACAGGGCGCCCGGAGAGGCCGTCGAGGTGCGAAAACGCCGCGCCGCGGCGGGTGAAACGGCTGTTATGCAATTCTCGGCCTCGTTTGATTCGATCGGGGAAAGGGGCCGCGGTCGCTTCAGTGGCTGATGACAAACGCTGGTTGGTAGGAAAGGCCGGCATCGGATGGGGTTTTGGGGCGGGGAAGGGCTAGGGTAAGGGGGAATGGCTGGGGGCTGGATCAACCGGTGTGTGGGCCCGCACGCCCGGTCCCGGGGAGGGCAGCCCCCAGCGCCAGCCTCGGCCCCGGGTTGAGGGGGCGCTTCCCGGGGGCCGGGGGCTTGGGGGCGACGGTCGGCACCGCGCCAGGGGACCCCGGACCTTCCAGCAGCTCCGTCGGTGGACCTGGGCGCTGCGATCTTGACGCGGGAAAGCCCCCTCGGTAGCGTACGGCCCGGGTGGACCGTGGCCGGAGGGGATGCCCCGGGCGGCTGCTCCTGTGGTCTTTTTGGGGAGGCGGATGGCATGAGACGGTGGTTCGCGGTTGGCGTG
>JBBIIA010000055.1:0-23468 GCA_037446775.1 Deltaproteobacteria bacterium
CAAGGAGGCCGCGTGAACTACAACCTTGTGTCCGGGAAGCCGGGTGCGCCACATCTGGTTCTCCGGGTCTGCCGCCACCTAGCATCCTGAACATCCTGTAATCCTGTCCAAAACCCCCGTTCCCCGAGGCGCCCGCTAAAGACGAAACTTGACGCATCGTCACAGATCTCTGCCCCTCAAGGACTTATAATAACTGAGGAAATCAGTTTCTATTCTTCGGCACGGATGGGCCCACAAGTGGCAACCCGCCAACGACCCTTGACGCTCAACCGAATGGGACCGGGTTTGCTCACGTGAAAGGGACCCCCAACTGAGGCTCATTCGCAGGGACGCGGCCGGAACTCGGGAGACTGGCCCATACGGCGGGGAGGAATGCTGTGTTTTCAAGGAAATCTGTTCGGATGGCGCGAGTTGGCGCGCGCCAACTCGCGCCATCCGAGCGCTCAAAGTGGTCTTCACAAGAGGGGGCGGTTTTCGTGAGCACAGGGTGTCCCTATTTGGTTAGCGTCAAGGAACGACCCCGGTCTTCTCCAAAATAGCCCCTAGCTGACCGCCCGCCCGTTCTGCTATACCTACGTCGGCGGCCGCTTCTGGCCGCCGGACTCCCCTTCCCGGTTCTCCCCCTGCCCTTGCCACCATCACCTCTGGAGGGATGGCCATGAAGCGATCGGCTCTCGGTATCGGTGTATGCGCAGTACTCGCGACCGCGGTCGCGGTGCCCGCGAGCGCGAAAAACGTGCTCAAGTGGGCGAGCCAGGGCGACGCCCTCACCTTCGACCCCCAGGCCCAAAACGAAAGCCCCACCAACGCCGCCAACGTGCTGGTGTACGAGCCCCTGGTGTACCGGGACGCGACGCTCGCCAAGGAGCCCGGCCTCGCTACCAGCTGGAAGCTCGTCAACCCCACCACCTGGGAGTTCAAGCTCCGCTCCGGGGTCAAGTTCCAGGACGGCGCGGCCTTTGACGCCGAAGACGTGGTCTTCACCTTCCAGCGGGCGATGGCCGCCACGTCCGACTTCAAGGGCTACCTGACGAGCGTCGCCGAGGTGAAGGCGGTCGACCCGCTGACCGTGCAGATCCTCACCAAGGGCCCCAACCCGATCCTGCCCGACCAGATCACCACCATCCTGATCATGGACAAGGGGTGGAGCGAGAAGCACGGCGTCACCGAGCCCCAGAACTACAAGGAGAAGCAGGAGACCTACGCGGTTCGCAACGCCAACGGCACCGGCCCCTTCAAGCTGACCCTGCGGGAGCCCGGCGTGCGCACGGTGATGACCCGAAACGACGGCTGGTGGGGCGCGGCCCACTTCGGCCACAACCTCGACGAGATCCAGTACACGCCGGTGGCCAACGCGGCGACCCGGGTGGCGGCGATGCTCTCCGGCGAGATCGACTTCCTCCTCGACCCCCCGGTGCAGGACCTGACGCGGCTCTCCTCCCAGGCCGGCCTCAAGGTGATCAGCACCCCCCAGGTGCGGACGATCTTCCTCGGCATGGACCAGGGCTCGCCCGAGCTGCGGGTCTCCAACGTCAAGGGCAAGAACCCCTTCGCCGACAAGCGGGTGCGCCAGGCCCTGTACCAGGCCATCGACGTGGAGGCGATCAAGAAGAAGGTGATGCGCGACCAGTCGGCCCCCGCCGGCATCGTCACCGCCCCCGGCGTCCACGGGTACAAGAGAGAGCTGGACCAGCGCCTCGCCTTCGACCCCGAGGCGTCGAAGAAGCTCCTGGCCGACGCCGGGTACCCGAGCGGCTTCGAGGTGAAGCTCGACTGCCCCAACGACCGCTACGTCAACGACGAGGGCATCTGCCAGGCGGTGGTGGGCATGCTCGGCAAGGTGGGGGTCAAGGTGACCCTGGACGCCCAGTCCAAGACCCTGCACTTCCCCAAGATCCAGAAGCGGGCCACCGACTTCTACCTCCTGGGCTGGGGCGTGCCGACCCTGGATTCCCACTATATCTTCAACTACCTCTACACCACCGATGGCCCCTGGAACGCGGCCCAGCTCAAGAACGCCCGCATGGACGAGCTGACCAAGGCCATCGAGGCTGAGGGCGACCTCGCCAAGCGCGACGCCATGATCGCCGAGGCGTGGAAGATCGCCCGGGAGGACTTTACCTACCTGCCCCTGCACCACCAGGTGATCTCCTGGGTGATGAAGGACACCGTGGACATGCCGATCTCGCCGGACGACTACCCGCCCTTTCGCCGGGCGAAGATGAAGAAGTAGCAAGGGCCCGGGGGGGGCGGCTGCGGCCGCCCCCCCGCTCCTTCGCCTCCGAGACCCCCATGCTCGCCTTTCTCCTCCAGCGGGTGTTCCAGGCCGCCGCGGTGATGCTCGCCGTGGCGGTGCTGGCGTTTTCGCTTTTTAACTTCGTCGGCGACCCGGTCAACAACATGGTCGGCCAAGAGGCCACCCGGGAGGAGCGGGCTCAGATCCGCCGGGACCTGGGGCTCGACGACCCGGTGCCGGTGCAGTTCTGGCGGTTCGCCTCCAACGCGGCCCGGGGCAACTTCGGCAACTCGCTGCGGATGAAGCGGCCGGTGGAGGTGCTGATCGCCGAGCGCCTGCCCGCCACCCTGGAGCTGGTGTTCGTGAGCGCCGTGTTCTCCCTGGCGGTGGGCATCGGGCTCGGGGTGTACACCGGCATCCGCCGCGACTCCTGGGGGGCGCGGTTCGTGCTCACCTCGTCGCTGGTGGGGGTGTCGCTCCCCACCTTCGTCATCGGCATCGGCTTGATCTACCTCTTTGCGGTCACCCTGGGGTGGCTGCCGTCCTTCGGCCGGGGCGAGGTGGTGCGGCTGGGGGGCTGGACCACGGGCTTCTTGACCGTGGGGGGCTGGAAGGCGATCCTGATGCCGTCGGTGACCCTGGGCCTCTACCAGCTCACCCTGATCCTTCGGCTGGTGCGCTCGGAGATGCTCGAGGTGCTGCGCACCGACTACATCAAGTTCGCCCGGGCCCGGGGCCTGACGAACCGGGCCGTGTACTTCGGCCACGCCCTCAAGAACACGCTGATCCCGGTGATTACCGTGGCCGGGCTCCAGGTGGGGTCGCTGATCGCCTTCTCCATCGTCACCGAGACCGTCTTCCAGTGGCCCGGCATGGGGCTCCTGTTCATCCAGGCGGTGCAGTTTGCCGACGTGCCGGTGATGGCCGCCTACTTGGTGCTGGTGGCCCTGCTCTTCGTGGTGATCAACCTGGTGGTCGACCTCCTCTACTTCGCCGTGGACCCGCGGCTCCGGGCCGACCGGGGCGTGGCCGCCGGCCACGGAACCTGAGGCCCCATGGCGCCCCTGCCCCTGCCGGCGGCCCTTCGCCGGGTGCTCGACAGCGACCTCTGGTACAGCTTCACCCGGTCGCCGGTGACCGTGGTGGCCGCGGCAGTGACCGCGCTGTTCTTCGCTGCGGCGGCCCTGGCGCCGGTGCTCTCGGTCCAAAACCCCTTCGACCCCGCGTCCCTGGACCTGATGGAGGCGTTCACGCCCCCGGCCTGGCACCAGGACGGCATCGGCCGCTACCTCTTGGGCACCGACGGCCAGGGCCGGGACGTCCTGTCCACGATCCTCTACGGCAGCCGGATCTCGCTGGTGGTGGGCTTCGCCGCGGTGCTCCTGTCGGCCACCCTGGGGGTGGGCCTGGGGGTGGCGAGCGGCTACCTGGGGGGTTGGTTCGAGTCGCTCACCATGCGGCTCGCCGACATCCAGCTCACCGTGCCGGGGATCCTGGTGGCCCTGATGGTGGACGGCGTGGCCCGGGCCGCCCTGGGCAGCCAGGGCCACGAGGAGGTGGCCCTGTGGGTGCTGATCTTCTCCATCGGCATCTCGGGCTGGCCCCAGTACGCCCGGGTGACCCGGGGCGCGACCCTGGTGGAGAAGCGCAAGGAGTACGTGGCCGCGGCCCGGGTGATCGGCATCTCTCCGGCGGTGATCATGGTGCGCCACGTGCTGCCCAACGTCATGGGCCCGGTCTTGGTGCTCGGCACCATCGGCTTGTCGCTGGCGATCATCACCGAGGCGACCCTGTCCTTCCTAGGCGTCGGCATGCCCCCCACCACGCCGAGCCTCGGCACCCTCATCCGGGTGGGCAACGACTTCCTCTTCTCCGGGGAGTGGTGGATCACCTTCTTCCCCTCCGGGGCGCTGGTGGTGCTGGTGCTCGCGGTGAACCTCCTGGGCGACTGGCTGCGGGACGCCCTCAACCCCAAGCTCCGGTAGGTGAGCAGCGTGGCAATCCTCGAGGTCCGGAACCTGCGGGTGGAGATCCCCACCCGGCGCGGCACGCTCGTGGCCATCGACGACGTGAGCTTTGCCATCGCCGAAGGCGAGGTGCTGGGGCTGGTGGGGGAGTCGGGGGCGGGCAAGTCCCTCACCGGCGCCGCCGTCATCGGCCTCCTGGAGCCCCCCTGCCGGGTGACCCGGGGTGAGATCCGGCTCGGGGGCCGGCGGATCGACGGCCTCGGCCCCGAGGCGATGCGCCGGATACGGGGCAAGGAGATCGGGGCGATCTTCCAGGACCCCCTGACGAGCCTCAATCCCCTCTACACCGTGGGCCAGCAGCTGGTGGAGACCATCACCACCCACCTGGCCCTCACCGCGACCCAGGCCCGAACCCGGGCCGTGGAGCTCCTGGCCGAGGTGGGCATCCCGTCCCCCGAGCAGCGGGTCGACGCCTACCCCCACCAGTTCTCCGGGGGCATGCGCCAGCGGGTGGTGATCGCCCTGGCGCTGTGCGCCAACCCCCGGCTGGTGATCGCCGACGAGCCCACCACGGCGCTGGATGTCTCGATCCAGGCCCAGATCATCGCGCTTCTCAAGCGGCTGTGCCGGGACCACGGCACCGCGGTGCTCCTGGTCACCCACGACATGGGGGTGATCGCCGAGACCGCCAACCGGGTCGCGGTGATGTACGCCGGCCGCATCGCCGAGCTCGGGCCCGTGCGCGAAGTGGTGAAGGCGCCCCGGCACCCCTACACCGAGGGCCTGATGGGGTCGATCCCGGCGGTGGGCCACGCCTACGAGCGGCTGACCCAGATCCCGGGCGCCATGCCGCGCCTCAACGCCATCCCGCCGGGCTGCGCCTTCCGGCCCCGGTGCGAGCTGGCGCGGGCCCGGTGCACCGCCGAGCGGCCCGAGCTGCTGGCCACCGGCGGGCCCTCCCGGGCCGCCTGCTGGCGCCACGACCCCGCCTGGGGGGAGGCCCCGTGAGCCCTGAGACCGCGACCCCGCGCCCCCTGGTGGAGGCCCGGGGCCTGGCGCGCCACTTCGACGTGTCGGCGGGCTGGCTCCAGCGCGCCCTGAACCGGGAGCCCCGGCTGACGCTTCGGGCCGTGGACGGGGTGGACTTCGCCATCGCCCCGGGGGAGACCTTCAGCCTGGTGGGCGAATCGGGGTGCGGCAAGTCCACCGTGGGCCGACTGGCCGTGGGCCTGTACCGCCCCACCCGGGGCTCGGTGCTCTTCGACGGCGCCGACCTGGGATCGCTCCCCACCCGGGCCGAGCGGGCCCGGACCCGGCGCCGGCTCCAGATGATCTTCCAGGACCCCTACGCGAGCCTCAACCCCCGCTGGCGGGTGCGGGAGATCGTGGCCGAGCCCCTCAAGGCCTTCGGCCTGGCCCGGGGCCGGGAGGCCCGGGACCGGGTGGCCGAGCTCCTGGTGCAGGTGGGGCTCTCCCCCGAAGACGGCGCCAAGTACCCCCACGAGTTCTCCGGCGGCCAGCGCCAGCGCATCTCCATCGCCCGGGCCCTCTCCTCGGGCCCCGAGTTTTTGGTGTGCGACGAGCCGACCTCGGCGCTAGACGTCTCGGTCCAGGCCCAGATCCTCAACCTGATGAAGGACCTCCAGGCCGAGCGGCGGCTCACCTACCTCTTCATCAGCCACAACCTGGCGGTGGTGCACCACATGTCGGACCGGGTGGGGATCATGTACCTGGGGCGGCTGGTGGAGGTGTCGCCGGCCCGGGAGCTGTTCCGGGCGCCGCTCCACCCCTACACCCGGCTCTTGCTGGAGACCATCCCCGACCTCGACATGAGCGGCCGGGAGCGCCGGCCGGTGCAGGGCGAGGTGCCGAGCCCCATCCACCCGCCCCCGGGCTGCCCCTTCCACCCCCGCTGCCCCTGGGCCGACGCCCGGTGCCGGGCCGAGCTGCCCCGGCTGCTCCCCCGGGGTGCCCCGGCCGTGGCGTGCCACGGGGTCGAGGAGGGCCGGCTGGGGTAGGCCCGGGCGCCGAGTCCTCCGCGCTCGGAGCAGGTGGTCGGCGAACCACGCCACGGCGCCGACCCCGAAGGTCAGCTCCCGCATCCGCGGCTCGGTCACTGCTTGCCTCGTGCAATCGACAGCGCCGCCGCAGAACGGCCCTTCGGTAGCCAGGGCCCGGTTCAAGACTCGCAGCGCCCCCACCGTCACCTCGCGCTCGACGGGGGTCATCGCCCCCAGGGCCCCGGCGAGCTAGGCCTCCACGAACCGGTCGATCTGGGCGAGCACCCGGGCCCCCTCCCCGGTCAGCCCCAGCAGGCTCACCCGCCGGCCCCTTTGTGGTGGGCGGTGCCCACCCCACCAAGCTTCACCCCCTGGCCGCGGGCACCGGTAGGCCGCTCATGCCCAGCAGAGCGGCGGCCTTCTTGAGCCGTTCGTCGAAGCACGCGAAGACCACGGGCGCCGCCGTCTGGACTCGCACGTGCTCGGCCGCCGCCAGGTGCACGCTGTCGTAGCCGTGCAGGCCCAACTGCTCCGCCAGGTCGCCGGCGCGCAGGAGCAGCGATTCCAGGGCCTGCACCCGCGCGAAACGGGGCCAATCGGCAGTGAACGCCGCCTTGGCCTCTTCGAGCCCGGCGTCGGAGAGACGGCCCTCGCGGTGAAGCCGCGCCAGGGCGGCTCGCATCTCCGGGTAGGCGATGGCGTGGGTCGAGACCGCCAGGGCCTCAGCCACCGCCGCCCGCACCGCCTCGGAGTGCTCCTCGGCGACGTAGACCTTGATCAGCGCCGAGGTGTCGAGGTACAGGATCATCGGCGGTCGTCGAGCACGATGTCCGCCGCAGAAAGCCCGCCGGGTCCCAGCCGGACGCGGGTTCCGCCGGGTTTCCCGCCAGACCATGCGATGCCGACGGCACAGGCCAGGCGCTCCGCCTCGTTGCGACTCGGCAGGGCTTCCACCCGCTCCAGCCGGGCCACCGGCCTGTCGTGGCTCGTGATGACGACGGGCTCGCCGCCCTGGACGGCCCGCAGGTAGTGCGACAGATGGGCCTTCAGCTCGCGAACGGAAACCTCCACGTGCGGCTCCTTTCCCTTTTGTGGACACGATTTGGCAATTGTAGCCTCACCGTGTCCCAGGCACAACGAAAGCCCACTGACATGCGCTCGAGGTGCGCTTGAGGGCTCTGCGGCCATCGACTACGATACACCCATTGATTGCAGGAGGAATCCCCATGGCGAGCCTCACGGTCCGAACCCTCGATGAGAGCCTGAAAGCGCGCCTGCGGGTCCGGGCGTCCCGCCACGGGCGATCCATGGCCCGTCTTCTACAGTGCCATTCGTAAAGTTGACCAATATCAGCATGTTGCAATGACAGACCTAGGCGTTGGCACTACAAGAACCCCTTTTCGATGGGACCGCTGGTCGCGGCGCGGCGGTGCGTCACGCCGTCCGGGGGGCTCCCAGCTGGCGGACGGTCGGCGGCAGGCCCACGCCCGCCGCCTGGAACACCGCGCCGCAGGTCCCGCGGGCCGCGGTGCGCAGCACGAACCGCTTACCGTCCTGGTCGACCTGCGTCTCCTCCAAAGCGTCGAGGTCGCGGATCACGTCACGCCCTTGCGGTTCGCTTCGATCGCTGTGACCTGCTCTCGGGAGGACTTGCACCTCCAAGGTGGTGCCCACGCTGAACGTACCCGCAAGGAGGGCGGCGCGGAACCCTCCGCGCCGCCCTCGGCACTGCCAGGATCTGGACGCCGAGACCGTTACTTCTTCGCGGTGGCCTCGGCGAGGATCTTCAAGCCCTTCTGGGCCTCGTCGATCGCCTTGGTCAGGGACTCCCGGGCCATCTCCGGGTTGTGGAAGCCGTCGGAGTTCTCGGCGGTCCAGAACTCCCACAAGAAGTGGGCCCGCAGGTGCTGGTCCTGGGCCTGCTTCACGGTGGCTTCCGCGAGGCCGGCCGCTTTGGCGGCGGCGATGGCGTCCACCAGCTCGGTCATCCAAAACTCGGCCTTGCGCATCTTGCCCCGCACGTAGGCCTTCACCGAGTCGATGGTGTAGCGCGCCTTCTCCTCATCCCATTCGCCGTGGCACTTCAGGCAGGTCTCCTGGAGCATGTGCCGGGGGGTGGTGGCGAAGTGGGAGGTGTACACCTTGCCGGTCTTGGCGCTCTTCACCTTGGGCTGGTGGCAGTCGTCGCACTGGACGCCGTTTTTCGCGTGGACCGAGTGGTAGAACGCCTCCGCCTCCGGGTGCTGGGCCTTCCAGAGGAGCCCGCCGGTGAAGGGATTCCGGAAGTCCAGGAAGGCGATCTGGTTGACGTAGTGCTCGTACAACCCGAAGGCATCCTTGAACGGCATGTGGTTGGTCCGGCGATCGGCCATGGTGACCCGCTCGCCGGTCTTGGTGTCGGTGCCCGGGTTGCAGTTGTACTCCACGTGGCACTGCCCGCACTGGAGGCGGGAGTCGTACTTCTCCAGGAGGGCGATCTTGCGGGTGAAGCCCCGCACGCCCATGTCGATCACCTGGATTTTGGTGCGGGCCGGGTCCTGGTGCCACAGGGTGTCACCCTCGGGCCGGGTCAGGGCCTCGATTAAGCTGTCCCGCACGATCCGCGGCTTGGCGGCGTGGGGGTCGTGGCAGGTGAAGCAGTTGAGCCCGTGCTGCTGGCTGCGGGCGACCTCGATCACGTTGGAGGTGCGGTCCCACTTCGCCCCCACCCCGGGGTCTCCCATGTAGGCCCAGTCCAGGATCTGGTCCTGGGTCTTGCACTGGAGGCACACCGGGTTGGCCGCCGCCGCGGTCTGGGGGGCGAAGGCCTTGTGCTCCTTGGAGTCGGGGAGCTTGTCCACCACGTAGTCCCAGGCCCCCTTGCCGGCCGGCTGGGCCACGTAGCGCCACCCCTCCTTGGGCTGGAACCGCCCCCCAAAGGCGCGGTCCACCAGGTAGTGGTCCACCAGCATCCAGGGGTGGCTCCGGGTGAGGGAGTGCTCCTTGGCGAAGCCGTGGCCCGCCATCAGCTTGTCCCAGAAGGGGTTGGGGGAGCGGTTGGTGAGCTGGCTCTTCTCGTCTCGGGCCGGCCGGTGGTAGGAGGTCTTGAGGAAGCTCTCCAGCTGGTCCGCGTGGCAGGCACCGCACGCATTCCAGGAGAGATCGGTCACCGGCCGGGTCTCCCGCTTGGGGTCCGCCCCGTGGGCGGCGAGGCCCGAGTGGCACGCCGCGCAGTTCACCCCCTGGTGGGCGCTGCCCTGGTGCAGACCCGCCACCACCTGGTGGCACTCGTAACACGTGGCGGCGTCCACGTCCTTCTCCGCCGCCCCAGCCAGGCCCGCCCACCCTAGGCTGGCGACCAGGGCCGCGGACCAGGGCCAACCCCTTCGACTCTTCGCCATGATGTCCTCCTCCTCGTCTGCGAGCCCCCCACGCGGAGGCTCCTCCTGGGGCCGGGATCGTACGGAACGGTCGGCACCGGCGCCTTGACCTGGATCAAGGTCGGCCCGGTCGGCCCCGCACGACGAGAGGCTACCGGAGGAAATCCGTCCCGCAACCCCGCCGCCTCAGAGGCTGTGAATCAATCCCTGGACCGAGCCAGGCGCCCGAGATGCGAGGGGGGCGCGGAGGAAGCCCGCAGCCATAGCTTTGCGCTACGGCAAGGGATTCCGACAAAGCCCCGCGAAGCAGATCGGACGCCGCGGCGACGGGAGGGGTTTGTTTCACAGCCTCAGGGTTTGGAATGGCCGGCGCCGCCCTTTCCCTTGCCCCCCACCGCGCTCGTGTCCAGGAGTTCCCGGCGCGCCACCGGGATCCAGCGGTCGCCCTGGGGCTCGAAGGTCACCTGCAAAAGGCCCGGCGAGCCCTCCTTCCAGGGCTTGGCGAAGAGGGCATCCAGGGTCAAGGCCTGGCGGTAGAAGAGCTGGAAGGGGTAGCGGACGTCCACCCGGCCGTCGGCGCCCCGGGGCTGGCAGGCCGGGGCCCCGAAGACCCGGTAGGCGTGGCCCGGCCCCCGGTGGCAGGAGTGGGCGGACAGATCGAACTGCACGGTCTCCTCGATGCCCGCCGGAGAAGCGAGGGTCGAGTCGCGCACCCGCTGCTCTTCCCGGGCGAGCTCCGCCCCCTGGGCCCGGGCCGCCGACAGGAGACCCGGCGGGCACGGGGCCTGGGCCGCGGCCGGCCCGGGGGCCAGGAGCGCGGCCAGGACCAACCACCGGCCCCTAGCCATCGGCGCCCTCCCCCAGGCCGTAGCGCTGGCGCACCCGAAAGGACAGCTCCCGCAAGAGGTCGTAGCACCCCTCCACGGTGGCCCCGCCGTCGGGGTTGACCAGGGCGCAGGTGGCGGGCAACAGGAGGCTGCGGGGGAGCACCCGCTCCCGGGGGAGCCCGGCCCCCTCCAGGGCGTCCCACAGGCCCTCCAGGTGGGCCATCAGCTCGGGGAGGTCCGAGGCCCGAAAGTCGTCGAAGTTGGCGGGCACGATCCCCCAGCCCACCGTGCCCCCTCCGTCCAGGAAGCGCTTCAGGCTCGGCACGTGGTTGACGAAGCGGTCCCCCCGGCCAAAGGCGTTGAAGCTCAAGATGTCCATGGGGGTCTGGAGCAGGAAGTCCCAGTCGGGGTTCCCACACAGGTGGACCCCCCGCTGCCCCTCGACCTGGCCGAAGAACCGGTCGAGATCGCCCCGGGCCTGGGCGTCGCCGTAGCCCGACATCCCCGAGAAGATGAACTCGAGCCCCGGCTCGTCCACGAAGACGAAGGCGTTGGGGTTCTTGTCCGCGAGCTCTTGGCCCATCACGCTCACCTTGCGGGCCATGAAGTCCAGAAGCAGCGGTCGCACCTCGTCGTGGTAGATGAGGGGCCGATCGTGCTCGTCCTTGACGCTCAAGCCAAAGGAGATCGGCCCCTCCACCTGACCCCGGATGGCCGCGTATCCGGACAGGTCCAGGGCCAGGAACCGGTGGTACACCGCGGAGTAGCGCTTGGAGAGGCGGTACAGGTCCGGGTCGTCCATCCGCTCCACGAAGCCCTGGAGCTCGGCGTAAAACCGCTCGGTGGAGAAGTCGACCCGCCGGTTCTCCGCGTCGATCCGAACCCCAGGGAAGTTCTCGGAGACCTGGACGTACATGTCCTCGTAGTAGTCGAGCTTGGGGAGCTGGGGCCAGAAGGGGATGTCGAGGGAGAGGGCGAGGTTCAGGGCTCGGTCCACGTCCACATGGGGCAGGATGCCCATGGCGGTGGTGCGGCAGTTCCCGGGGATCGTCGACATGGGCCCTCCCTCGCGCTCGGGTGATGGGCCCCAGGGTACCCCAGGTGCGGCCCCCCGCACCTTGACCGCGGTCAACGGTGCTCTACCCTGGGAATCGCCCCCTCGCCCGCCCCGGAGAGCGCCCGTGTCCCAGCTCGTCGCCTGCCAAGCCCCCGCCGGACTCCTCCTGGCCGCCGACCGCCGGGTGGTGGTGACCCGCCACGGCCGACCCGAGGTGCACACGGTGCAAAAGCTCTTCCTCCTGGGCCCCGCGGCGGCCGTGGCCACCAGCGGCGCGGCGGTGGCCATTGCCGTCAGCCGCACCCTGGCCCGGCTCCTCAAGCGTCGGGCCGCCCTGCCGTGGCCCGACCTGGAGGCGTACGCCCTGGGGGTGTACGAAAAAGAGTACCGGGACTTCGCGCGCCAGGGGGAGCGGTGGTTCGCGGCCCACCCGGAGGCCCACCGTTCCTCCTACCTCTTGCTGGGGGGCGCGGGCGGGGGGTTTCGCTTCCACGCCTCCGAGGACCACGGTCAGGACTACCGGCTGCTGCCCACCGGAGAGGTGCTGACCGCGCCCCGGCGCCTCGGGCTAGAGGGGCGGCTTTTGGCGGGGCTCCGGGCGGGGGCGTCCCTGGAGGCCCTGGGGGAGGTAACCCTGGCCGGGCTGCGGCAGATCGCCGCCAAGGTCGAAGGGGTGGGGGGCCCCTTTGACCTCGCCCTGGTGGACGGAGCCGGGGCCCGGCTCTCCACCCACCCCCGCTAGCCCCCTACCCCCCGTCCTTCTCCCCGATCCAGCGCCCCATGTCCGGCACCACCTCCCGGTCCCAGGTCGGGGCGACCCGGGCCCGGACGAACTCGGCGAAGAGGCCGTCCAAAAGGTCCAGGGCTTCGCGCACGTGGCCGAGGCGCACCAGCGCGGTGGCGTGCCAGTCGTCCCCCTCCTCGGTGAGGACCTTGGGGATCTTGGCGCTGGTCAGGTCCAGGGAGTCGCCCTTGAGGGTGAAGCTCCACTCCCGGTCCTCCCGCACCAGGCCAAAGCGAGCCTCCAGCACCTTCTTGCCCACCTTGAGGCCGGTGGCCGCCTCGCCAGAGCGCGAGACGTCCCCGTCCTTGAGGGTGTTCTCCTTGCTCTCGGTGTCGAGGCTCCCGAGCACCATCCGGTCCTCGATCCACAGCCCCAGGGGGCCGAACCCATCGAGCTCCAGGTCGCCCCCGGCCTCTTCCGAACGCCACCACAGCCAGGTAAGGAACTCGTGGCCCCAAAAGGCCTTCTCTTCGATGCTCTTTAAGACGTCCATCACGCGCCTCCTTCGGGGCGAAAGCTCGTCGGCACCACCCGGTCCGCCACCTCTCCCCCCCCTTCGCCGAGCACCCGCAGGGCCAGGAGGTAGGGGAAGAGGGGCCGGAGCTTCAGCCCGAAGGTGCGCTCGAAGAGGGTGCGAAAGGCGTCGTTGGCCTTCTCCGCCGTGCTCCAAAAGAGCACCTCCCGGGCGTCCAGGTCCCAGGCGAAGTCGTGGCCCTGGCAGGAGGGCATGGCCCGGTCCAGGAGCCGCTTGTGGACGATCCCCTCGATCTCCTCGCGCTCCCCTCGGGTGAGGTCCTCGCGCCCGGCCTTGAGCTTCCACTCGGCCTCGAGCTTTCGGCACTCCTGCTTTAGAAACGGCTTGGGGATGCGCTTGGTGTCCACCCGCAGGGTGAGCACGATCTGGTGGTCCACCAGCCACCGGTCGAGGTGGAGCCCCGGGGTGAACCAGTCGTCCACCCCCACCCACCCCACGGCCTCCTCCCGCTCGTCCACGGCGCCGAACTCCTGGAACTCGGCCTGGCCGATGGCCTCTTCGAAGGCGGCCCGAAACCCCTCGGGCAACTCCCCCATCACCTGGTAGCGGCGAAACTTCACGCCCCCCTTCAAGATCCCCATGGTCCTCTCCCATCGCCCCCCCGGCAGCGCCGGCTCTTTATACGGACCCGCCCGCCGGGTGTCAACGCCGCCCAAACAACACCGGCCCCGGCGGGATCGCTCCCACCGGGGCCGGCTTGGTCCGGGTGCCCGCGGCCGCTAGGCGGCCAGGGGCTTTTCGTCAACAAGGCTCCTCTCGCTGCGCGATCGGCTGTTGCGGCACCTCCCTGGCGAGGCCTGGGACCGAGCTCCGCCACGGGCTCTTCGTCCCAAGACCGGGTGCACCTCGGACGTACGGATCACCCTACCCCGCCTTCCCCAGGTGTCAACCCCTCACCAGCCCAGCGTCGCCTGCACCACGTGGCGGCGGTCGGCCCGCACCCCGGCGGCGCTCCCGATCTCCTCGGCGTAGCTCGCGTAGTCGACCTTGATGGCCCACAGATCGAGGGTGGCGCCGTAGGAGCCATAGCCCTGGTACAAGCCGCCCCGAAGGGACAACACCCACGGGAGCTTCAGCTCGAGCCCGGCGTGGAGGCGCTTGTACTTGTCCTCGTCGGTGCCGACGTCGGCGGTCACGTCCACCCAGTCCACGGCCCCGGTCAGGGCCATGCCCCAGAACTCGTGGCTCAAGGACAGCCCCACGTTGATCTGCTGGGGGATCTCGCCGGCGTCGCCCAAATCCACGTCGCCGATGTTTTGGACTACCGTGGCCACGGTCGGCTTGAAGAGCACCGGCGCGGTAAACATCACCCCCGCGTCGAGGCCCCAACCGACGCCGTCCTTGAGATCGTCCTTGACCTGGTCCTCGAAGCCGTCCGAGGCGATGTCGGCGACGGTGTACACCTGCTGGAGCCGGTACCCCTTGACGTACTTCCCCGCCGCCCCCACCCGCAGCATCCCGTCCCAAAACCCGAAGCCGAGGCCCACGTGGCCGCTGACGCTGCCGAAGCCGTCCACGTCCACCTCGGGGAAGGCCAGGTTGCGGGGCTCGATGTTCACCGAGCCCTGGCCGAGCACCCCCATGGCGAAGCGGCGCATCACGAAGTGGGGAAACAGGGCCACCCGGGCGTGGAGCTGGTCCCCCATGTAGTCCCGGATGAGCTGGGTGACCTCCGAGGTGGCGTCGAAGTCGGTGTCCTGGATGTCTTTGTACAGGTCGTAGCCGTCTTCGCTGGCTTCGACCAGGGGGTTGATGATCCCCGTCCCCCAGTCCTTCACCTTGTCCAAGCCGGCGGGGTTGTAGAAGAGGGCGTTTTCGTCGTCGGCGACGGCCGTAAAGGCCCCGCCCATGCCGAGGGGGCGGACGCCCTCAAAAAAGCTCGGCATCTCCTTGGCGTGGGCCGAAGCGGCCGCGAGGGCGCACAGGGCGACAGCTGCTGGCACGAGTCTGTTCATGGCGACGGCTCCTACGGCAAGATGGAAAGCAAGTAAGCGCGCAGCTCATCGGTGGAGACGAAAAGCGCCTCGGGGTCATCGTCCAGGTACCCGAGGTCTTCGAGGAACACGCGAAACTCCTCGGCGATGTCGTTTTGGTCCTCGGAGTCCAGATCTCCCGCCAGTCCCTCGATCAGCGAATCCTTGGCCGCGTTGACCCAGTCGAGGTCCCGGTTGAGGGTCGCCGGAGCGACGACGACGCCGATCATCGCGGTAGTCACCCGGTCGAGGTTCAGCACCCGGAGATCCCCTTCCACCAACTGGTCGGCGATGCTCAAGACCGCGTGGACCGCCGAGTACAGCCCCGCCTGGAAGATCTCGTTGCGGGTCATGGCCGCGAGCGTCGCGGGCGTCGCCACGCTCACCCGGGCCACCGCCCGGGGCGCGGCCCGGTGTACGTTGGTGGCGACCCGCACCGCCTGGTTCAGGTCGGCGACCTTGTCGTCCAGGACTGCCTTGGGCAGCTTGCCATTCTCCTCGGCGAACATCCGCGCCACCGTGTCGTACAGCACGCTGTCTTCCGACGTATCTTCTTCGTCTTGGGCGTCGGCGATGGCTTCCACCAGGGTGAGGGAGTCAAAGCCCGCCCGGCCCGCGTAGGCGCTCGACAGATAGCGCCGGGTCTCGGCCGACGGGGTCGCCAGATCCAGCGCGTCGAAGACGCGGATCGCCTCGGTCCAGTCGCTCGCCTTGAGCGCCCGAAGGCCCTTCTCGAGCTCCGCCTGGTAGCCTTCCTCTTTGGCCTGGCCCTCGAAGACGTTCGAGTCGCCGCAGCCGCCGACGGCCAACAGCGCCGCCGCAACCAGGGCCCACCACCACCGTTTCGCGCTCATGGCATCTCCTCCGTTGGGTAGAGGGTTTCGCGACGGGAGACTGTTCGGCCGCTCCCGCCTCCTGCTTTAACCGTCCGCGCCGTCCCCGGCGGCATCCGGGGGCTCCCGGCCGACCCGAGCCAGCACCCAAAAGGCCTGGGCGAAGTACGCGGCAAACACCACCAGGACCGGGATCCCCACCAGCCAGAGGCCCGAGCCCTCCAGGGAACGCCCCGCGAGGCGAAGCCCGATCACCAGGCCAAAGACCGCCACGAAGAGGGCTGGCACCCCCACCGCCAGGCGCACCAGGGCCCCTCGCCGCTGCTCCGCGGCCGACCCCGGGCTCACACCAGATCCAGAAGCGGCTTCTCCTCCCACAGCACCTTCTCCTCCCGCAGGTCCTTAACGCTCACCACCAGGCGCTTTTGCCCGTCCACCTTGAACTCCAACAGGAACCGCCGCTCCCCCAGCCGCCCCGGGGGCTGGACCGGGATCACCAGGGGCGTCCCCCCCGCGGGCTCGTGGACGTCGCCCCCCTCCCCGGCCACGAAGCTGATCTTACCGTCGTCCCCGAAGAGGATCTCCCGATCGCCCCCCGCCTCCCCCGCTCGAGCGGTGCGAAAGATCTTGAGGTGTAGCTCGTACTGGCCGTCGTAAAACGTATTCACCACGTAGCGCGCCGTGGGGCGCCGGGTGGGGTACCGGGTGTAGCGCTCCACCACGGAGGCGTAATGGTACTCCCCACTGATGGGGTCGCGCACCTGGAGTGCGTAAGCCGAGCGCACCATGTCGTCCACCGGGCTGTCGGAGAGGAAGAGCACCCCTCCGAGCCCCGGCGCCAGCTCCGGCTTGTCCCCCAGGATAGCGTCCCCAAAGGTCTCGTCCAGGGTGCGCCGCACCATGGGGATGCGGGTGCCCCCCCCCAGGAGCAGCACCTTGCGGAGGTCGCCCCGGGCCACCCCGGAAAGGGCCGCCTCCCCCAGGACCAGGTCCACCGCCTCCTGTACCCGGGCCGCCAGGTCCTCCCGCTCCAGGAGCTCGTGGAAGCGCTCGTGGCTCAAGGTGTCGTGGTGGGTGTCGTGGAGGGCGAACTTGCGCCAGTAAAAAGACGGCGGCTCCCCTCCCTTGGCCTCGGCGTGGAGCTCCTGGAAGATGCGCAGCCGGAGGTCCGCCGTCCCCACGGGCAGGCTCACCGCCGCCTTCACCACCGGCGGCGTGTAGCCGTCCCGCCCCACCCAGTGAAACTGGAGCACCCGGGCCCGCACCGACGAGAACCCGAAGTCGAAGATCAGCACGAGGTCGTCGACGAAGAGGTTCAAGCCGTAGCCGAGGGCGACCGCGGTGTCCTCGTCCACCAGGGAGACCGCCCCCACCCCGCCGAGGTCGACGTAGCGCAGGCACTCCCGAAACAGCTCCCCCCCGACGTTGGGGAACAGAAAGGCGATGTTGAGGGGCTCCTGGAGGCCCCGGTGGAGGCGCTCCACGAGCTTGGAGAGGAAAGTCGCCGCGGCCTTCTTGTGGGTGATCCGCATCCCCTTCACGTTGCGGGCGACCGGGGCCGGGTGGACCACGTGGTCCTTGAGGTCCCGAAAGCACGCCTGGTCGTCGTACAGGTCGCGGCGGAGCACCTCTTCCCCGATCAGCACCTCCTCCCCGATCCACACGAGGGACGGGATGAAGAGGGCCCCGGGGAACTCCTGCACCCGCCGGGCCACCCCCGGCAACAGCCCCTCCAGCCCCGCCCGCTCCCCCCGGAAGGTGACGATGGTGTTGTAGTTGCCGAGATCGATGGTCAAATCGGCCATCTGGCTCCGTCCTCCCTCACCCCTGCCCTCACAGGGCTTCGATCAACACCACGTCGCCCCGCTGGCTCCCCTCCACCAGCAGGGCGATATCGCGGCACTCGGCCATCAGGGCCCTACGCGCCCCGTCCAATACTCCCCCCAGGGAGGCGGCGGCGGGCCCCGCCGCCGGCAGGTGGGCCGCCACCGCATCCAGCTCGGGCAGGTGGCGGTCGCCCCGGCCCTGGACGAAGCGCGCCACCGCCGCCGGGAAGGCCCGCAGGAGCATCCGCTGGAGCCCGCCCCGGTGGGTCCCGCCGTGGCACAAGAAGAGCTCGACCAGGGGGTCTCCCCGGTCGGTCACTTCACCCAGCAGGGTCCACAGCCGCCCCAGGTCCCGCCGCACCCCCGGTCGGGCGTCGCCAAAAGCCCCGAGAAACGCCCCCCCCGCCCCGTCCCGGGCCGCGGCCCCCTCCCCGGGGAAGGACCACGTCCCCAGGCGCGCGGCCAGGTCGGCTTCGAGTGTCTCCGGGTCCGCGAGGCCCGAGTCGAGAAAGCCGCCGAGGAGCAGGAACGGGTTCTCGTCCCGCGCCAGCACCTCCAGGACTCGGGCCGGGTCGGTGGACGCCGGCGCCCCATCCAGGGAGAGGAGCCCGGGCTGGCCCAGGCAGTCCAGGGCCTCGGCGAGAAACGCCCCGGAGGGCGCCTGGAGCAGGGCCCGGGCCGCCGCGTAGCGGACGGTGAGCCCGCCCCCCCGCCACGCCCCGGCCAGGGCCTCGCCCCGACCGCCCTCGGCCAGGCCCCGGCAGCCCAGGAGCTCCCGCAGGGCCACCGGGTCGTCCTCGGCCGTCAACCAGCCGGTCAAGGCGTCCAGAACCCCCGGGTCCGTCGCCCCGCGCACGGCGCGAAAGACGCCCCGCCGGTCGGCGTACCCGGGCTTTGTGCCCCCCAGGAGGCGGCGCCAGAAGCCGGTCGGGCGCGGGGGAGCCAGGGCCGCCAGCAAGAACCCGTGGGCCTCGGGGTCCCCGAGGGCGCCCAGGGCCTCTACGCTCCACGCCTCTAGCCCCCGGCCCGCCACCTGGAGCAGGGGGGCGACGCCCTGGGGCGCCCCGAGGCGAGCGTAGGCCTCGAAGGCGGCCCGGGCCTCCTCCCGGTCGCGGCTCGCCAGGAGCGGCAGCAGAAGCTCCCCCCGGGCCTGGTCCCCCAGGAGCCCGAGCCCGTGGGCGGCAACCGCGGTCCAGGGGGCGCCCCGGCCGAGGGCCGCCGTCAGCCGGTCGGGGTCCGCCGCCCCGAGGCGCGCGAGGGCTTGAAACGCCGGGAACTCCTCGGCCCGGGCCGCCAGGGCCGCCACGGCCTCGGGGGTGCCGTAGCGCCCCAGGGCTCCACACGCCTCGGCGACGAGGAGCGGCTGCTCCAGGGCACCCAGGACCAGGGGCAGGGTCTTCTCTCCGCGGATGCGCCCGAGGCAGCGCACGGCCACCGCCATGGCGTCCGCCGAGGCCCGCTCCCTAAGCACCCGGGCGAAGTACCCCTCGGCTTCCGGGTGGCCCAGCTCGCCGAGGCCCCGCACCACCGCCCACTTCTCCGGCGACTCCCGCCGCCCCAGGTGCTCGCGCACCGCTTCGACCACCCCGGGGCCGAGGCTCAGCCCTCCCAGGAGCACCGCCAGGCGGTAGGTCCGGGGCGCCTCCCCCGCGTGGCCCAGGTACCGGGGAAACCCCTCGGCCCCCTTGCCGACGATCTCCTCCAGCAGGTCCCCCGCGGGGCGGTGGACGAGGGGGTCCACCAAGCCCTCAGCCCCCCTTCACCTGCTGGCGGGTGCGGGCCTCCTCGGCCTGCTCGTAGTACTCCGAGGTGAACTCCCGCTCCACCTGCCCCCCCAGGAGCGCCTCGAGCTTCTCGGTGAGCTCCAGGCAGTGGGGGCCCTTGGCCCCGAAGACCGTGACCTTTACGTTGCCCTCGGCGTCGATGGTCACCTTCACCTCTTCCACGTCACGACCTCCTCAGGGTGAGGCTCACGGTCTCGCCCTGCCTGCGCTCTTCCACCACCTGGAAGTCCTGGGCCCCGAGCTCTTGCTTCACCACCTGGTAAGCGTAGCCCCGGGTCAGCTCCGCCACGAAGGCCGCCTGGGAGGTGGACTTCACCATGTCCCAGTCCGCCACCACCTCCCAGGTGTCCCCGCTCTTCACGAAGCCGATCTCCTGGCCGTCGGCGGTGCGCACCTTGAGGTCCACGGCCATCTTCTGGCCCAGGTAGCCCCGGATCTTCACCCGCCCCTCCTGGACCTGGAAGTCCAGGTCCGCCAGGGCCCGCTTGAGGCAGAGGAGGTCGACGATCCGGGTCTTTACTTTGGCAAAATGAGACATGGGACCCCGCTCAGTGAGAGTCGCTGTTCGCCCGGCGAGTGCGCTCCGCCGCCCACTCGCGCAGTTTCTCGATGCGCTCCGCCATCAGCTTCGAGATCGGGATCACCTCCCGGATGCCCCGCAGGATGTCCTCGGTGGTGAACTCCCGCTCCCCGTCATCGAAGGCGTTGTACATGGCGTTGATGATCGCCTGCTCGACCTCGGCCCCGCTGAAGCCCTCGGTCTCCCCGGCGAGCACGGGCACCTCATACTGGCGGATCACCGGGCGCACCTTCCCCAGGTGCACCCGCAGGATCTCCACCCGCTCCTCGTAGCTCGGCAGGTCGACGAAGAAGATCTCGTCGAAGCGCCCCTTGCGCATCAGCTCCGGGGGCAGGTTCGACACGTCGTTGCCGGTGGCGATGACGAAGACCGGCTTCTCCTTCTCCTGCATCCAGGTGAGAAAGGTGCCAAACACCCGGGCCGAGGTGCCCGAGTCCCCCGCCGAGGTGGTGCTGGCGAAGGCCTTCTCGATCTCGTCGATCCACAGGATGCAGGGGCTGATGGTCTCGGCCAGCAGGAGCGCCTTGCGCATGCGCTCCTCGGACTCCCCCACCAGGCTCCCGAACACCTTGCCCATGTCCATGCGCAAGAGGGGCAGCCGCCACAGGGCCGAGGTGGCCTTGGCGGTGAGGCTCTTCCCGGTGCCCTGGATGCCGATGATCAAGATGCCCTTGGGGTTGGGCAAGCCGTAGTCCTTGGCCCGGTCGCTAAAGGCCTTGTCCCGCTTCTTCAGCCACTCCTTGAGGTTATCGAGGCCACCGATGTCGGCGATCCGCTCCCGGGCGGGGAAGAACTCGAGGACCTCGTCCTTGCGGATGATCCGCTGCTTTTCGGTCAGCACCAGGTGGATGGCCGACTGGTCCAGGACCTGGTGCTTGAGGATGGACTTGACGAAAACCCCCCGGGCCTGGTTCTCGGTGAGGCCCAGGGCCGACTTGACCAGCTTCTCCTCGGAGTCCCGGGAGAGGTCGACCTTCACGTCCCGGGACTCGCAGATCTCGTGGAGGAGTTTGCGCAGGGCGTCGGAGTCCGGCAGGGGCAGGAAGACCTGGGCGACGTCGTCGCGCACCTCGGGGGGAAGTTTGAAGAAGGGGGACAGGAGCACCACGGTCTTGCGGGTGGAGCGCAAGCTAAAGAGCATGTTGCGCAGCATCCGGACCACCACCGGCTGCTCGAAGAAGGCGTGGAAGTCCTCCAGGACGAAGATCGCGTCGCCCCGGTACCCCTCGATGCGCTGGAGCGCGGTCAAGGGGTCCATGCGTCCCTCCTCCAGGGGGTTGGAGCCGCTGCCGACCTTGCGAAACCCGGCGACGCTGTTCCAGGTGAAGAGCTCCCGCTGGGTGAGCTCCACGGCCACCGACCGGATCAACTCCTTGCCCCGGTCCTCTTCCCCGGTCACAAACGAGATCACCGGCTGCCGCGACCGGATGAGGATGCTCAGATCTTCGCGCACGTCCATGGACTCGACCTCGGGCAGGAGAGGAGGCGGGGGGCTCGGGGGCGGCGAGCGCTACGACGGGGGCTCGGGCCCCTGGCTCGCGGCGCGGGCGGCCTCCAGGCCCATCTGACGTACCCGGGCGAGGAAGAGGAAGAAGTACAGGAGGGCAAGGACGACGCCGAGGACGTGGACCCACCACTCCAGGGGGAAGAGGAGCTGCACCAGGTAGGCGAGGCCGCCAAAGGCAAAAAGCAGGATGCCCAGGTACGGCAGGGTCCACAGGAGCACCTCCGCCGCCTTGGCCCGCGACTCGAGCCCGAAGTAAGCGAGGAGCCGGTTGCCCGTGATCGGCGCGGACGCCCCTGCCATGGCCACCTCCCGTCAACTTGCGTTTGACGTACTGTAGCCCTTGGGGCGGACGCGGGTCAACAGGCGCCCCCCTGGGAGACAGCAGGCTACCGCGGCCCCTTGCCCGGGGCACCGGGCCGATTGTACAGTGGGCGCGCCCACGCCCCCTGCCGCCGGAGCCCCCTTGGACGCCCCTGCCCGCCTTCCCACCCTGGCCCCCGCGGCCCTCGCCTACGCCGGCACCTGCGTTTTGGTGCTCGCCTTGCTGCCCGCCCTGGAGGCACCGCTAGAGACCTTTGGCGCGGCCCACCCGGGTCGGGTCCTCCTGGGCGCCGATCCGGCCTCGGGCGCCGCGTGGGGCCTCGGCGTCGGCGCCGCCCTGGCGGGGGCCGGGCAGGTGGCCACCCGGTTCACCGCCTGGGGCCGGCAGTTCACCCGGTTCCTCCAGCGCTTCCTCGGCGGGCTCCACCCCGCGGACGCCCTCCTCCTCGCCGCCTTGAGCGGGGCCGCCGAGGAGCTGCTGTTTCGGGGGCTGCTCCTGCCCTACACCGGCCTCGCCGTCTCCTCGGCCCTCTTTGGCCTGGCCCACCTGGTGCCCCGGGACGGCCTGTGGCCCTGGGCCCTGTGGGCCGCGGCCGCCGGCGCCGGGCTCGGCTGGCTCGCCCTGGCCACCGGCGGCCTGCTCGCCCCCATCGTCGCCCACGCCCTGATCAACGCCGTGGGGCTCCTGCTCCTGCGCACCGAGCCCGGGCCGGACTGAAGGAAGACGCCGACCCCGAAGACTCCTGGCCACCTCGAGGTCCCGATGCCCATCGACACCCTGGTCCAACCCCGCGACGTGATCTTCGTCCACGTGGACGACAAGCCCGCTTTCTTCGCCCGGGTCGAAGAGATCCGAATGGACGGCAAGAAGGGGTGGCGGCAGCTCCGTTTCACCATCCTGGCGGTGCCCCTCCAGGACACCACCTGGATCCTGGAGCCCTCCCAGATCGACGGCGAGCCCTTCACCATGGGGGGCATGCCCCTGCGGATCGAGCGCCTCCCCGACCCCCGGCCGACCGCGCCCCCCCCGGAGGAGGACGCCCCCGGCCCGGGCCGGGTGATCGCCTTCCCGCCCCGCCCGGGCCGCTGAGGGGCAGGCGTCATCCCAGGCAGTGCACAGGCGTCTGGTGTGGCCGCTGCCCTCGTCGGCCTGGTCGGAGCGAACAAGGATGAGAACCAGGTGGCGGGGAGTGGCGAAGTGCTACCGGCGATGGCCTCTGCGGATGGGGCTGTCGCTGATCGCCGGAGAAGTCGAGCTGGATAGGCGAGGGGATTTTCAGCATGGGTTGACCAAGTCCAGTGGGTGGCCGGGCCATGGCCCCCCTTACCGCCCCTGCCGGACGAGTTCCCTGATGCGCTCCAGAACGATCGTCGCTCTCGCCTGACTAGAAGGATCGGGCGGGAGGTGACCCGAGACGGCTTCGACAAAACGCGGATGCTGCAAGAACGACCCGAAAGCCTCGCCAAGGAAGCGGCGCAACGGAGCATTGGCCCGGGCCACCTCTTCCACGATCTGCCGCCGACCATCGAGCACGGCGACGATATCTTCCAGGTCGTGGCTCGCGAGGAAGTCTCCCCTCCCCCGCCCCCGGAAGGCCTCGATCTTGGTGGCGAGGAAGTGGGGCGGCAAAACGAGCCGAATGGTGAGGCCCTCGGGGATTCGAACCCACGAGGCCTCTGAAAAGGCCTCTCCATACCAGCGATTGCTGAACCCGAGCACGTCCGGCAGCGTCGGCATTACGTCCACGACCACGCCTCCCACGATCCAGCGACAGACGGGGCCCCCCTCCTCCAGTGCCTCCCGAAAGCCTCGTTCGCGCAGGCGGCCCTCTGTGCCAACATGCTTGAGACACGATCTTCTTCAGAATTAGTGTAGGGC
>JBBIIA010000056.1:0-23447 GCA_037446775.1 Deltaproteobacteria bacterium
TCCTGTCAAAAAGACCTCCCTCTCGTACCTCGACGGTCTGAGGCGGAGCCTCGTTAGGGATAGCCCGCCGGGTTCGCCGCCTGCCAGCGCCAGGCGTCCCGGCACATCGCCTCGATCCCCCGCTCGGCGCGCCAGCCGAGCTCGGCCTCGGCCCGGGCGGGGTCCGCGTAGCAGGCGGCGATGTCCCCCGGCCGGCGGGGGGCGATGCGGTACGGCACGGGCCGCCCCGAGGCCGCCTCGAAAGCTCGCACCACCTCCAGTACGCTGTAGCCCCGGCCGGTGCCGAGGTTGTAGATCGAGAGGCCCGGGGACCGGGCCAGGCGCTCCAGGGCCTTGAGGTGCCCGGCGGCCAGGTCCACCACGTGGATGTAGTCCCGCACCCCGGTGCCGTCGGGGGTCGGGTAGTCGTCGCCGAAGACGGCGAGCTCGGGGAGCCTGCCCACCGCCACCTGGGCGATGAAAGGCATCAGGTTGTTGGGGATGCCGTTGGGGTCCTCCCCGATGCGCCCGCTGGGGTGGGCCCCCACCGGGTTGAAGTAGCGCAAGAGCGCGATCCGCCAGTCCGGGTCGGTGGCGGCGAGGTCGGCCAGGACCTGCTCCACCATCCCCTTGGAGCGGCCGTAGGGGTTGGTCGGGCCGAGGGGGAAGTCCTCGCGGATGGGGACGGTGGCCGGGTCACCGTAGACCGTCGCCGAGGAACTAAAGACCAGGAGGCGCACCCCGGCGGCGGCCATGGTCTCGGCCAGCGCGACCGTGCCGGCCACGTTGGTCTCGTAGTAGCGCAGGGGCTCGCGCACCGATTCGCCAACGGCCTTGAGGCCCGCGAAGTGGATCACCGCGTCCACGGTGTGTCGCGCGAAGACCTCTGCCAGGAGGGACCGGTCTCGGATGTCCGCCCGTTCGAAAGCCAGGCTTCGCCCCGCCAGCTCCTGCACCCGGCACAGGGCCTCCTCCTTGCTGTTGGCGAGGTTGTCCACCACCACCACCTGGTGGCCGGCAGCCAGGAGCTCGAGGCAGGTGTGGCTGCCGATGTACCCGGCGCCGCCGGTGACCAGGACGCGCATGGGGATCCCTCCGGGAAAGGGGGAGACGTCGGGCCGCCAGGATAGCGGAAGCGACCCGCCCTGTCCTCCCAAAACCCTCGCTTCTTCCGGTATAACGGGCCACCGTCGCGCCACGATCCGGATTCGGAAACGGTTCTAAAGCTCCACGAGCGAAGCGCCGAAGTAAGGCCCAACCGTCCACTCGACGCGGAGGCACCGACCCATGACCCGCCGACCCCGATCTACCCCCACCCTGGGGATCGTCACCGTGCTCGGCGCCCTCGCCCTCGGCATCTCGTCGAAAGCGGAAGCGATCTCGGCCTTCACCCACCAGTACGACACCGAGTGCAGCACCTGCCACAGCCCGTACCCGCGGCGCAACGAGTTCGGGGAGGCGTTTCGCAAGAACGGTTACGTCTGGCCGGGCCGGGCCCCGGGGCAGAAGCCGGCGGGCGCCAAGGAGTCGCACTGGTTGTCGGCCATCCCCGAGTCCGTGCCCCTCTCGGCGACCCTGCGCCAGGACGTGGCGTACGACCCGGAGGCCGACCAGGACAAGGTGCGGCCCGACAGTTTTCTCTTCCTCCACGGGGGCGGGACGCTCCGGGACCAGGTTGGCTTCTTTGCCCACGACCTGGTGGGCGGCGGCGAGGCCTTTGCCGTCTTCCGCCGGGCGCTCGGCACCCCGGTCAACGTGAGGTTCGGGCGCCTCACCCCCCAGACCACCCTGTGGAAGGAGAACCAAGGGGTCACTGCGGCGCCCGCCGCGCCGGCGACCTTTGGGGTCCCGGGGGGCGGCGGCGGCTCGTTGGCCACGCCCCGCGACGCGGTGGAGGTCAACGCGGTCGTCGGTGGGCGGTTCTTCGCCGCCGTCGGCGTCGCCGACCGGACCAACCAGGACGCCATGGAGTACTTCGGCCACCTCTCCTACAAGATCGCCGGCACCGACTTCGCCGGCCGCGAGCCCGATCTCGACCTCGACCACGAGAGCGTCTGGGACTACCTGACCGTCACCCTAGGAGCCTTCGGCTACCTCGGCCGCCTCGAGAAGCTCACCCACGACACCGACTACCGGCGGGGCGGTCTGGAGGTCGAAGCCCAGTACCGCAGCCTCACCCTGTTGGGGAGCCTGGTGGCAGGCCGCGACGAGGACCTCAACGGCCTCGGCTTCGACGTGGAGTCGGTGGTGACGGCCATCGAGGTCGACTACTTCCTCGCCCCCCGCTACCTCGTCGCCCTGCGCTTCGAGAACGAGGACGTGGGCAACGCCGCCACGGGGATCACCAAGCGCCTCATCGGCCACGTCACCTGGAGCCCCCTGGAGAGCCTACAGCTCAAGATCGAGGGCCGGTGGTTTCGCACCCAGGCCGAGCAAGACCCGGTAGACGTCACCGGCCTGCTGCGCCTCGAATACCACTTGTAGCCGAGCTCGCCGAGGAACCCCTTGAGAGAGCGCGAGAAGACCATGAAGACCGAGAGCGCCGTGCGGGCCCTGGTGCTCGCCACCCCCCTCCTGCTGATCGGCTGCGGCGGCAGCACCAGCGGCGACGCCGGTCGCCAACCGGAGGACATGGTGGACGCGTACGCCCTGCGCATCCAGCAACCCATCCTGGACCCCGCGTGCGTCCGCTGCCACGGCCCCGGCGGCCTCCGCAGCAGCTCGCCGCTGACCGGGTACGACGAGGTCCTGGTCTTCGTCAAGCCGGGCGACGCCGCCGGCAGCGAGCTCATGAAGTGGATCACCACCAAGAGCATGGCCAAGTACGCCACCGACGCCGACCGGGCGGCGATCGCGGCGTGGATCGCCGAGGGAGCGCCGCGGTGGGCGCCGGCGAACACCGTGGGGCCCCCACCCGAGCCCGGGCCCACCCGCACCGTCGGCATGAAGGCGTGCCTCGTCTGCCACGGCACCGGGGTCCAGTTCGTCGGCTGGCTCCGGGGTCCCCACGGGAACCAGGAGGACCGCATCGGCTACGCCACCCTACCGGGGACGCTGGAGAGTTCCGGCTTCCCGGCCTACTACGGCGCCCCAGGGCTGCGCACCTCCCCGGACTGCTCTGCCAGCTGTCACGACCCCCTGGAAGACGGCCAGAAGCTCTCGACGGGGCTGAGCGGCAACGTGCCCCGACCCGTGGTCGGCTGCGAGTCCTGCCACGGCGGCGGCGCCAACCACTACGGCAGTGGCCCGATCCCCTTCCCCCGGCCCGACTTCACCCAGTGCGGGCAGTGTCACGACAAGAAGTTCGCTCACAATCAGTACCACCCCGAAGGCGATGAGATCCTGGAGAAGTACGTCGCCTCACCCCACGCCTCCTCCCTCGTGAACCCAGCTATCTTCGCTGCGGGGACGACCAACGTGCAGGCCCGGTGCTCCAAGTGCCACACCGACGAGGGCGCCCGCCGCTACAAGAACGTCGGCGGCGGCTACGCCGCCCTGGCCGACGCCTTGCCCGACTTCCTGCCACCCCTGGCCGGGGCGACCCGCGTCCAGTGCCGCACCTGCCATGACCCCCACGACCCCAAGAAGCTCCTGCTGGCCGAGAAGACCGACGGCAGCGGGCAGCGGGTCGAGTCCGCGGAGCACCGCACCTGCACCGCCTGTCACCAGACCGCCGATGCGATCCACGGCCCCGCGAGCGCCTACGCTTGGTCCGAGTACCAGGTCGGCCAAGGAACCTTTAACGCCAGCCGAGTCCTCTACGATACCCACTTCGACGACGCCGCGACCGACGCAATCGAGGGCTACGTGCTCGACCGAAGAAGCGACCGGGCGTGCCGGGGCTGCCACGACGTGCACGCCGCGGACACTACCATCAACCGGCAGTGGGCCCGCTCCGGGCACGGCGGCCGCATCCTGGAGGCAAAGGAGGAGGCGGCCAAGGTCGTGGGGAACGCGTCGCCGGTCTTTGCGGCCGCGACCACGAAGCACGACGCCCCGGCGTGGGTCTACTACGACTTCAAAGAGGTAGCGCGCCAAGGATGCCAGCACTGCCATACGACCACTGGATTTCGAAACTACGCGGACAGCCTAGTGGCCATCGCCCGGGCCAGGGGCCAGAACCCCGCAGCTGACGTGACCGCGCTCCGTTACGACCCGGCGAAGAACGTCTTCGGAGCCACGGGAAAACAGCGGGAGATGCTCTACTGTTACGGGTGCCACGCCGACAACGCCGGGGGTGTCCGCAACCCCGGGCCCGTGACTTCCGCCTACGGAACCCTCACCATCCCATACCCGGACGCGGGCCGGTCAAACGTCTGCGTACCGTGCCACGCCGGACGTCAGTCGGGCCAGAACGTGGCGATCGTCTCGAACTTCGCGAACCAGAGCTTCGTGAACGCCCACTACCTGGCAGCGGCCGGACTGCTGTACCGGACCATCGGGTACGAGTATCCGGGCCGGGACTACGCCGACCCGCCGTTCTTCCGCCACGCCCGAATCGGCACGACCACCTCCGCGACCGGTAGCGGTCAGGCGGTAGACACCGGCGCGGGGGGGCCCTGCGTCGGTTGCCACCTAGACGGGGATCGGCCGAACCATCGGTTTCTCCCCTACCAGTTCGACGCGGCAGATCAGCCCGCCGCCGTCACCGTCGTGTGCTCGAAGTGCCACGCGGGCGACCACGCCAAGACTCTGGCCACCCTGGAGACCAGCCGTACGCGCTTCAAGGACGCCCTCCAACTCCTTGAGACGCAACTGGCGAAACGGGGTCTCCACTTCTACGAGGCACATCCCTACTTCTACTCGGCACCCTACAGAACCGACTACGTCGAGTCCGGAACCTGCTCGGACAACCTGCCGCTCCTGAACTGGAAGACCGGGGGCACCACCCGCTTTACCTGGAACACCACCACGAGACGGTGTGTCGGTACCATCGGCGAATCCGGCCTCGACAACACGGGGGCGGGGAATCTGGGGGCTGCCTTCAACTTCAACCTGCTCATGCACGAGCCCGCCGCATGGGCCCACAACCGGTATTACGCCAAACGCTTGGTCTATGACTCAATCGACTGGCTCGATGACGGCGCCCTCAACCTCTCGGTGGAGGCTACCGTCGACGCCCTGCCGGGGGAAACCTCCTACAAAGCCGGAGCCCGGGCGTTCTTGCTCGCCGAGGGCGGGGCTCGTCCGTAGCGAAAGAGAGGAGACATCACCCATGCTCAAGTACACCATCGGGATCCTCGCCGGGGCCTTGCTGACCACCTCCTCCCCGGCCAGCGTGGCCGTGGTCGGATCGGCCGGCAACCGCACCTTCGACCCATCGGGGTGGCCCGCCGAGATGAAGAGCCGGGCGCCCCTCTTCGAGGCCAAGTGCGCCAACGCCGCCTGCCACACCATGGAGCGCACCGTGATCGCCATCACCACCGGCACCGCCCCGATCTCGAACACCCCGTTCGACAAGGAAGCCGCCAAGGCCTACGGGGTGAAGATGATGCGCAAACCCGACTCGGGCATCGACAAGGCCGAGGCTAAGAGCCTGATAGAGCTCCTGTACTTCCTCATCGACGCCCGGAAGTGACCCGACCATGAACATCGGACGATCGTTTGGGGTCATCGGGCTACGCACCAAGCTCTTCGTAGCCGGCCTCGGCGCCGTGCTCTTGGCCGCCCTTGGGCTCGGGGGCTACGCCCTGAGTCGGGGCAAGGACGCCATCGAAGCCTCGGTCCGCAGCCGGCTCGGTCAGGACGCGGACCAGGCGGCGGCCCGCCTGGTGGACGTTATCGACGACGCCGCCAGCGACCTCGCGATCTGGGCCAAGCTCGACACCGCCCCGGCGACCCTCGACAACCAGGCCCCGAAGTTCTTCGCCGAATTCGCCAATCAGGCCGTGGGCAACAAGGCGGTCTACAGCTTCCAGGTGCTCGCCCTTCCGGACGGGCGCCTGTTCGCGATGAACGAGCGGGGCAGGGGCGAGCAGGCGATCGCGACCCACCCCCTGCCCGCGGCGTCCTTTGGGGCGGAGCCGTGGTTTGCCACCGCCACCCAGGCCACCGGCCCGGTGGTTCACGGCTTCCTGGTGCCGGAGGCGCTGAGCGTCGCCGCACCCCTCAGCCCCAAGCCAGGGCCCCAACTGGTGCTCTCCCACGTGGTGTTAGACATCATGGAGGACCTCCAGGGGGTGTGGCTCTCCCTGCTCGACGGGGACTGGTTGGTGGCCTACCTCGATGGCCTGGTAGACCGCGCCGAGGGGGGTGACGCGACCCGATTTCCGCTCCTCTTGGGCCCGGAGGGTCGGGTGCTCGCCGCGCCCAAGACCGCCCAGATCCCCGACGGCCTTCCCGCAGGCCTCGCCCGCGCGGCCGGGGGGGCGCGGGAGGGGGTGCTCGCCTTCGCCCACGGCGGCCGGGGCTACCTGGTGGGCCTCGCCCCGGTGACGCCCCAGCGGGTGGCTGGGGTGACCGGGTGGTCGGTGGCGGTGGTGCAAGACGTCGACGCCGCCCTGGCAGCGGTCTCCCAGTTCCGAAGCCGGGTGGTGGCGGTGGGCTTGGCGGTCTCCCTCACCATCGCGCTTTTGCTCCTGTGGGCCCTGGAGAAATCGGTGCAGCAGGTGACCGCTCCGCTCCTCGCCCTGGGCCGGGGGATCGAGTCCCTGGGCGCCGGGGACTTCCAGACCCGGGTCGCCGAGGGCGTTGACCCCCAAATGGCTCGCCTCGCCGCCTCCTTCAACGAGACCGCCGAGCACCTGGGGGAGACCATCGGGGAGGTCGGCACCACCGGCAAGGCGGTGAGCCGCTCCAGCGCAACCATCACCCGCGCCATCCAGAACTTCGCGGCCCGGGAGACCGACCTGATCACGGCCCTCACCTCGGCGGCGTCGGCTAGCGCCCAGATGGCTACCACCCTCCAGGAAATGACGGCGACCTGCACGCTGGTGGACGATCGGGCGAAGGAGGCCCTGGAGGCCGCCCAGCAGGGCGAAGGCCGAGTCCAGCAGGCCCAGCAGGAAGTGGCGTCCATGGTCCGCTCGGTGGAGGAGGTGACTCGGGTCCTGGAGCGGCTCAACAGCCGCATCGACCGCATCACGGGGATCTCCGCCGCCATCGAGGATGTGGCCGACCGCACCAACCTCCTCGCCCTCAACGCGGCCATCGAGGCGGCCCGGGCCGGGGAGCACGGGCGGGGCTTCGCCGTGGTCGCCACGGAAGTCAAGAAGCTCGCCGAGCAGTCCGCCAAGGCGACCCGGGAGATCCTCGATCTCGCCACCGAGGTCAAGGGCCTGTCGAGCGACGTCGCGTGCTCGGTGGAGCACGCCAAGGGGCGTACCCACGCGGGCACGGCCGCCGCCGGCCAGGCGGCCGAGGCCCTGCACCGGATCCGGGCGGCGGCCGACGAGACCGCGCGGCGGGTGATGGAACTCTCCTGCGCCGTCGAGGAGCAGAGCCGGGCCGCCCCCGAGTTGCCCCGGATGCTCGCCGCCGTCGAACAGCTGCTGGCAGCCACCAAGACGGACCTCGGGACCGCTTCGGAGGACGTGACCGACCTCCTCGCCGCCACCCAACGCCTGGAGTCCCTGGCCCAGCGCTTTCGCCGCGCCTGACCGGGGCCTTCGGCCCGACCGAGGGGAGGGCGCCGCCCTCCTCTCGGTGCTCCCCTTTGACCTCCCGGGATCTCCTGCTAGCCTCGGGCTCGCCCCGGCCGCCCATCCCCCGTCGAAAGGAGATCCCGTGCCCCGCGGGTACGACACCGCCCTTCGCCCCTACGTGCAAAAGCGCCTCGAGGAGATCGGGGAGGCCGACCTCCTGGTGGGAGTCCCGTGCTACAACAACGAAGACACCATCGTCCACGTCATCCAGACCCTCTCCCACGGGCTGTACAACCACTTCCGCCACCTGCGGGCGGTGGTGATGGTGGCGGACGGGGGCTCCACCGACGACACCCGAGACCGGGTGACCGACTTCCAGCTCAAGCCGTGGCAGGAGAAGGTCGTCACCATCTACCGGGGCATCGGCGGCAAGGGGTCGGCCCTGCGGGCGATCTTCGAGGCCGCCCACCGGCTCCAGGTAAAGGCGTGCGCCTGCGTCGACTCGGACCTCAGGAGCATCAACCCCGACTGGGTGCAGTACCTGCTGGAGCCGGTGGTGAGCCAGGGCTACGAGTTCGTGGCCCCGGTGTACTCCCGCTACAAGTACGACGGCACCATCACCAACAACATCGTCTACAGCCTAGTGCGCGGGGTGTACGGCAAGCGCATCCGCCAACCCATCGGAGGAGACTTTGCCTTCTCGAAAGGCCTCGCCAAACACTACCTGGAGCAGGACGTCTGGAGCACCGACATCGCCCGCTTCGGTATCGACATCTGGATGACCACCGACGCCGTCGTCGAGGGCGCCAAGATCTGCCAGGCCAACCTGGGAGTGAAGATCCACGACGCCAAGGACCCCGGCGAGGCCCTCGGGCCGATGTTTCGCCAGGTGTGCGGCACCCTCTTTAGCCTGATGGAGCAGCACGAGGGGTTTTGGCTGCCGGTGCGGGGCAGCGACCCCATCCCGATGACCGGGATGAAGGACCTCCTGGAGCCCCAGCCCATCACCGTCAACCAGGCCCGCATGGTCCAGGAGTTTCAAGGGGGGATGCGGCTGTTTGGCTCGGTGTGGAAGGAGATCTTCTCCCCGGACGTCTTCGCCGCCCTGGAGAAGGCGTACGGGATGGAGCCCGCCCAGTTCCACTTCACCACCGAGACCTGGGTGAAGCTCCTGTACGAGCTCGCCGCCAAGTACCACGGGATCGCCGACCACCGCATGAAGATGCTCGGCCTGATGACGCCTCTGTACCTGGGCCGGGTGGCGTCGTTCATCACCCGTACCCGGGACATGGATTCCCAGGCCGCCGAAGAGGTGGTCGAAGAGCAGGCCCAGAAGTTCGAGGAGCAAAAGCCCTACCTGGTGGACCTGTGGGCCAACGGAGCCAAGGGCGGAAGGCTCGAAGAAGAGCTGGCCAAGTCGCGGTAAGGCGCGGGGGTTTTTTGACCGGATAACAGGATAAAGACAGGATAAATTCAGGATGGATTGGGGCTAGCGAGGAGGCCGGCCCCCCACCCCGTCCACCCCGTCCACCCCCCCTACGCGCCCCGGTTGTCCTCCTCCACCGCCGCTCGGAGCTGGCCGAAGATGTCCGGGATCGCCGCCCCCACCCGGTTCCAGTTGGGGATGAGGGGCGCGCCCAGGGGGTTGTGGAGGAAGTCCTGGGCGGCACCCTCCAGGGCCCGGGTGAAGGACTCCGCCAGGGTGTCCTCGGTGTGCCGGTCGTAGGTGAGGCCGTTGACGGCGCTCACGTCGCTGTACTGGCGGATGGCGTCCTGGGCCGCCCGCAGGTAGGCGGCCCGCAGGCTGTGGAAGAAGGACGGGGGCAGCTCCACCCCCTCCCCCGCCAGGGTGCTAAAGACGGTGGCCGCAATGTCCCGGGCCATGCGCATCAAACCCGAAGGCTTCTGGGATTCGATCCCCGAGTCCTGGTGCTTGTGGTCGTACTCCACCGCCAGGTCCACCTGGCACACCCGCCGGGTGGCGTAGTTGCGAAACACCTCGGCGAGGGTGCCGACCTCCAGGCCCCAGCTGGACGGGATGCGGTTGATCCGCGCCACGTCGGCGTTCATGCAGAACTCCCCGGCCAGGGGGTAGCGGAAGCTGTCCAGGTACACCAGGAAGGGGGTGTAGCCCACCATCTTCTGGAGCGCCCGCACCAGCGGCGTGGCGAAGATGCGGGTGACCCGGCCGTGGACCCGGTCGGTGACCCGGGCGTAGTACCCCTTGCAGAACTCATAGTCGAGGTTGGGGTTGACGATGGGGTACACTAGGCGGTGCAACAGCAGCCGGTCGTAGGTGAGGATGTCGCAGTCGTGGAGCGCGATGGCCCGCACGGCGTCGTCGCCCAGGGCGTACCCGTAGGCGAGCCACGCCGCGAGGCCCTTGCCCGGCTCCCCGAGGTACAGCTGCTGCCCGCGCATCTGGGCCTTGAGCTCGGCGATCCGGGGGCCCTCGTTCCACAGCACCCGCACCTTCTGGGGCAGTCGGCCAAAGAAGCGGACCGCGTCCTGGAACTGGGCGCGGTCCGCCCTGCCGAGGCTGACCACGATCTCGTGGAGGTAGGAGACCCCCTGGAGCTCCTCGACGATCCGGGGCAGGGCCTGGCCCTGGAGCTCGGAGTACAGGCTCGGGAGCACCAGGGTCAGGGGGCGCTCCCGGGTGTACCCCTCGATCTGGCGTGCCAGCTGGTCCCGGTCCTGGCGGCCCACCGCGTGGAGGGTGGTAATGACCCCGTTTTGAAAGAAGTCTCCCATCGCGTTCTCCTCCTTCGCCGCCGCCGCATCAAACCCCGAGCCGACCGAGCCAGGCGAGCACCGCCCCGCACCACCCGGCCGACCCAACCCCATCTGCGCGGGCAACCTCGGCCGGCGCCGCGGCCAGGTGACCTCCCCCGGGGCGGGCCACCAGCACTCCCTCCCGGGCAGCCGCCAGGAGGGGCAGGTCGTTCTCGCTGTCCCCCAGGGCCAGGGACGGGGGCTCGGCCCCCCAGCGCGTTGCCACGGCTCGCAGCAGCCAACGCGCCGCCCGGCCCTTGTCGTTGGTGCCGAGCACGTGCCAGAATCGCCCCCCTCGGGTGAGTTGGAGCCCCCGGGCCCCCAGCCACGCCCGAGCCGCGGCGACCTCGGCCGGAGCGGGCTCCGGGGACCACCGGAAGGGTTCGTCGAAGTCCCGGCGCCGCGCCCGGGCGGCGTCGGCCAGGGGCAGGCCGGTCCACCCGGCCACCTCGGCGTCGGTGGCGTCGCCAAAGCCCACGAGCGCCGCGCCCAGGTGCCCCCGGAGCCCGGCGAGGGCCGTGCAGAGGGCCGGGTACGGGGTGCCGAGCACCGCGGCGGGTAGGTCGGCCCACCGCCCGGGGAAGAGCTCTTCCCAGGCGCCGCCGCCCCGCAGGAGCACCGCCCCGCCGTTTTCGGGGATGAAGGGCCCCCACAGGTCGAGGTACTCCATGAGGGCGAGGATCTCGGTCCGGGTCTTGGAGGAGCAAGGCACCACCGGGATCCCCGCGGCCCGCAGGGCCGCCAGGGCCGGCGCGGCGGCGTCGGCGTCGTAGGTGTGGTGGTCCAGGAGCGTACCGTCGAGATCGGTAAAGACCAAGCCCAAGGGCCCGTCCGGATTGCCCGCAGTCGCCACGGCTCGCCTCGGGGTTCGGGTGTGGGGTTTCTATAGCAGCCGCCGCGCCCCCCGGCAAGGCGGCCCGACCGACGAACAGGAGCAGCCCATGGCGTGGTGGACGCGCAAGAAGACCCTGACGGGGATGTCGCGCACCTGCGGGTGAGCGGCCAAGATCGGTCCGACGGTCCTGTCGGACGCCCTGCGGGGGCTCGCCGCCCCCACCGACCCCAACCTCCTGGTCGGCTTCGAGACCAGCGACGACGCGGCGGTGTACCGCCTGTCGCCAGAGCTCGCGGTGATCTCCACCGCCGACTTCGTCACCCCACCGGTGGACGATCCCCGCTGGTTCGGTCGGATCGCCGCCGCCAACTCCCTCTCCGACGTCTACGCCATGGGGGGGAGGCCGCTGCTGGCCCTCAACTTGGTGATGTTCCCAGCCGAGGCCCTCGGGGGGGAGCTGTTGCGGGAGATCCTGGCGGGGGGCGGCGAGGTCATCGCGGCCGCCGGGGCGAGCCTCGCCGGGGGCCACTCGGTGGAGGATCGCGAACCCAAGTACGGCCTCGCCGTCACCGGGGTGGTCCACCCCGAGGGGATCTGGCGCAACGTGGGCGCCCGCCCCGGGGACGCCCTGGTGCTCACCAAGCCCCTGGGCACCGGGGTGCTCTTCAACGCCTGCCGCGCCGGCAAGCTCCCGTGGCCCGACCTCGCGGCCTTGCTGCCCGAGGTGGCGGCGCTGAACCGGGCCGCCGCCGAGGTGGCCCAGGGCTTCGAAGTCCACGCCTGCACCGACATCACCGGCTTTGGCTTCGCCGGCCACGCCCTGGAGATGGTCCGGGGGAGCCGGGTCACCCTGGAGATCTCCTGGTCGGCCCTGCCCCTCTTCCCCGGTGCGGTCGAGATGTACCGCCGGGGGGAGACCACCGGCTCCAACCGGGCCAACCGCCAGGTGTGCGGGGAAGACCTGACCATCGAGCCCCGCCTCGCAGCCCACGAAGAGGCCCTCCTCTTCGACCCCCAGACCTCGGGGGGGCTCTTGCTGGCGGTGCCCGGGGCCGACGCCGACCGCCTGGTGGCGGCCTTGCGCGCCCAGGGCGTCGCCGCGGCGGCCCGGGTCGGCGAGGTGACCGCCGCCCCGGGGCGCGGCGGGCTCCGGATCCGGTAGCTCGCCGGTGAGCACCGCCCCCACCCGCGCCGTGGTCGACCTCGGGCGCATCGCCGCCAATATCCGCGCCCTGCGGGCGCTGTGCGCGCCAGGGGTCCTGCAGATGGCGGTGGTCAAGGCCGATGGCTACGGCCACGGCGCCGTCCCGGTGGCCCGGGCCGCCCTGGAGGCCGGCGCCACCTGGCTCGGGGTGGCCCTGACGGCGGAGGGCCGGGCGCTGCGGGCGGCGGGGATCGGCGCCCCCATCCTGCTCCTCGGCTCGCCCCTCCCGGAAGCCGCGCCGGAGATCGTAGAAGCCGGCCTCACCGCCTCGGTATGCACCGCCGAGTTCGCCCGGGCCCTGGACCGGGCGGCGGCCGCCGCCGGCCGGGTGGCCGAGGTGCACCTCGAGCTCGACACCGGCATGGGCCGGGTCGGGGTGCCCGCGGCGGAAGCGGTGGCCTTCGCCGACTTCCTCGGGGGGCTGCCCCACCTCGCCCTCGGCGGCGTGTACTCCCACCTCGCCACCGCCGACGAGGCCGACCTCGGGCCAACCCACCGCCAGTGCGACGCCTTCGAAGCGGCCCTCGGGGCGCTGGCCGCCCGGGGCGTCCGGGTGCCCCTGGCCCACCTCGCCAACACCGCCGGCACCCTCGCCCTGCCCCGCAGCCACCACGGCCTGGTGCGCACAGGCATCGGCATCTACGGCCTCTACCCCTCGGCGGAAGCGCCCCGCGCAGCGCTTCTGGCGCCGGCCCTGAGCCTGGTGACCCGGGTCGCCCAGATCAAGTGGGTAGCCCCGGGCACCCCGCTCTCCTACGGCGGCACCCACGTCACCCCCCGCCCCACCCGGGTCGCCACCCTCCCGGTCGGGTACGCCGACGGCTACCCCCGCCTCCTCTCCAACCGGGGGGCCGTGCTGGTGGGGGGGCGTCGGGCCCCGGTGCTCGGCCGGGTGTGCATGGACATGACCCTGGTGGACGTGACCGACCGGCCGGAAACGGCCCTGGGGGACGAGGTGGTGCTCTTGGGGGAACAGGGCGGGGAGGCGGTGACCGCCGACGAGCTCGCCGGACTCACCGGGACGATCTCCTATGAGATCACCTGCGGCATCGGCCAGCGGGTACCCCGGGAGTACCGGCCCGCGTAACCACACAGGGTTCTCTGGGCCCCATGACAGGGGCAACACCGGGGGTCGGGTTCACGCAACGGCGCAACGTCGCAACGTAGAGCTTGGATCTTCGTGCCCCGAGCTTTGCGTGGCGTCGTTGCGGCGTGGCGTGAGACAGGCCTTCTCCCGGGATCGGCTCCGGGCGCCTCACCCGCACAGGCGCGGGCTGCGCGCCGCCCCCACCTCGTCCAGGCGGGAGCGCCGGGCCGTGTGGGGCGCCGCCCGCACCAGCTCGGGGTCGGCGGCCGCCTCGGCGACGATGGCGGCGATGGCGGCGACGAACCGGTCCAGGGTCTCCCGGGCCTCGGTCTCGGTGGGCTCGATCATCAGGGCGCCGGGCACCACCAGGGGGAAGTGGACGGTGGGGGGGTGGAAGCCGTAGTCGATCAGCCGCTTGGCGAGGTCGGTGGCGGTGACCCCCAGGGGGCGCTGGCGGGCGTCGCTAAAGACGCACTCGTGCAGGCACGGCCGGTCGTAGGGGAGGTGCAAGAGCGGCTTGAGGCGCTCCTTGAGGTAGTTGGCGTTGAGCACCGCGAGCTCGGCCGCGCGCTGGAGCCCCTGGGGCCCGAGGCTTCGGATGTACGCCCACGCCTTGAGGGCGACCCCCACGTTGCCGTGGAAGGCGTGGACCCGGCCGAGGGCGTGGGGCGGGTGCCAGTCGAGGCCAAAGCACCCGTCGGGCCCCTGGGTGAGCCGGGGCGCCGGCAGGTAGGGCGCCAGGTGGGCCTTCACGCACAGGGGCCCCGAGCCCGGCCCGCCGCTCCCGTGGGGCGTCCCGAAGGTCTTGTGGAGGTTGAGCTGCAAGACGTCCACCCCCAGGTCCCCCAGCCGCACCGCCCCCAGCACGGCGTTGAGGTTCGCCCCGTCGCAGTACACCTGGGCCCCCCGGGCGTGGAGGAGTTCGGCGATCTCCCCCAGGTGCTCCTCGAAGAGGCCCAGGGTGTTGGGGTTGGTGACCATCAGGGCCGCCGTGTCGCCGTCCGCCACGGCCGCCACCGCCGCCGGCTCCAGGATGCCCCGGGGCCCCGAGGCCACCGGCACCGCCCGGAAGCCGCACAGGGCGACGCTGGCGGGGTTGGTGCCGTGGGCGGTGTCGGGCACCAGCACCGCGGAACGGGCCTCCCCCCGGCTCGCCAGGTGGGCCCGGATCGCCAAAAGCCCGGTCAACTCCCCCTGGGCCCCCGCCGCGGGTTGCAGGCTCACCGCGTCGGTACCGGTGATCTCCGCCAGGAAGCCCTCGAGCTCCCCCAGCACCCGCAGCACCCCCTGGACCCGTTCGGGGGGGGCCAGGGGGTGGGCGTCGGCAAAGCCCGGCAGGGCCGCCAGGCGCTCGTGGAGTTTGGGGTTGTACTTCATGGTGCAGGAGCCCAGGGGGATCATCGCCGTGTCCACCCCCAGGTTCGCCTGGGAGAGCCGGGTGAAGTGGCGCACCACCTGGCCTTCGGAGAGCTCGGGCAGGTCCGGGGGCGCCCCGGCCCACTCCGGGGGCAGGGGCGCCGCGGGGACGTCCCGGCGGGGCAGCGAGAACCCGGCGCGTCCCGGCCGACCCTCCTCCCACAAGAGGGGCACGTCGGCCCAGTCGCCGGGGGGGCGCGGCGCGCTCACGGCGCCATCCGGTCGGCCAGGGCGTCCAGGTCTGCCCGGCTCGCGGTCTCGGTGGCGCACAGCAGGTAGGCCCCCTCGAGCTCGGGGTAGAAGGTCGCCAGGGGGAGCCCCGCCACGATGCCCTCGTCCAGGAGCTCCCGGTACCGCCCACGAACCCCCTGGGGCCAGGTCACCGCGAACTCGTGGAAGGTGGGGGCCGCGAAGGGGACCGCGAGCCCCCGGGCCCGAAGGGCGGTCTTGAGGTGCTCGGCCTTGTCCCGGTTGAGCCGGGCGAGCTCCCGAAGCCCCGGGCCCCCGAGGCTCGCCAGGTACACGGCCGCGGTGAGGGCGCACAGGCCCTGGTTGGTGCAGATGTTCGAGGTGGCGCGCTCGCGCCGGATGTGCTGCTCCCGGGTGGCCAGGGTCAACACGAAGCCCCGGCGGCCGTCCTGGTCCACGGTCTGGCCCACCAGCCGCCCCGGCAACTGGCGCAGGTGCTCGCGCCGGGCCGCCAGGAGCCCGAGGCCCGGCCCCCCGAAGGACCGGGGGAGCCCGAGGCTCTGGCCCTCCCCCGCCGCCAGGTCGGCCCCCCCCACCCCGGGGCTCGGCAGCAAGCCCCACGCCAGGGCCTCGGCGAAGCCGACCACCGCGAGCGCGCCTCCCTGGTGGGCGGCCGCCGCGGCGGCGGCGAGGTCCTCGACGCAGCCGAAGAAGTTGGGAGACTGGACCGCGACCGCGGCGAGGTCTCGGCGCCCGGCCAGACCCGAGAGGTCCGCGGTGCCCCGGGGCCCCCAGGGGAGCTCCTCGACCTCGAAGCCCCCCGCCTCGAGGTAAGTGGCCACCACCTGCCGGTACAGGGGGTGGACGGCCCGGGCCACGGCGACCCGGCCCCGACGGGTGATCCGGATCGCCATCAACAGGGCCTCGGCCAGGGCCGACGCCCCGTCGTACACCGAGGCGTTGGCGACCTCGAGCCCCAGGAGCCGGCAGATCAGGGTCTGGAACTCGAACACGGCCTGGAGGGACCCCTGGCTCGCCTCCGGCTGGTAGGGGGTGTAGCCGGTGAGGAACTCCGCCCGACCGGCGACGCTCGCCACCGCGGCGGGGACGAAGTGCTCGTAGCTCCCCGCCCCCAGAAACGCCCGGCCCGGGGCCGAGCCCCCCAGGGCCTCGGCCCGGTCGACGAGCTCCCACTCGGTTAAGGGCTCCGGCAGGGCCAGGGGTCGGGTCAGGCGGTGGCGGGCGGGCACCGCCGCGAAGAGCTCCCCCAGGTCCGCCGCCCCCACCACCCGGAGCATGGCGGCCACGTCGGTGTCGGTGTGGGGGAAGTAGCGCACTACCCCACCTCCGCGAGGAGCCGGCGGTAGGCCCCGGCGTCCAAGAGCCCATGGAGCTCCTCCGGGTCCGCCGCCTCGATCACCACCAGCCAGCCGTCGCCGTAGGGGCTGTCGTTGACCCGCTCGGGGGCATCGGCCAGGGCCTCGTTGCGCTCCACCACCCGCCCCGCCACCGGCAGCAAGAGGTCCGAGACCGCCTTCACCGACTCCACCGCCCCAAACACCGCGCCCCGGCCGAAGGCGGCGCCCACCTCGGGGAGGTCCACGAACACCACGTCTCCGAGGCGATCCTGGGCGTAGTCGGTCACCCCCACCCGCACCCGCGCCCCCTCCCCCAGGGCCCACTCGTGGTCGGGGCTGTACCGGCGGTCGGCAGGCACCTCCAGCTCGGCGAAGCTCTTCACGGCAGTTCCTCCCGGGGCCGCGGCGGCCCCCGAGCCACTCCTAGCCGCCCCCACGGGGGCTGTCAGCTACCACGGGGGCGAGGCCCCTCGCCACGGACTTCTCCCGTCATCCTGTTCAGAAGACCCCGGGGCCCTGGGGTTGGAGTTAGGACATGGTCAACCACGTCAAGACCCGCCCGACCACGAGCCACAGGATCGTGGTGACCCCGAGCCACTTCTCCGGCACCCGGTCCCGGGTCAGCCAGCGGGTCACCCGGTACACCGGGTCGGTGAGGAGCAGGAAGAGCTGCCACACCGGGTTTCTTGGGTTGCGGATAAAGAGCCCCATGAACATGCGCCCGAGGACGAACCACATGGCGGTGGCGAGGAGGTAGTTGAAGGCGACGAGCAGGGTGGTCACGGCACGGGTCCTCGGGCGGGCTGGGGCGCCGCGGGGGGCGGCGCGGGTGGACGGGGTCAAGGCCAGGCTCCCCGGGGCTACTCCCTGGGCTTGAGGTGCGGCCAGCATAACCTCATTTGATTCTACTGCCAAGCTGTCCGCCAGCCAGAACGCTCTCCCGGGAAGGCCTCGGCCCCGCGGGAAGAGGTCCCCGCCGGGAGGTTTCAAACCCCGTTGACGCGCCCGGCCCGACCGGTGATACTGCCTCCCACTCCCTTCGATGCGGCGCGGCGCCGCCCGGCTCCCCCCCTTGGCTTCGGGCCAAGAGGTCCCTTCCCGTGGAGATCGCCCCCGCCACCCCTGCGAGGAGGACAGCCATGAGCCAACCACCGAAGCCGTGCAGCAAGTGCCAGGGCCCCATGGACGCCGTGGAGCTCGCCCCCTTCACCGGTGAACACGGAGGGGTGACGGTTACCGTCCGCCAGATGCCGGCGGTCCAGTGCCCCCAGGGCCACCGGCGGTTCCTGTACCCGGCCTTCGCCGCCCTCCTCATGGACCTGGTCAAGGAACCGCAGCAGTACGGCCGCGCGGCCGAAGCCGTAAAGAAGGGCCTCTTCAAGAAACACTACCACTGCGCCGCCTGCGACCGCGAGCTGCCGGCGGACGCGGCGGGAACGAAGAGCTTGGAGCTGACCGCGACGCTCAAGCACGCCGACCCCTTCCCCGTGGCGGTCGAGGTCCCGGTTCACCGGTGCGCCTGCGGCCAGGAGAGCGTCCGGGCGAGGGGCGAGGTGGCCGACTTGGCGTTCAAGGCGATCGGCCACGCCTACCGCGCCGTAGACATCCACCCCTGAACCCGTCCCGGGGCGCCGCCGATCCCGGGACGGGGTCGGCGGGCGCCCCCCTATCGACCGAGAGCGATCATGACCTTCGAGAGTTGGAAACCGTACGCCCGAGGCTGGCTCTTCCACTTCTTGGGCCAGGACGGCCGAGCCTACCGGGCGTACGAGGAGGCCTACGCCGTGGACCCGGCCAACGCCGACGCCGTGCGGCACCTCGGCTTCATCGCCGCCAAGCGCAAGGACCCCGAAGCGGCGGAGCGGTGGCTCGGGGAGGCGGCGCGCCTCGCCCCCGCCGACGCCGCCAGCCACTTCAACCTCGGGTTCGTCCAGGGGGAACGGGGGAAGCACCAAGACGCCCTCGCCTCCCACGCCGAAGCGGTTCGGCTCAACCCCAACCTGGACCGGGCGTGGTACGGCCTCGGCCTGGCCCACGCCGCCCTGGGGGCCCACGACGAGGCGGTCGCAGCCTTTGAAGCCGTGACCCGCCTTCAGCCGATGAACGGCCACGGCTGGTACCAGCTCGGCATGGCGTACCACCGCGGGGGTCACGCCGACCGGGTGGAGACCGTCCTCAAGAAGCTCCTCGGCTTCGACCCCAAGATCGCCCGCCAGCTCGTCCGCGACTCCGGCCGCCGCGACCTCCAGCCCCTCCTGCCCCAGCTCCCCGGCTAGCCCCCGGGGGTGCGCCTGGCGCCCAAAGGAAGAGCCCCGCCGCTTGCGCGACGGGGCTCTTCGGCCTTTTCGGCCAGGGGTCAGGGGGCGGCTAGGTGCCTCTGGTGTCCAGGTCGCCTTCCAGGTTCGGGTAGCGGACGTGGTCGATGAAGTCCTGGATCTTCTTGCTCGGGGCGGGGGTGAGCAGGCTGACGATGACCAGCGCCGAGAGGCCCGCCGGGATGCCGAAGATGCCCGCGCAGATGGGGTTCATGTCGAACCACTTGGGCGCGTTGATGCCGAAGAAGGGGTAGGTCAGGATCATGTAGTAGCCGCAGACGATCAAGCCGGTCAGCATGCCGACGATGGCGCCCCACTTGTTGGCCCGCTTCCAGAACACCCCCAGCACCAGGGCCGGGAAGAAGCTCGAGGCGGCGAGGGAGAAGGCCGCGCCCACCAGGAAGAGGATGTTGCCGGGCTTCATCGAGGTGACGTAGGCGGCGATGACAGCGACCACCAGGAGCAGGGTCTTGGACACCCAGATGCGGCGGGTGGTGGGGGCCTTGGGGTCGATCATCTTGTAGTACACGTCGTGGGAGAGCGCGTTGGCGATGGTCAGCAACAGGCCGTCCGCGGTGGAGAGCGCGGCGGCGAGGCCGCCGGCGGCCACCAGGCCCGAGATGACGTAGGGCAGGCCGGCGATTTCCGGGGTGGCGAGCACGATCAGGTCGCCGCCGATGGTGATCTCGGCGAGCTGCACGATGCCGTCCCCGTTGATGTCCGAGATGGCCATCAGGGTCTTGTCCACCGCGGCCCAGTTGCTCACCCACTTGGGCAGCTCGGCGAAGCTCGAGCCGACTAGGAAGCCGTACACCTCATACTTCACCAGCACCGCCAGCGCCGGGGCGCTGAAATACAGGAGGCAGATGAAGAACAGGGACCAGAACACCGAGATGCGCGCCTCCTTTACCGAGGGGGTGGTGTAGTAGCGCATCAAGATATGGGGGAGCGCCGCCGTGCCCACCATCAGGCACAGGATCAGGGCCAGGAAGTTCTTCTTGGCGATCCAGCGGTTCTTGGCCTGCTCCTCCGGGGTCTTGCCCTTGGCGGCAAACGCCTCGGCGTGGGCCGCCACCGGGGCCGCCCTGGCGCCGACCTTCGACTCGGCGGTCCAGGCGCCCTTGGCGACGGCGGGGTCGGTGGGGAAGTCCCGGGCGGCCTTCTCGGCGGCGGCGATGGCCTTCGGATCCGCCGGCGGATCGGCGACCTTGAGCTCGGCCAGCTTGGCCTCGAGGGCTTGCTTCTCGGTGGTCAGGTAGGCCGCGCCGCCGTCGGTGAGGCCCTTGAGTTTGGCGTTGGCCGCCGCCGCGCGGTCGCGGAAGATGGCGCGCACGCTCTCTTCGGCGGCGCCCTTGGGGGTGGTCTTGTCGTTGAACTCCTGCTCCAGCTGGGTCACCTTGGGCAGGGCCGAGGTGTAGGCGGTGATCTGTCCGAGGGGGAAGCCGGTGTGCTTCACCGACAGCCACACCACCGGGATCAGGTAGGCGATGATCAAGATGATGTACTGGGCCACCTGGGTCCAGGTCACCGCCTTCATGCCGCCCAGGAAGGAGCAGACCAGGATGCCACCGAGGCCGACGAAGACGCCGATGCCGAACTCCAGGCCGGTGAAGCGGCTGGTGATGATGCCGACGCCGTAGATCTGGGCGACCACGTACACGAAGGAGACGATGACGGCGGCGAGGACGCCGATGGCGCGGGGGATGTTGCCGCCGTAGCGCTCACCCAAGAAGTCCGGGATGGTGAACTGACCGAACTTGCGCAGGTAGGGGGCGAGGAAGAGCGCCACCAGGCAGTAGCCCCCGGTCCAGCCCATGATGAAGGCCAGGCCGTCGTAGCCGGAGAGGTACAGGGTGCCGGCCATGCCGATGAAGCTCGCCGCCGACATCCAGTCGGCGCCGGTGGCCATGCCGTTGAAGAATGCGGGCACCCGGCGCCCCGCCACGTAGTACTCCGACACCTCCGCCGTCTTCGACATGATGCCGATGCCGGCGTACAGGGCGATGGTCGCAAACAAGAAGATATAGCCGAGAACCCGGTTGGGCACGCCCATGGCTTCGAGGATACCGAGGAAGATGACAAAGCCGAAGAAACCACCCGTATAGAACGAATAGTACTTCTTTAGCTGGGCCGTAAAGGCTTTTTGTGAGCTCATCAGTCTTCCTCTCCTTCTTGGACATTATACTCAATGTCCATCTTGTTCATGTATCGAGCGTAGAAGCCGATGATCACCAAGTAAACGATGAGAGCACCCTGCGCCCCAATGTAGAACCCAAGGGGCCCGATAAAGTTAATGGCGTTCAGCTCACGGGCAAAAAACCCCAAAACGAACGTCACGAAAAACCAGATCGCCAGAAGTATCGCCGTAGTCTTTAGGTTTCTCTGCCAGTACTCTTGATGCTTCGCTGAGATCTGCATTCCTACCCTCCTCGCGCAGTGGTGATGAACCGTGGGGTCGCGTCGCGCTGTTTCATGCTCCCTCCTCGTCCTGGAGTTGCCGCTCGCTGATTCACACCGCCCCTCCCGGGGCCTCCCGAGACCCCGATGCAGCACACCAATGCCATACGTCGTTTTACGATTGTGCACGCAACGCCAGACCACCGGCGCCATGGGGTGTACTTCCTATCGTTCCGGCGTCGCGCCGTCAAACACTTTTTGTCGAAAGCTGTTTCATCCCGCAGCTGACCGCCCATTCCGGTCGGCGTCTTCGCCGGATTCGCCCGTACCTAGGCACACTTGCAAGAGATACCCAGGTTCGCCTCGGCGACCTGTTTGTTTTGCCGATCGACACGCCCCCCCTCCCCCTCCTTTCATCCGGGACCACAGGCCGCCAAACCCTCTATATCTTGAGGTATTCACGCTCGGGCGGACGAAGGCCCGGGAATCGAGGGGGAGCCGTTTTCCCCTCGACCGGCGTTGCCTTGATTTTTTCAAACAGCAATTGACAAGAAACTTCCGGTCGGTGTACTGAAACCCCACTCCCACCCGCACCCCGAGGACCACCGTGCCCCTAGAGCCCGATCGCGAAAGAGCCCCGCCGTCGCGGACGAGGACCCCGTGACCCCCAACGGGGAGGGCCCCCTGCCCCAGAACATCCGCGCCCTGGTCTTTTTCCTGCGCGGCTACGCCCCCTTCAACCAGATGGACGATCAGATCCTCGCCTACCTCGTGGAGAACGGTGCCCTGCGCTTCTATCCCGCCGGCGAGGTGGTGCTCTCCCCGGCGCGGGGGGCGGCGGACGGGTTTTACGTGGTCAAGCAGGGGCGGATCCGGGGGGAGCGGGCCGGAGGGGAGGGGGGGGAGGTCCTGACGATCTTCGAGATCGGGCCGGGGGACTGCTTTCCCCTCTCGGCGCTTTTGGCCAACCGCCCCACCCGAACCGTGCACCGGGCGGCCACCGATACCTTCTGTCTCACCCTCCCCCGAGCCCACTTCGTCCGGGTCTTCGCCGAGAGCCTCCCCTTTCGCAACTTCTGCCTGCGGGGGGTGAGCAGCCTGCTGGACGAGGTGAACCGCCACATCCAGGTCCAGGCCCAGTCCGGCCTGGGAGCCCAATTCTCCCTCGACACCACCCTGGAAACCCTGGCGAGCCGCGCCCCGATCACCTGCTCCCCCGAGGCCCGCCTGCGGGAGGCGGTCCAGGCCATGCACGGCGCCGACGTGGGGTCGATCGTGGCCGTGGATGGGGAGGGCGTCCCGGTCGGCATCTTCACCCTGCGGGACCTTCGGCACGTCCTCGCCGGAAGCCACGGCGACCTCGACACCGAGATCCGCCAGGTGATGACCCCCAATCCCCGTTGCCTCGCGCCCCAGGCGACGGCCTTCGAGGCGGCCCTGCTCATGGCCCGCCACCACTTCGCCCACGTGCCGGTGGTGGAGGACGGGCGGCTGGTGGGGGTGGTCTCCGAGCGGGACGTCTTCTCGCTCCAACGGGTCGACCTGGTGCACCTGGCCCGCACCATCGCCAACGCCCCCACCGTGGAGGTCCTGGCGGCACTTCAGGGCGACGTCGCCCGCATGGCGGAAGCCATCATCGCCCACGGGGCGAGCTCGGAGCAGCTCAACCACGTGGTGACCCTGCTCAACGACTACACCGCCCGCCAGGCGATCCGCCTGTGCGCCCGCCAGGGGTGCGGCGACCTCGACGTTCCCCTGGCGTGGCTCTGCTTCGGGAGCGCCGGGCGCAAGGAGCAGACGCTCCTCACCGACCAGGACAACGGCCTCGTCTTCGAGGTCGACGACCCCCGGGAGGTGGAGGCCGTCCGTCAGCGGCTGCTGCCGGTCGCCCAGGCCGTGAACCAGGCCCTGGCCCGGTGCGGGTTTGCCCTGTGCAAGGGGAACGTGATGGCGGGGAACCCCCAGCTGTGTTTGAGCCGCGAGGAGTGGGGGCGCTGGTTTCTCCGCTTCGTGGACAACGCCACGGAGCAGAACCTCCTGTACACCTGCATCTTTTTCGACCTGCGGACCCAGTGGGGGGACCCCCAGGTGACCGAGGCGATGTTCGCCCCGGTGCGCGAGCGGCTGGCGAGCCACACCCTGTTCCAACACCTGCTGGCCCGGGCCGCCCTGCTGCGCCGCTCACCCCTGGGCTTGTTCGGTTTCACCCGTCAGGCCGACGGTCACGGCAGCGAGGGCGTCGACCTCAAGATGCAGGGGCTGAGCCTCTTCGTCGACGCGGTCCGCGTCTTCGCCCTAGCCGCCGGCGT
>JBBIIA010000057.1:0-23401 GCA_037446775.1 Deltaproteobacteria bacterium
TGGGCCTCCCCGCCGACCAAGCTCCGCCCCTCTTCTTGGTCGCCGCCCTCGTGCGTCAGCCCTGTGGGCCGGGCCGAAAGGGCTAGACAAGGTTTTTGGCCCGGTGCTAACGTACGCATTTCGTTCCAATTTGCACGAGGTGAGGATGTACGAACTCAAGGTAGAGACCTCCTTTGCCGCCGCCCACAACCTGCGGGGCTACAAGGGGCAGTGCGAGTCCCTCCACGGGCACAACTGGAAGGTGGAGGTGGTGGTGCGCGCCACGGAACTCGACGACATCGGGCTCGCCATCGACTTCCAGGAGCTCAAGGCGGCGACCAAGGAGGTCCTCCGGGGCATGGACCACGTGTACCTCAACGACCTGCCGGCGTTTCGGGACCAGAATCCCTCGTCCGAGCTGATCAGTCGCTACCTGTTCGAGGAGTTGGCGAAGAAGCTGGACCGGGAAGGGCTGTGGGTGTACCGGGTCACGTCGTGGGAGAGCGACAAGGCCTGCGCCAGCTTCCTGCGGGAGTAGGGGGCGCCATGGTACTCGAGGACATCCAAAGCAAGCGGGACCACCGGGCGATCGCCATCGACAAGGTGGGGGTCAAGGACATCGTGTACCCGGTGACGGTGCTCGACAAGACCAACGGCCGCCAGCACACGGTGGCCAACGTGAACATGTACGTGAGCCTGCCCCATCACTTCAAGGGCACGCACATGAGCCGCTTCGTGGAGGTCCTCAACGAGTATCGGCACGGGATCGACATCCGGAACTTCCCGGAGATCCTCCAGAAGGTCCGGGAGCGGCTCGACGCGGTGTCGGCCCACCTCGAGCTCGCGTTCCCCTACTTCCTGGAGAAGGAGGCGCCGGTCAGCCGGGAACCCTCGATCATGTCCTATCCGTGCCGCTTCGAAGGGTCGGTGCGGGAGGGCACCTACGACCTCCTGGTCCAGGTGACGGTGCCGGTGACCAGCGTCTGCCCGTGCTCCAAAGCGATCAGCACCGGCGGGGCGCACAACCAGCGGTCCCAGGTGACGGTGAGCGTGCGGTTCAAGGAGTTCGTCTGGTTGGAGGACCTGATTCGCCTGGTGGAGGGGCGAGCATCCTGCGAGGTGTACAGCCTTCTAAAGCGGTCGGATGAAAAGCACGTCACCGAGAAGGCGTACAACAATCCCAAGTTCGTGGAAGACATCGTCCGGGACGTGGCTCAGGCGCTCATCAAAGACAAGAACGTTACCTGGTTTTCTGTGGAAGCGGAGAACTTCGAGAGCATCCACAACCACAACGCGTATGCGTTCGTGGAGAAATACTGACGAGCCCTCGCGGAAGATGGAGGGGAGCGGGGCCGGGAACCGACGGTTTCCAGGAGTACCGGTAGTCGGGTCTGCATTCGGCGGCTAATCAAGGACGCGTCGCTTCGAGGAATCGTCGGGAAGGCATGGAACAGTACTGGGACTGCAGCCTGTGCCGGGTCGAAGACAAGGGCCAGGCGTTTCGGTGCCGCGGCTGCCGGGGGAAACTCCGGGGCCGGGAACGGTTGCTGGCGGAGATCGGTGCGGCTCGCCGAAGCCGACCCCTCGCCGCGTGGCTGTCGGGCGCGGCCCCCGGGCTCGGCCAGATGTTCCTCGGTCGCTGGTCGACCGGCGTGCTCTTTGCCTTGCTGCTGCCCATGAGCGTCGGGCTCGTGGCGTCGGTGTGGAAGGGCTTCACCTACGGGCACGCCTTCATCGCGGCGTCCGGGGTCTTCGTGTTGGCGGTGGCGGTAGCCGATGTCCGGTGGTCGGGGCGGCAGCGGCGGCGGGCGCCGTGCCACCGCGAATGCCCGGCGGGCGTGGCGATCCCCGATTATCTGCAACACCTGGCCGAGGGGGCCTGGGAGGACGGCTACGCCCTGGTCCGCACGCGCATCCCCCTGGTTGGAGTCATCGGCCGGGTCTGTCCCCATCCCTGCGAGGCTCGGTGCCTGCGCGGGATCGACGGTGAGCCCATCGCCATCAACGGGTGCAAGCGGTTCTTGGCGGACCGTCGGCGAGAGGCGGCGAAGGGGGAGCGGGGAAACACCGCCTCGCGGGTCGTGCACCTAGACGGCGGCGCCCCCCGGGTCGCCGTGGTCGGCTCCGGGCCCGCCGGCATCGCCTGTGCGTACTACTTGAGTGTCCTCGGGGCGACGGTGACCGTGTACGAGGCCGACGAGATCCCGGGTGGGCGGCTCGCCCTGACCATCCCGGATTTTCGGTTGCCGCCCTACATCCTGGAAGGGGAGTTGGAGGACCTCCGCCAGCGCGGGGTCACCTTCGTCCCCGGTACCTCGGTGGGGCCGGGGGGGATGCCGATGGCTGCCCTGCTCGGGGAGCACGACGCGGTCTTTCTCGGGGTGGGCGCGGGGGAGTCGGTGGGATTGAAGGTTCCCGGGGTCGAGGCGTGTCTCGACTTCCAGGACCTCCTGCGCCGGGCCAAGCGGGGGGTGGCGGAAGGGCTGGGGCGATCGGTGGCGGTGATCGGTGGGGGCAATGCGGCCCTAGACGTCTGCCGGACCGCGCTGCGGCTCGGGGCCGAAGAGGTCCACCTGGTGTACCGGCGCACCCGGGAGGAGATGCCGGCCCGGGCGGACGAGGTGGAGGAGGCGGTGCGGGAGGGGGTCACCTTCCACTTCTTGGCCGACCCCGCCGAGGTGCGGCTGGAGGGGGGACGGGTGAAGGAACTGGTGCTGCACACCATGCGCCTGGGGGAGCCCGACGCCTCCGGTCGGCCCCGACCGGTCCCCGTGCCCGGCGCCGACTGGGGCCTGCCGGTGGACGCGGTGGTGCCGGCCCTGGGGCAGACGGTGGGGGGCGCGCTCTTCGGCGATCCAGCCCTGGCGGGGCTGCGGCGGGAGGCCGATGGCCGGGTGTGGACGGAGCCCAGGCGCCAGCGCACCAACCTCCCGAAGGTGTACGCCGGGGGAGACGCGGTCGCCGGGGCGGCGACCGCGGTGGAGGCCATGGCCCAGGGACGTCGCGCGGCCCTGACCATCTACGGCGACCTCTGCCCCGGCCAGGTACCCCTGACGCGGTTGGCCGATCGTCGGCTGCCCAAGCCCCTTCCGGCCCACCGCGAGACCCCCCAGGCGCGGATTCGGGAGGAGATGCCGAAGGTCTCCACCCGGGGGCGCCGAAGCCACTGCCGGGAGGTGGAGGAGGGGTTTCGGGAGGCGGCGGCCCACCGGGAGGCGGCCCGGTGTCTCCAGTGCCAACGGGACCTGTAGGTCGGTCGAACCAAGCGAACCGACGAACGTCAACAGCCAACGGTCTATGGGAGGTGTGTCGCGGTGAGTTCTACGCCAACTAAGCCAGTCAAGGGGCCCCTCGATGGGGCATTCGACGCCCTGGCCTCGATCAAGCTGAGCATCTTCGTGCTCATCGCGATTGCGGCCACGAGCATCTTCGGCACGGTGATCCAGCAGGGCAAGGATCTCTCGGTGTACGTTCAGGAGTACGGGGAAGGAGTGGCCCGGCTCATCGTCGCGCTGAACCTCGGGGACATGTACCACTCCTGGTGGTTCCAGCTGCTCCTGGTGCTTCTGCTGGTGAACATCACCTTCTGTTCCGTGAAGCGGCTGCCCCAGGCGCTGCGCCTGATGCGGGACCGGGAGCCGGTCTTCGACGGTCGGCCGGTGGCCATCCACCAGAAGTGGCAGAAGGTCCTGAAGGGACACAGCGTCGAGGAGGTGAGCGCGAAGGTCGAGGGGCTCCTCGCCGATAAGCTCGCTCGGCCCCTCCGGCGGGAGGTGGACGGCACCGTGTACCTCTTCGCGACCCGGGGCGGCTGGGCCCGCATGGGGGTGTACGTCACCCACGCGAGCTTGTTCCTCTTCGCCCTGGGAGGCCTGATCGGCGCCCAGTGGGGGTTCAAGGGGTTCGTGAACATCCCCGAGGGCGAGAGCATCACCTCGGTGGGCCTGCGCAGCGGCGGCGAGAAGCAGCTCGACTTCGAGGTGCGGTGCGACCGGTTCGAGGTGCAGTTTTATCCCGACGAGAGCGGCCGGCCGACCGGGCGCCCCAAGGAGTATCTGAGCGAGCTGACGGTACGGGAGGGCGGACGCGAGGTGGTCAAGAAGCGGATCGAGGTCAACGATCCCCTGATCCACCAGGGGATCTACTTCTACCAGTCCTCCTACGGCCAGGTGGCGGGGCGGGGGGCCACGGTCTCGGTGCTGGGGCCCCGGCGCAACCAGGTCGCCGTGCGCCAGAGCATCGACCGGGGGGGGCGGATGCCCCTGGAAGAGGGCGCCCACCTGGTCTTGCGGGAGATCTCCGCGGACTTCCGGAACATGGGGCCGGCCGCCGAGTTCGTCGTGGAGCGACCGGGGGTGGCGCCGGAGTCGGTGGTCGTATTCCAGGCTCCCCAGGGGAACAACCGGCCTCTGGGGGGGTACATCCTCCGCCTGGAGGCCGTGGACTCGGTGAAGTACACCGGGCTTCAGGTCGCGTACGATCCGGGCGTCCCCGCGATCTGGGCCGGCTGCATCCTGATGACGGTCGGCTCCCTGGTGGCGATTTTTCTCAGCCACCGCCGGGTCTGGGCGCGGGTCCAGCGGGCCGAGGGCGGGGTGCAGGTGTTCCTCGGGGGCAACGCGAGCCGCAACCCCATCGCCTTCGAGCGGTGGTTCGGCGACCTCGCCGAAACGGCGAACGAAACCTTTGAAAAGTAGGTCCCACCTTGCTATAAGCGGGTAGCCCGCTGCCGAGTGGGGTTTTCGGTTCCGGGGGGCGGGAGGGTGCGAGCAGCGCGTCGTACCCCGGGTCTGCCTGCGCCCGGGTCCTCCTTGGCGGACCTCGCTCGATCCGGGACCCGATGCTGGGTGTTCAACGCTTCGTTGCATCTTTGGAATGGGAGGAGGCTGGCATGGTCCGACCGCGTGACAGGGGGAGACGGGGGCTGAGGGACACCGTTCGGGTTCTTTTCTATGGAGGGAGCGCTCCGATGAGGGAAACCGTGGGCAAGCGCGCGTGGGTCGCCGGGCTGGGGCTGGTTCTCCTGGTGCTGGGGGGCGGGAGCGCCGGGGCGGACGATGGGTGCGTCACCGACAAGTGTCACCCCTCCTTCGGAAAGGGCGCCTTCGTCCACGGCCCCGTGGGCGCCGGCCAGTGCATCGTCTGCCATGAGGGGGGCAACGCCCGGCACCCGACCAAGCCGGGCTCCAAGGACTTCAAGCTCGTCCAGGGCGGGGGCAAGGCGCTGTGCTACCTGTGCCACGAGCGGGTCGATGCGAACAAGGTCATCCACAAGCCCGTTGCCACCGGCGACTGCGTCGCCTGTCACGACCCCCACCAGGCCGAGGCCGAGCTGATGCTCAAGAAGGGCACCACCAGCGAGCTCTGCTTCTCCTGCCACGAGAACAACAAGACCAACCGCCAGTGGGTGCACGGGCCCGTGGCGGCGGGGGACTGCAACATCTGCCACAATCCCCACTCCTCCGCCCACCCCAACCTTACCGAGGACAAGGGGGCCGAGCTGTGCCTCCTGTGTCACGTGGACCGCAAGGAGGAGTTTACGCGCAAGTACGTCCACGGGCCGGTGGGCGAAGACTGCGGCAAGTGCCACAACGCCCACGCCACCGACTCGATGTACATGCTGTACGGCGAGGGCAAGGAGATGTGCTACCGATGCCATAAGGGCATCCGCAAGACCATCGAGGAGTCGGCGGTTCTGCATACCGCCCTCAAGAAGGAGAAGTGCACCGCGTGCCACACCGCCCACTCCTCCGATTTTCCCCGCCAGCTCAAGGCGAGCACCAAGGACGTGTGCTACGTCTGTCACACCGACCTCGGGGCGCAGGTGAAGGCGTCCAAGTACCAGCACGGGCCGGTCAAACAGAACGACTGTTACGCCTGCCACGACCCCCACGGGTCCAATTACACCCAGATCCTGAAGAAGGCGTTCCCCCCCGAGTTCTATATTCCGTACCGGACCGAAAACTACGCGATCTGCTTCGACTGCCACAACAAGGACATCGCCCTCAACGAGTTCACGACGAAACTGACGGACTTTAGAAACGGCGACCTGAACATGCACTTCCTGCATGTGAACAAGGACCCCAAGGGACGCAGCTGCAAGGCGTGTCACGAGGCCCACGCGGGGAACCAGGAGAAGCACGTCCGAAAGGACGTTCCCTTTGGGAAGAACTGGAAGCTCCCGGTGAACTTCACCAAGACCCCCACGGGCGGCCGCTGCGTGGTGGGTTGCCACAAGCCCAAGGACTACGACCGCGTCAACCCCGTCGTGTACTGATCGCCCCGAACCGTGACGAGAGGGGCCGACCCCTGGGGTCGGCCCCTCTCTGGTCGATCTTCGCGGGGCTGTCCCACTTGATTTGGGGGAAGAGAGCCATGAGCGAGCACCGGACCAGCGGCGGGGGTAGGTGGGGTTTCGTTCGGGTGGTTGCCTTGACCGGGGTGTTGGCGGCCGCGCCCGCTACGGCCTTTCGCCAAGCGGAGGAGGGCAAGGTCGCCCCGGACTTCTCCCTGAAGGCCGCGTCCGGGGAGGGCGTCAGCCTGACGAGCCTGCGGGGCAAGGCCGTGGTACTGGCGGTGGTGCGCCAGGGGCAGGAGAAGAGCGGGGAGGCCGTGAAGGCGTTGGGGGCCCTCGACCCGGCCCTCGCCAACCAAGCGACCGTCGTCGCCGTGGTGGTGAATCCGGGGGAGGGCGACGCCGGTAGGTGGGCGGCTGGCCTCGGGGCGAAGGGCCCCGTGCTCCTGGATTCGGGGGGCGAGTTCTACGGCGCCTACGGGATCCTGGTGGTGCCGTCGACGGGGGTTCTTACCGCCGAGGGCGTGTTTCGGGGAGAGGTGAGCGGCTACACGGCGTCGTACCGGACCCAGGTCGAGGGGCTGCTGAAGGTGGCCCTCGGGCTCTCTACGGCGGCCGAAGTGGAGGCCCAGGCCACGGCCGGCGGCGGAGAGGCGAAGAGCGAGGCGCGCAAGGCGGCGGAACGACACCTGGAGAAGGCCCGGCTGCTGGCCAAGCGCAAGATGGGGGACAAGGCCCTGGCCGCCGCCCGGGAAGCGGTGGCCGCCGATCCTACCTGGGCGGAAGCGCAGGCGTACCTGGGGGAGCACCTCCTGGATGCGTCCGAAGGGAACGCCGAGGAGGCGAAGGGGCTCTTTCAAAAGGCTTTCGAGCTCGACCCCCGGCTCACCGAGGCCCACATCGGCTTGGCCCGGGTGAAGAGCGTGCAGGGAGACCACGAGGGAGCCATCGCCGCGCTTACGGAGGCGGCGCGTCTCAACCCGAAGCCCGAGCGGGCCTACTACCGCCTAGGTCTCGCCCACGAGCGGGCCGGGCAGTTCGAGAAGGCGGTGGCGGCGTACCGCAAGGCGCTGGAGAAGCTCTTGGAGTGACCGACACCGGGGGATGCCCGGTGCCACCGAACGGAGGCCACGGAAGATGCTCCGAAGACGAGTGTGGGCACTCGCGGTGCTGGTGGGACTCGGGGGCGCGCCGGCGGCGGCTGCTTTCAAGTACGTGGAGGAGGGGCAGGTCGCCCCGGAGTTCACCCTCCCGACCCTGGCGGGGGAGACCGTCCGGCTCAAGGATCGGCTGGGGTCCAAGGCCCTCGCGGTGGTGTTCTGGGCGAGCTGGAGCCCCCGGAGCGAGGCCATGCTGGACGGCCTGGAGGAGCTGCTGAAACTCCGGGGGCCGCAGGGCTTTTCGGTCCTCGCGGTGAACGTGGAGCACGAAGTCCTGACCGCCGCCGATCGGGACGCCATCGCTGCCCTGGCCGCCCGGTGGTCCTTTCCGGTGCTCCTGGATGACGGCCTCGAGACTTACTCGCGCTACGGGGTGATGGCGACCCCGACCCTGGCGCTGCTCGATGCCGGTGGCGTCTTGCGGTACACCCGGGCGAGCTACTCCAGCTCCGCGGCCGTGGACATCCGGGGGGCGGTGGACGAGCTGCTCGGCGTCGGTCCCGAGGGCAGGGACGTGCGGGCCGTTGCCAAACGGCGCGACTACATCCCGCCCAAGAAGGCGACCCTGCACTACCAGAAGGGGGTGGTCCTGGTGGAGCGGGGCATGGGGCGGCGGGCGGTACGCGACCTGGAGCAGGCGGCAGAGCTGGACCCCGCCTGGGCCGAGCCGAGGGTGCTCCTCGGGCGGATCTTCCTCGCCGAGGGCGAAGTGGCCAAGGCGGAGGGCGCCCTGCGGCAGGCGAAGGCGATCCAGCCCCGGCACCTGCCGACCCTGGGGGCCCTGGCGGGGATCCTGGGGGTCCTCGGGCGCCACGGGGAGGCGGTGGCCCTGGCGGAGGAGGCCCTCGGGGTGGAGCCCGGCTACGTGCCGGCCCATCTCGTCAAGGCCCGGGGGCTGCGGGCCCTGGGGCGCCGGGACGAAGCGAAGCGGGTGGTGGAGGAAGCCCTGGAGCTCGACCCGCGAAGCCCGGCGCTGCTCGCCGAGCGGGGCGAGCTCGCTGCCGCCGGCGGGGACGACCGGGGGGCGGCCGAGGCTCTGCGGCGCGCCGTGGAAGCCGCGCTGATCTTGCGGGAAGGGGAAGGCTGAGCCGTGGAGCACTGGCAGGAGTTGCTCGATCTCGTCCTGGACTGGACCTTCGTCCCCCTCGGGCTGGCGCTGCTTCTGGCGGCGGTGGTGGGGAGCGGCGTCTGGCGAGGGGTGCGCTGGCGGCGCGCGGTCTGGGTCCTGGGCGTGGGGTTGTGTGCGGGCACGCTGTACCTCGGCCTTCAACGCCACGAGCTGGGGGAGGTGCTCTTCAACGGGCAACTCCTCTGACTGAGCTGCATCGGGGTCGGGTGACCTCAAGAAAGGGGGGGAGGGTTCGGGGGAGGGCGGCCAGGGAGGCGGAATGAAGGTTCGGCGGTACTTTCAAGTCGGCATGAGCCTCGGGGCCAACGGGTACCTCAAGGGGTTTCTGGCCAAGGCGATATACCAGGGCGCCGGCAAGGGGTTCTGCGTCCCCATCCTCAACTGCTACGCGTGCCCCTCCGCGTTCTTCTCCTGCCCCCTCGGGAGCATCCAGCACTTCATGGTGGTGCGGGCCCTGCCGTACTACGCGTTGGGGTACCTGGGGTTGATCGGGGCCGCCGTGGGGCGGATGCCGTGCGGCACTCTCTGCCCCTTCGGGCTTTTTCAGGAGCTGTTGTACAAGCTCCCGTCCTTCAAGATCCGCATTCCCGCCTACCTGCGCTCGTTTCGCTTTGCCGTGCTGGTCGGGCTCGTCTTCGTCATCCCGTGGATCACCTCGGAGAACTGGTTCTCCAAGCTGTGCCCCATGGGGACGCTGATCGGCGGGCTCCCCTGGGTGACCATCAGCCAGGAAGTGCGCTCGATGGTGCGGGACCTCTTTTGGATCAAGATCGGCTTCTTGGTCTTCTTCACGGCGTCCTCGGTGGTGGCCAAGCGTCCCTTCTGCCAGACCAGCTGCCCCCTCGGCGCCCTGTACGGCTTGTTCAACCGGATGAGCCTTCTGCGGCTCAAGTGGGACGCCAAGACCTGCACCCACTGCGACAAGTGCGCGGAGATCTGCCCCATGGAGATCAAGGTCTACGAGGGCGAGAACACCGGCCACTGCATCCGGTGCCTCGATTGCACCGCCTGCGAGGCGATTTCCGTCACCACCGTCCTCGCCAAGGGGGACCGCCCAGCTCCCGCGGCCCTCGAGCCCGCGGCCTGACCCCCGTTCGGCTGCCGTCCGTGTTCCATCGATCCCTCCGCTTCAAGGTCAATGGCGCCATCGTGGCCGTCCTCGTGGCGGCCTTGGGCGGCTCCGCGCTGCTGACGATCGAGGCGCAAAACCGCCAGGCCGTGGAGAACACCAAGAACCAGGCGAAGCTCCTCACCAAGACCCTCACGAACATCATTCGCATCGACATGGAGGGCCGGTGCCAGAAGGATGTCATGAAGGTCATGCGGATGATGGGGCAGTTTCACGACATCGAGACGATTCGGATCTTCAACTCCGACGGCATCATCATGCACTCGGCGCGGGCGAGCGAGATCGGCAAGGAGGTCGAGGAGCTGGTGCTCAACGTCTTCCATAGCCCGGACCGGTCCAAGCCGTTTCGCAGCGAGGAGCGGGGCCACCGAAGCTTCTGCATGGTCGAGGTGATGTACAACGAGCCGACCTGCCACACCTGTCACGACCCCCAAGAGGAGATCGTCGGCGTGCTGGAGGTGTGCCTCTCCATGGCGCGCACCGAGGAGCAGGTGGCCCAGAACGGCCGCTTCATGCTCGGGTCCACCATGGTCACGGTCCTCATCGTCACCACCGCCATCAGCTTGCTGCTCACGGGCATGGTCCTGCGGCCCATCCGGGGGCTCGTCAAGACCATGCACCGGGCGGAGGAGGGCGCCCTGGACGCTCGGGTGGACGTGCGGCAGGACGACGAGCTGGGCACCCTGGGGCGCTCGTACAACTCCATGATCTCGCGCCTGGAGGGGGCCAGCCGGGAGGTGGATCGCCTGCATCGGGAGCAGATGATGCGCTCCGAGCGCCTCGCTTCCATCGGCGAGATGGCTGCTGGCGTCGCCCACGAGATCAAGAACCCCCTGGCGGGCCTGGCCGGCGCGACCCAGATCCTGGCGGGGTCCTTCGGCCGGGAGGACAGCCGCTTTCCGGTGGTCCAGGAGATGCTCAAGCTGACCGGGCGGCTCGACAAGACCATCCGGGACCTGTTGAGCTTCGCGCGGGAGTCGGAGCCGGAGTTCCAGCTCACCAACCCCAACGACCTGGTGGAGGAGACCCTCTTCTTCGTCGGGCGGGAGGATGCCGACGCTCGGGACGCGGTGGGGGCGGTGTTGGATCCCGCCATGCCCGACGTGCCGGTAGATCCCCAGCAGCTTCAACAGGTGCTCTTCAACCTGGTGATCAACGCGCGCCAGGCGACCGGGCCCGGGGGCAAGGTCGTGGTGAGCTCTTCCGCCCAGCCGACCCGGGAGGACCCGCGGCTCGCGGCCGGAGGGCCGTGGGTGGAGATCGCCGTGACCGATGACGGGCCGGGGATTCCCCCGGAGCGGATGGAGGAGATCTTCAAACCCTTCTTCACCACCAAGACCCAGGGTACCGGTCTCGGGCTCCCGATCAGCCGCAAGATCGTCGAGGCCCACGGGGGGATCTTGGAAGCTCGGAGCCGCCACGGCGAAGGCGCGACCTTTTACGTGTGGCTTCCCCAGACGAGGAGCAAGGCATGAGGTACCTGGCCGTGGCCCTGCTGGGCGTGGCGATCGTCGGGTGCGGGGTCTCCAAGGACCTGTATCGGGCCCAGGTGACCCGCGCCCAGGAGCTCGAGGCGCGGGCCGCCGACCTCGCGGCCCGCCTCCAGGGAGAGACCGGCCGCCGCGAAGCGACCGAGGCCGCCCTGGGGGAGCGGCGGGTCGAGGTGGAGGGGCTGCGCAAGAGCCTCGCCGAAGGGGAGGCCCGGGGAGCGGACCTGGGTGCCCGCCTCGCCGCCGCGGGCGAGCGGGAGGCGGCCCTGCGAGCCGACGTGGATCTGTGCAAGCGGGACCGGGCCGCCGCCGAGGCGGCCCGCGGGGAAGAGCGGGAGCGCTTGCGGGGCGAGGTGGCAGCGTGCCAGGGGAAGGTGACGGGCGCGGAGGGGCGGGTAGCGGAGGCCCAGGCGCGCATCGCCGATCTGGAGAAGACCGTCGTCGCCCTCAAGGAGAAGGCCGCCCGGGTGGAGGCGGAGAAGCGCGAGAAGGTGGACGAGGTCTCCCGCAACTACGAAGGGCTGCTCACCGGCATGAAGGCCGAGATCGACCGGGGGCGGGTGACGATCTCCCAGCTCCAGGGCAAGCTGTCGGTGAACGTCCTCGACGAGATCCTTTTCGACTCCGGCCGGGCCGACGTGAAACCGGAAGGGCGCGAGGTGCTGGCGCGGCTCGGCGAGGTGCTCAAGGGGATGGAAGATCAGGCGGTGGTGATCGAGGGGAACACCGACGACGTGGCCATCGTCGGTGAGCTCGCCAAGCGGTTCCCCACCAACTGGGAGCTCTCGGCCACCCGGGCGACGAGCGTGGTGCGCTACCTGGAGGAGGTGGTGGGGGTGCCCGGGGCGCGCCTGGCGGCGGTGGGCATGGGTTCCCACCGGCCCGTGGCCCCCAACGACACCCCGGAAGGGCGCGCCCGCAACCGGCGCATCGAGATCAAGCTGGTGCCCCTGGAAGCCCCGGCGGCCGGGACTCCCGGCGGGGCGGGGGGCGCCAAGGCCCCCTAGCGCCTCAGTACAGGGCCTGGCGCCCGGTTTCGCCGGTGCGGACGCGCACGGCGTCGTCCACCGGCAGGACGAAGATCTTGCCGTCGCCGTCTCGCCCCGTGGCGCACAGCACCCGGATGGCCTCCACCAGCTCCGGCACCCGCTCGGCCTCGACGACGATCTGCACCCGGCTCTTGGCGAAGAACTTCGGGATGAAGCCCCGGTTCTCCGAGTAGCGCATCTGGCTGAGGGGCTTGCCGATCCCCATCACGCTGTCCACCGTCAGGCCCGGCGCACCGAGCTCGAACAGCCGATCCCGTAGCTCGTCGAGGCGGTCGGTGTTGATGATGGCTTGGATGAGCTTCACGGGGGTTCTCCTCTCCGCCGGGGTGCCGGGGCGGTCGGGGTGGCAGTGAAGCATGGGGGCCCCGGGCCGTCAAGGGGAGCCTCCTCCGGGGAGCCTCCTCCGGCGTCAGCATCCAGCCTCCAGCATCCAGCATCCGCCCGAGCTTTCTCCTTGAACCCCCCGCGGTCCTGTGTTACCTGTACGCGCTTCCCATCACGCACGCCCCTGGACTGCCGGTGGTGCTTCGGGCTGACCCGAAGTCGCAAGGCGGAATGAACGGGGCGGAGGAAAAACCACGAGAGGAGAACCCCATGCCCAGCGTCACCATGCGAGAGATGTTGGAGGCCGGAGTGCACTTCGGTCACCAGACCCACCGGTGGAACCCGAAGATGAAGAAGTACATCTTCACCGAGCGCAACGGGATCCACATCGTCGACCTGTCCCAGACGGTCAAGCTCTTCCGCCGCGCCTATGATCTGGTGAAGGACACCGCGGCCTCGGGCGGCCGGGTGCTTTTCGTCGGCACCAAGCGCCAGGGCGCCGACATCATCCAGGAAGAGGCCCGGCGCTGCGGCGAGTTCTTCGTCAACCACCGCTGGCTGGGGGGCACCCTGACGAACTTCCAGACCATCAAGCGGTCGATCGAGCGGCTGCGGGAGATGGAGCGCGTCCTGAGCGACGGCACCGTGGATCTGTTGCCCAAGAAGGAAGGCCTCAAGATGCAGCGCGAGAAGGCGAAGCTCGACCGCGCGCTGGGGGGCATCAAGGAGATGAAGAACCTCCCCAAGGTGGTGTTCATCGTCGACCCCTGCCGGGAGGATATCGCGGTGCGGGAGGTGAACCGGCTGGGCGTGCCGATCGTCGCCATCACGGATACCAACTGCGACCCCGACCTGATCGACTACCCGATCCCCGGCAACGACGACGCCATCCGCTGCATCAAGCTCTTCACCTCCAAGATCGCCGACGCCGTGCTCGAGGGCAAGGCCCACCAGCAGGAGGCGTTCCGGGAGGTGGTCCCGGGGGCCGGGGCGGGCGAGGCGTATGAGGTGGAACAGTACGAGGTGACCGCCGACTGACCCCCCGGGGTCCGGCGTCAACGAGAAAGGAAGCGATCCATGGCCATCAGTGCGAGCGCGGTAAAGGAGCTCCGGGAGCAGAGCGGGGCGGGGATGATGGAGTGCAAGAAGGCCCTGGAGGAGGCCGGCGGCGACATGGAGCGCGCCGCCGAGCTCCTGCGCAAGAAGGGCCTCGCGGCGGCGGCTAAGAAGGCGGGCCGGATCGCCTCGGAGGGTCTGGTCCACGCGTACATCCACGGGGGCGGCCGCATCGGCGTCCTGGTGGAGCTGAACTGCGAGACCGACTTCGTGGCCCGCACCGACAAGTTCAAGGAGCTGGTGAACAACGTGGCGCTCCACATCGCCGCCACCAACCCCCGGTGGTTGGATCGCGACGAGGTGCCGGCCGAGGCCGCCGAGAAGGAGCGGGCGTTTCTCACCGAGCAGGCCCTGGAGTCGGGCAAGCCCCCCGCGGTGGTGGAGAAGATGGTGCAGGGCCGCATCGACAAGTTCCTCAAGGAGAACTGCCTGCTCGAGCAGCCCTTCGTCAAGGACCCCGACGTGACCGTGGGGGACTACGTCAAGCGGGCGGTGGCGGAGATCGGCGAGAACCTCCGGGTGCGCCGCTACGTGCGCTTCGAGCTCGGCGAGGGCCTGGAGAAGCGCCAGAACGACCTGGCCGCGGAAGTGGCTGCCCAGCTGAAGGGGGCCTGAGATGGAGCGGCGGCAGCCTGCCTACCGCCGCGTCCTGTTGAAGCTCTCGGGGGAGGCCCTGATGGGCCGCCAGGGCTTCGGGATCGACCAGGAGGTGGTGGAACGGATCGCCGCGGAAGTGGCCGAGGTCCGGAGCCTGGGGGTGGAGATCGCCCTGGTGGTCGGGGGCGGCAACATCTTCCGGGGGCTCCAGGGGGCCGCCCGGGGGATGGACCGGACCACCGCCGACAACATGGGCATGCTCGCCACGGTGATCAACAGCCTGGCGCTCCAGGAGGCCCTGGAGCGCCACGGCGCCGTCACCCGGGTGCTGTCGGCCATCGCCATGCAGCAGGTGGCCGAGCCCTACATCCGGCGCCGGGCGGTGCGCCACCTGGAGAAGGGCCGGGTGGTCATCTTCGCCGCCGGTACCGGCAGCCCCTTCTTTAGCACCGACACCGCCGCGAGCCTGCGGGCCATGGAGGTCGGGGCCGAGGCGATCCTCAAGGGCACCAAGGTGGACGGGGTGTACGACAAGGACCCCAAGCTCCACCCCGATGCCAAGCGCTTCGCGTCGTTGACCTACCTCGAGGTGTTACAGCGCGACCTGAAGGTCATGGACTCCACCGCCATCTCCCTGTGTCGCGACAACCAGCTCCCGATCGTCGTCTTTGACTTCACCCAGCCCGGGAACATCCTGCGGGTCGTCTGCGGGGAGGATCTCGGCTCCAGAGTGGGAGGGTGACACCGTGGCAGACACCCCAGAATCCGTCGTCAAGGAAGCCCGCGCGGCCATGGAAAAGGGCCTGGAGGCCCTCCATCGCAACTTCGGGCGGGTGCGCACCGGCCGGGCGAGCCTGAGCCTCTTGGATGGCATCCGGGTCGAGTACTACGGCACCCCCACGCCCCTGAGCCAGGTGGGGAGCCTGTCGATCCCGGAGCCGCGGCTGATCACGATCCAGCCCTGGGACCGCTCCCTGGTGCCGGCCATCGAGCGGGCGATCTTCCAGTCCGAGATGGACCTCAACCCCACCAACGACGGTAACCTCATCCGCATCCCGATCCCCAAGCTCACCGAGGAGCGCCGCAAGGACCTGGTGAAGGTGGTCAAGGGGATGGCGGAGGACGCCAAGGTGGCGGTGCGGGGGAGCCGTCGGGACGCCAACGCGCTCCTGGACCGGCTCCTCAAGGAGAAGGCGCTGCCCGAGGACGTGGTGCGCCGCCACAAGGACGAGGTCCAAAAGGCGACCGACGAGTGCGTGCGCAGGGTGGACGAGGCCGCGAAGAAGAAGGAGGCCGAAATCCTGGAGGTGTAAGCCTCCGGCGCCCGGCAGCCATGCAAGCCGCCCCTCCGGACCCGATCCCCACCCACGTGGCCGTCATCATGGACGGCAACGGGCGGTGGGCGCAGCAGCACCACTGGCACCGCCTCCGGGGGCATCGCGCCGGTATCGAGGCGGTCCGGGCGGTGGTGGAAGGGGCCCGCCGCCGGGGGGTGCGCTACCTCACCTTGTACGCCTTTTCTTCCGAGAACTGGGCGCGGCCCACCCGCGAGGTGGGCTTCCTGATGCGGCTCCTGACCCGGTTTTTACAGACGGAGATCCCCGAGCTCCGGGCGCAGGGGGTGCGGGTCCGCGCCATCGGCGACCTGACCCGCCTCCCCCCGGGGGCCCAGGAGGCGCTGGCGGCGGCGGAGGCGGAGACCCTCCCCGGCCAGGACCTGGACCTGATCCTGGCGCTCTCCTACGGCGGGCGCGCCGAGATCCTCGCCGCCGCCCGGGCCCTTCTCCGGGCGGGGGCCGACCCGGACGCCGTGGACGAGGCTGCCTTCCGGCGGCACCTGTACGCCCCCGACGTCCCGGACCCCGACTTGTTGATCCGTACCAGCGGCGAGCTGCGGGTCTCCAACTTCCTCCTGTGGCAGATCGCCTACACCGAGTTGTACGTCACCGACGTCTTGTGGCCCGACTTTCGGGAGGCCGAGTTCGATCGGGCGCTGGCGGCGTACGCCCAGCGGGAGCGGCGGTTCGGGCTGACCGGGGACCAGTTGCAGCAGGGAGGGGGGGCTTCGTGAGCGCACGCGTGAAGACCGGACTGGTGGCGGCGGCCGTCTTTCTCCTGGTGCTGGGGTTCGGGGGCGAGGCGGGCTTCGGGGTGGCGGTGGCGGTGGCCGCGGCCCTCGGGGTGGCCGAGTACCTGCGGATCGCCTACCCCGGGGCGTCGCCCTTGGAGGAGGTGTTCGCTTGCGCCTGGGGAGGGTTGATCGCGCTGGGTTTCCTCCTCCCCCCACCGGCGGCGCCGGCGGGCCTGTTGGCGCTTGGCTGTCTGATCTACTTCGGGGTGTGGGTGGCGGGGCCGGGGCCCCGGGACGATACCCTGGCCCGCTGGGGAGCGGTGGCAGCGGCGTGGCTCCTGGTGGCGTTCTTCCTCGGCCACGCGATCGCGGTGCGCCGCTTTGGCGTGGCGCCGGTGATCTTCGCCTGCGCCGTGGTCTGGGCCGGGGACACCGCCGCGTACTACGCCGGGACCCACTTCGGCAAGACCCCGCTGGCTCCCGCGGTGAGCCCAAAAAAGACCGTGGAGGGGGCGGTAGCCAGCGTGGTCGCCGCCGCGGCCGTGGCGGTGCTGGCGAGCCTGGTGCTGCCCCTGCCCCACGGGGCGCTGGCGAGCGGGCTCCTGGGTCTGGTTCTCAACGTCGCGGCCCAGGTCGGCGATCTCGGCGAGTCCCTGTTGAAGCGCTGTGCCCGGGTCAAGGACTCCGGCGAGCTCTTCCCGGGACACGGGGGGCTCCTGGATCGGGCCGACGCCTTCCTCCTGGTCCTACCCGTGTACGCCACCGTCCTCGGGTTGCCGGGGGTCGCCGGGTGAAGCGTCTGGCACTCCTGGGGTCTACCGGGTCCATCGGGGAGAGCACCCTCGCGGTGGTGCGCCAGTTCCCCGAGCGGTTCCGGGTGGACGCCCTGGCGGCAGGGGGCGGGCGCTTGAAGCGGCTCGCCGAGCAGGTGCGGGAGACCGGCGCGATCCTCGTGGCGGTCCCGACTGCGGCCCACGCCGAGGCCCTGGCCGGGCTGGTCCCGTCGGGAACCGAAGTGGTGTCGGGCACCGAGGGGCTGGTGCGGGTCGCCGGCGCCTCCGGGGCCGACCTGGTGGTCTCGGCCATCGTCGGCGCGGCGGGCCTGGTGCCCACCTACGCGGCGCTTCTTGAGGGCTGCGACGTGGCGGTGGCGAACAAGGAGACCCTGGTGGTGGCGGGGGAGCTGGTCCTGGCCGCGGCGCGGCGCTCCGGCGCCCGGCTCCTGCCGGTAGACAGCGAGCACTCCGCCCTCTTCCAGGCCCTGGAGGGCCGCGCCCCCGCCGAGGTTCGCCGTTTGGTGCTTACCGCGTCGGGGGGGCCCTTTCGGGGGCGGAGCGCCGAGCGCCTGCGGGGGGTGACCGCCCGGGAGGCCCTGGCCCACCCCAACTGGGCGATGGGGCCCAAGATCACCGTCGATTCGGCCACCCTGATGAACAAGGGCCTCGAGGTCATCGAGGCCCACTGGCTCTTTGGGGTGTCCGCCGACCGGATCGACGTCGCCGTCCACCCCCAGAGCGTGATCCACTCCCTGGTGGAGTTCATCGACGGCTCGCTCCTGGCCCAACTCGGGGTGCCGGACATGCGGGGCCCCATCTCCTACGCCCTGGCGTACCCGGACCGCCTGCCCATGGAAGAGCTGCGTTTGGATCTCGCGAGCCTTCGGGGCCTCACCTTCGAGCCCCCGGATCGGGCGGCCTTTCCGTGCCTCGACCTCGCCTACCGGGCCCTGGCGGCGGGGGGCACTTGCCCAGCGGTCCTGTCTGGGGCCAACGAGGTGGCGGTGGAGGCGTTTCTCGCCGGCCGCCTCGGGTTCGTCCAGATCCCCGAGCTGGTGGACGCGGCCCTCGCCGCCCATCCGGGGGGGGCGCTCGATTCGATCCACACGGCCCTGGAGGTGGATCGCTGGGCCCGGCGGTTTGCTCGGGAGTGGGTGTCTACTCGCGGCGGAGAAGGGGTTCGCTGATGGCGGTGTTTCAGTTCACGGTGCCGTTTCTCGCCCTCCTGGGCATCCTGGTGTTCGTCCACGAGCTCGGCCACTTCCTGGTGGCCAAGCGCCTCGGCATCCGGGTCCTCAAGTTCAGCCTCGGCTTCGGCCCGGCCCTGGTCAAGTGGACCCGGGGGGAGACCGAGTACGCGGTGTCGGCGATCCCCCTGGGGGGCTATGTCAAGCTTCACGGCGAGGACCCCGACGAGGAGCTCGACGAGGCCGACCGGGGGCGGAGCTTTAGCGCCCGGCCGGTCGCTCACCGCATGGCGACGGTGATCGCCGGGCCCCTGATGAACTTCGCCTTGGCGGTGGTGGTGTTCGCGGTGGTGAGCCTCTTTGGCACCCCGGTGCTCCAGCCGGTGGTGGGCACGGTGAGCCCCGAGATGCCGGCGGCCGCCGCCGGGGTGCGGACGGGAGACCGGGTCCTGGCCATCGACGGGGTGGCCATCGCCTCCTGGGACGAGCTCGCCGAGACCATCGCCGGCTCCACGGCGCCGGAGCTCTCCCTCCTGGTGGCGCGGGGCGACGAGACCCTCACCCTCGCCGTGGCGCCGACCCGGCAGACCGCCCAGAACCTCTTGGGGGAGGTCGTCGACCGGCCCATGATCGGCATCTCGCCCGCGGGGGAGGTGGAGGTGCGCCGGGACCCTCTGTGGATGGCGCCGTGGATCGGGGTGCAGCAGACCGCCAAGTGGACCTGGCTCACCGTCGAGGTGCTGGGGAAGATGGTGGTCGGCCGGGTCAGCCCGCGCACCCTCGGGGGACCCATCGCCATCGCCCAGATGGCGGGGGAGACCGCCCAGGCCGGCCTCTTGAGCTTCCTCTTCCTGGTCGCCGTGCTGTCGGTGAACCTGGGGGTCCTCAACCTCCTCCCGATCCCGGTCCTAGACGGCGGGCACCTCCTCTTCTTCGGGGTGGAGGCGGTGCGGGGGCGCCCGGTGCAGCTCAAGCACCGGGAGGCCGCCCAGCAGGCGGGCCTGGCGATCCTCCTGGTCCTCATGGTGTACGTCTTCTACAACGACATCGCGCGCATCGTCGCGGGATGAGGGCGCTCCTTGCCCTGGATACCGCCGACGGCGGCGCCGGGGTGGCGGTCGTAGTGGGGGGGCAGGTAGTCGCCTGGGAGGCGGAGCCCTCCCGGACGCGCGCCGCCGAGCGCCTCTTCCCCCTGGTGGACGGGGTGCTCGCCCGGGGCGGGGTGGGGATCCAGGACCTGGGGTGCGTGGCGGTGAGCCGGGGGCCGGGGTCCTTCACCGGCCTTCGCGTCGGCATCGCCGCCGCCAAGGGGATCGCCTTCGCCCTCGGGATCCCGGTGGTCGGCGTGCCCACCCTGGGGGCCCTCGCCCGGGGGGCCGGTCCCGGCGCGGGGGCGGTGGCGGCCGTGCTCGACGCCCGCAAGGGCCAGGTGTACGCCGCCGCCTACGCTGGGGCCACCGAGGTGGTCCCCGAAGGGGCGTGGCGCCCCGAGGCCTTCGCGGCGGCCGTCGCCGACCTGGGGGAGCCGTGCCGCTTCACCGGGTCGGGGCTCGTCCCCTACGGCGCCCTCTTTCGAGACCGCCTCGGCGCGGCCTACCGCCCCACCCCAGAGGACCAGTGGGGCGTCCCTCCAACCCGGGTCGGCGAACTCGGCTGGGAAGGGTGGGCGGCCGGGGAGGCGGTCCCCCCCGCCCGCCTCGTCCCCGAGTACCGGCGCCTCAGCGAAGCCGAGGAGGCGAAGGCCGCCGCGGCGCCCCGGCCCTGAACCCGGGCCTCCCCCGCGGCTAGGCCGCGGCCCCCAGGGGCCGGTCCCCCACCACCCGGCCGTCCCGGGAGAGTACCACCTCCCGCACCGGCAGCCGGGCTCCGCTCTCCTTGAGGGCCGCCAGGGCCATCCCGGTCAACCCGCCGCAGCACGGCACCTCCATGCGCAGGATTGTCACCCCGGCCAGCCCCCCCTGGCGGAAGATCCCGACCAGCTTCTGAAAGTGCGCCCCGGTGTCGTCGAGCTTCGGGCACGCCACCGCCAGGGCCTTGCCGACCAGGAAGTCCCGGTGGAAATCGGGGTAGGCGAAGGGGGCGCAGTCGGCAGCCAACAGGAGTTCGGCGCCCCGGAAGAAGGGCGCGGTGGGGGGCAGTAGCCCGAGCTGCACCGGCCAGTGGCCAAGCGCCGAGGGGGTCGCCGGCCCCGGGGCAGCGGGTCCCCGGGCGGGCGCCAGGTCCAGGGGCCTCGCCGAGGGGCAGCCCCCCCCAAGGGCCCGGGGCGCCGCGGAGGGGCAGCCGGTGGCCAGGGGGGGCGGGTGGGGTTCGCGCCCGAGGGCGGCCAGGCGCTCCTCCACCAGCTCCTCGTCGAAGGCCTCCACGTCCCGCTCCTCCAGGGTGAGGGCCCCCTCGGGGCAGTGGCCGAGGCACGCCCCCAGGCCGTCGCACAGGGCTTCCCGGACGAGGACCGCGACCCCGTCCCGGATCTCGATGCTCCCCTCGGCGCAGTTGGGCACGCACAAGCCGCAGCCGGTGCACTTGGTCTCGTCGATGCGGATGATGGGGCGCTTCATGGGGGCTCCTTGTTACGGGTCACGGGTCACGGGTCACGGGTCACGGGTCACGGGTCACGGGTCACGGGTCACGGGAACCGGATATGACTCCAACATACCGCGCCTAAGGGCGCTCCGCCTTGATCGGGGTCAAGGGGAGGGCGTGGTTTGTTGAGAGTTCGTATCAAAAAGTCCTTGGCGCGGCCGGGCTGCGTGCGTACAATGACACGTGTTATCAACAACGACCGAGGAGGGACCATGTGCCTCAGTGACCTGCGCCGCGGCGAGACGGCGCGCGTGCTCCAGATCCCCGACGAACGCCTGCGCATCCAGCTCCTTCGGTTTGGCATCGCGCCGGGCTCCGAGGTGCGGTGCCACGCCCGGCTCCCCTTCGGCCCGGTGGTGGTCCGCTACGGCAACCAGGAGGTGGCCATGGGCCGCCAGGTGGCCCGCACCATCCAGGTGGGGGCGCCGTCGTGAACCACGGCCCGGCAGCGCCCGTCCTCGACGAGGTCGCGGCCAAGCGCAAGGTGGTCCTGGTGGGCAACCCCAACGTGGGGAAGTCGATCTTCTTCGGGGCCTGGAGCGGGGTGTACGTGGAGGTGTCGAACTTCCCGGGCACCACCGTCGAGGTGACCCGGGGCCGGGTGGGGGACGACGCCCTCTTCGACACCCCCGGGGTGTACGGGGTGAGCTCCTTTAACGACGAGGAGCGGGTGGCCCGGGACGTGATCCTCGCCGCCGACGTGGTGGTCAACGTGGTAGACGCCACCCGGCTCGAGCGCGACCTCTTCCTCACCCTCCAGGTGATCGACATGGGCCTGCCCCTGGTCGTCGCCCTCAACTTCTGCGATGAGGCCGAGGAGGCGGGGATCCAGATCGACGCGGCGGCCCTGGAAGCGGCCCTGGGGGTGCCGGTGGTGCGCGCCGCGGCAGCCCGGGGGAGGGGGCTGGGGGAGGTCCTAGAGGCCCTGCCCCGGGCCCGACCCGGCCGCACCCACCCCGCGGTGGAGCCCGAGGTGCTGCGCCTGTTGGACCGGGTCGACACCCGGCCCGAGGCGCTGCTGGTCCTGGAGGGGGACGAGGTCGTCGCGGCTCGCCACGGGGTCGAGCCCCTGGGGGAGCGGGAGCGGGTGTACCTGCTGCGCCGCCAGCGGGTGAACGAGGTGGTGGCCGCCACGGTGCACCGGCCCGAGCGGGCGGCGCGGCTGCGGGAGACGGTGGGGCGCCTGTGCCTGGAGCCCGTGACCGCGGTGCCGATCCTCGCCGCGGTGCTGTGGGCGTGCTACCAGTTCGTGGGGGTGTGGGTGGCGGGGGATCTCGTCGGCCTCACCGAGGAGGGCCTCCTCCAGGGGTACTACGAGCCGTGGGTGCGCGGGGCCGTGGGCCGCTGGGTGCCCGAGGCCTCGGCCCTGGGCCAGGTGCTGGTGGGGGAGTTCGGCCTCTTCACCATGACCGTCACCTACCTCCTGGGGCTCCTCTTACCCCTGGTGATGGGGTTTTACGTCGCCATGGCGGTGCTGGAGGACTCCGGCTACCTGCCCCGGCTCGCCACCCTCACCGACCGCTTGATGACCTCCCTTGGCCTCAACGGCCGGGCGGTGATCCCGGTCATCCTGGGGGTGGGGTGCGTGCAGCTCGGCACCATCACCACTCGGATCCTCGGCTCGAACCGGGAGCGGACCATCGCCACCGCCATCCTCGGCCTCACCATCCCGTGCTCGGCCCAAATCGGGGTGATCGCCGGGATGCTCGCCGCGGTAGGCTTCGGCTACACCCTGGCGTACGGGGCGGTGATCTTCGCCTGCCTGGTGGCGGTGGGCACGGGGCTCGCCCGGGCGCTGCCGGGGGAGAGCACCCCGCTCCTCATCGACCTGCCCCCCATGCGCCTGCCCCGGCCCGGCAACGTGGTGCGCAAGACGGTGATGCGCTCCTACTTTTTCATGCGCGAGGCGTGGGTGTGGTTTGCCGTCGGCGCCCTGGGGGTGTCGGTGCTCCAGGTGACCGGGGGCCTCCTGGCGTGGCAGCGGGGGCTCGCCCCGGTGATCGAGGGGTGGCTCAAGCTCCCCAAGGAGGCCGCCACCGCCTTCGTGATGGGGCTCGTACGCCGGGACTTCGGCGCCGCGGGGCTCACCGACCTCGCCCTCGACCCGTGGCAGACCGTGGTCGCCCTGGTCACCATGACCCTCTTCGTGCCGTGCATCGCGAGCCTGATGATCCTCTTCAAGGAGCGGGGCCCCCGGGAGGCCCTGGCGGTGTGGTTCGGGAGCTGGGCCCTGGCCCTCCTGGTGGGCGGCCTCCTCGCCCAGGCCTTGGTGTGACCCGCCCAGGCCCCCACGAGCCGCGCCGCTGCCCCGCCTGCGGCTGCCCCCTGACCAATCCCGGCTGGCGCGCCTGCCCCCGCTGCGGCCACGAACTCGAACCCTGCCAGACCTGCCAGAGCTGCGGAAGTTGCCAGAAGTAGGCCGTAGTCCGTAGTCCGTTGTCCGTGCCCGTCCGTGCCCGTCCGTGCCCGTCCGTGTCAGTCCGTGTCAGTCCGTGTCACCCCCACCCCCCACCCCCCAC
>JBBIIA010000058.1:0-3145 GCA_037446775.1 Deltaproteobacteria bacterium
CCCACCGCCCGGCGGTGGTGCGGGGGGGTGGGCTGCCGGGGGTGAGGTGGCCTGGAGGGTGCGGCGGGCCAGAAGAGGGGGGGCTGCAAAGGTTGAAAAGGATCTTGCGCGGAACGGCCGGTGGAGTCCGGTGGCGGCACGCCACGCAGCGCTCGCCTGGACGTGCTCGGTGTCGTTCACCAGGGTCGTCGAACGGGGCGGAGCCAGTCGGCGGGATGGCAGGCCGTGCAGCGCGCGGGGGCGGGTCGCCGAGCGAAGGAAAGTTAGTAAGCTTGGCAGCGTCCCCAAATCTTGGCAGGGCCGGCACAGGCAATGTGAGGAGGTATGACCGATGGTGTCCGCCCGGATCAACTGGGTGCGAGGGGTCCGGCAGAAAGCAAGTGGGAGCGGTTGATTTACCTTGCCGCGTCAGCGGCTTACTTGAACAGCCGGGTACCGGTTGGGATTTGTGCGCGATTGCCCTGGTTCTTCGCGAAATCAGGCTTTCCTCCCAGCTCCCGACCGTGTTAGTTAGACCCGTGCCCGCGCCACCCCCGGTGGTCCCCCCCGAGCCCCGGAGGAGGCTCTTGGTCTACACGACCCCCAATGGCTCAGGGGGACCGCCTGGCGCTCCCCCTGGTGGCCCGGGACGCCAACCGCAGTGGCTTGCTTGCCGTCGCCCGCGCCGCCCCGGCCCTGGGGGACGCGCCCCCGCTAAAGCCCGGCGACATCCAAGAGGCCAAGGAGTGGACCCGGCGGGCCTTCGAGCTCTCCGAGGCGTACGACCTGTCGGTGGTCGTCAACGCCCCCTCCCAGCTGTGCTACAACATCGGCGGCCTCGAGCTCGGCCGCGAAGCCGCCGGGGGCGGGTGACCAAGGAGGCCGCGTGTTCGAGGTGCTACAGGAGGACGGGAGCAACCGGCTGGGTCTGCGCCTCGGGGGGACGGTGACCCGGCCGGACCTCCAGGAGCTCCGGGAACTCCTGGAGGGCGCCCTGGCGCGCCACGGGACCCTGCGGCTCTTGGTGGCGGTAGACGGCCTGCGGGGGGTGAAGGCCGGGGCGCTGCTCAGGGAGTTGGAACCGGCCCTTCGGTACCTGCCGCGGATCGAGCGGGTGGCGGTGGTGGGCGGCCGGGAGTGGGAGCCCTGGTGGGAACCCCTGGCCCCCCGGGCCGAGCGCTTGCTGGTGCGCTTCTTCGACGCGGACCAGGAAGCGGCTGGGTGGGCGTGGCTGGGGAGTAGGGAGTAGGGCACGGGGGAGGAGGCTTGGCAGGTCTCAAGCTGGGCGGGTCGTCGGCCGAAAGGTGGAGGGTGACTCGATCTTCTCAGAGGAGGCGCCCATGGAGGACCTGCGGACTTCGGAGACCTGGCGAGTTTTTCGCATCCAAGCCGAGCTGATCGACGGCATCGAGACCCTCAACGAGCTCGGGCCGGCGGTGACCATCTTCGGCAGCGCGAGGCTGGCGCCGGGCACCCCCGCCTACGAGGGCGCCGAGCGGGTGGCGCAGCGCTTGTCGGAGCTCGGCTTTGCCGTCATCACGGGGGGCGGGCCGGGGATCATGGAGGCGGCCAACAAGGGGTGTCAGCGGGGGCGGGGCACCTCGGTGGGGCTCAACATCACCCTTCCCCAGGAGCAGAAGCCCAACCCCTATCAGGATGTGTCGCTGAACTTCCGTTACTTCTTTGTGCGCAAGCTGATGTTTGTCAAGTACTGCTCGGCGTACGTGATCTGCCCCGGGGGATTCGGGACCCTGGACGAGCTCTTCGAGGCCCTCACCCTGGTCCAGACCGAGAAGATCCGCCGTTTTCCCATCGTGCTGATGGGGAGCGCGTACTGGTCGGGCCTCTTGGCCTGGCTCCGGGAGCGGGTGGTGGCCGAGGGCTGCATCGACCGCGCCGACCTCGACCTGATGCAGGTGTGCGACGACCCCGAAGAGGTGGCCCGGCTCATCGCCGCCCACCACGCCGCCACCGCCCCCGGCGGACCCGCCGAGCGCCGCCAGGCCCCCCCCGGCTAGGCGGCCGGGCCAGTAGGCAATAGCTGACCGCTGATCGCTGTCAGCTACCCGCCCCCTGCCCCCCGGGCCGCGCTCCGGTCGCCCCGCAGGAGCGAAGGGCCGTCCGAGGCGTGGGGCAGGTGGCAGGTGGAGCACACCTGCCCGGCCATGGCGTCCCGGGAACCCGGGGCGTGGTCTTCGTGGCAGTCCAGGCACAGGTCGCGCTCGGGCTTGCGCAGCGCGGCCTCCCCGTAGCCCCCGTGGGGGTCGTGGCACGACAGGCACCCCTCGTCCAGGGCCGCGTGGACCGTGGCCCGGCCCGAGGCCGGGTCGTCGTGGCACTCCTGGCACAGAGCAGCGGCCGCCACCGAGAGGAGCTTCGGCTCCTTGCCCCCGTGGGGTCGGTGGCAGTCGGTGCAGGTCCCTGCGGCGCTGTGGAGCTTCTGGCCGACCCGCGCTACCCCCTGCTCGTGGCACTCCCCGCACACCTGTGCCTGGGTTCCCTTGAGGAGGCCTCCCGGCCGCCCCACGTGGGGGCCGTGGCAGGCGAGGCAGTCCCCTCCCGCCACCGGGTCGTGCACCCGGGCCCCGGAGGCCTTGAGGTCGGCCTCGAAGCCGTGGCACCGCCGACAGTGGGTCTCGGGGGAGGCGACCCGGAGGTCGGCGCCCGGCGCGTGGCACGCCGAGCACTTCCCCTGGGTGACCGGGAAGTGGGCCACCCCCGCCAGGAGCCCCTTCTTCTCCGCGGCGTGGGGCACGTGGCAGGCGACGCAGCCGGTCGGGGGGATGGCCACCCGCCCGTGCAGGCTCGCGAGCTCCTTGTTTTTGGCGAGGTCGTGGCAGGCGCCGCACGTGGTTCCCGCGAGCCTGCGGTCCTCGGCCCGGTGGGGGTTGTGGCAGGCGCCGCACTCGTCCTTGGCCGGCCGGTGGAGGACCTTGCCCTGGGCGACTCCGTCGTGGCACTCGCCGCACCGCCCGGCGAGCCCCGGACGCAGGAGGCCCTTCCCCACGGCCCCGTGGGGTTCGTGGCAGTCGGCGCAGGCGGAGAGGTCGTCGCCGTGGCCGACCTTGACCACCTGGGCGTGACAGCTGCCGCACACGGTCGCCGCCGGGGCCTTGAGCAGGCCGGCGCTCCGGGCGTGGGGGTCGTGGCAGGCGCCGCACCCGGT
>JBBIIA010000058.1:3157-23358 GCA_037446775.1 Deltaproteobacteria bacterium
GTCGCCCCGGCCAGGGCCGCGTGGAGCTTGCCCTTGGCCTTGCCCTCGTCGTGGCAACCCTGGCACCCCTCCACCGGCGGCGCGAGCAGGTTCTTGGGGTACCCCGAGTAGTGGGGGTCGTGGCAGGCGGCGCACCCCTTGTCGTCGTAGGCGGCGTGGGCCTCGGCCCCGGCCTGGTGCCGCTGGTGGCACTGGCCGCACAGGACCACGGCGGTCCCCTTGCGCAGCTTCGGGTCGCCGGCCGCGTGGGGGTCGTGGCACCGCCCGCACTTGGAGATGTTGGCCTTGAAGTGGAGGTCGCGGTCGGGTGCCGCCGCCACCGCCGGGTTGCGAGACTCGATGACGTGGCACGCGAGGCACACCCCCGGGTAGCCCCGGGCCCGGAGCTTGCCGTCGTCGTGGTGGCAGGAGGCACACGCCGAGACGTCGCCTCCGTGCTGCCGCTGGGGGGCGAAGCCCGCGGGGGCCGCCGCACCGGGCGCTTCGCGAAAGACCTCCCGTACCCGGCGCCCCACCGACACCTGGTTGCGGCCCGGGGCCAGCGGCACCTGGAAGGAGAACACCCGCGCCGCCCCGATCTTCTCCGTGCCCTCGCGCACGCCCCCGGGGCCCTCCACCCGCCACGCCACCGAGGACTCGCCCTCGCCGGCGCGGCCCGCCACCAGGACGGTGGCCTCCGCCACCCGCACCTTGTCGGCGGGGACCACCACCGTAACCGCGGCCGCCGATCCCGCCGCCAACGCCAATCCGATTCCCAAGACCCAGCCCTTGCCCACCGTTACCCCTCTCCCTGTTCTGTGGTTCCCCACGCGATCCCTTCACGACACTGCGCCAAAACACCCAGTCCCCGGCGGGGCCGGGGGCCGGACCCGCCGGTCGAGCCTAGTGGCCCCGGAATTCTTGCACGAACCATTCCAAGGACGAAAGCGCTTGGTCAGGTACGGTTCGGCTGCGGGGGGCCGGAACTTGACTCGACGCCCACCCCCGGCAACAATGGCGCCGCCCCGGGGACACCCGAGCCGAGGAGTCGGCATCGTTGCAGCTACCCTCTTTTGGGACGATCTACCAGCGGGCCCTGCGCCCTTCCCAGGTGCTCGTCGCCTCCTTCGGCGCCGCCGCCCTCCTGGGGATGGTCCTCCTCGCCACCCCCTGGGCCTCCCGGGGCGAGCCCCTGGGCCTGATCGACGCCCTCTTCACCGCCACCTCCGCGGTCTGCGTGACCGGCCTCGTGGTGGTCGACACCGGCACCCACTTCACCGCCTTCGGTCAGGGGGTGATCCTCGCCCTGATCCAACTCGGCGGCTTGGGCATCATGACCTACTCGAGCGTGGTGCTGGTAGCCCTGGGTCGGCGGCTGTCCTTTCGAGACCAGGAGGTCCTGGAGGGCACCCTGGGGCGGCCCCGCGGCGCCTCTCCCGCCGGTCTGGTGGGCCGCGTCTTCGCCTTCACCCTCGTCCTCGAGGCGGCGGGAGCTGCGGTGCTGACCGTCGCCTTCGCCCGTCGCCTGCCCTGGGACGACGCCCTATACCACGGCGTGTTCCACAGCGTCTCGGCGTTTTGCAACGCCGGGTTCTCGCTGTATGCGTCGAGCCTCACCGCGTACCGGGGGGACTGGGCGGTCAACCTCACGGTGATGGCGTTGATCACCGTCGGCGGGCTCGGTTTCGCGGTGCTCCAGGACCTGGTGGACGGGTGGGGCGCCTGGCGGCGGCGCGTGCCTTTGCGGCTTGGACTCCATACCAAGGTGGTCTTGGCCCTGTCGGCCGCCTTGACCGTGGCCGGGGCCGGCGCCGTCTGGGCCTTCGAGGCCCGCAACGCCCTGGCGGGCCTGCCCTGGGACCAGCAGCTCCTCGCTGCCCTGTTCCAGTCCGTGACCCCGCGGACGGCGGGCTTCAATACCCTGGACTACGGCAGCCTGACCAACGCCACCCTGTTTCTGACCATCCTCTTGATGTTCGTGGGGGCGAGCCCGGGCTCTTGCGGCGGCGGCATCAAGACCAGCACCCTGGGGGTCGTCGCCGCACTCTTCCGGGATCGGCTGCTCGGCCGCCGCCGGGTCAGCTTGTTTCGGCGGAGCCTGCCCGAGGACGTCGTGGCCCGGGCGGTCTCCCTGCTCTTGGCCTCCTTCTCCTTCGTCACCGTGGCCCTCTTCGTGCTTCTGGCCGTGGAGATCGGGTCGGTGCCCCACCGGGCCGACGGCGGCCGCTTCCTCGAGCTCTTCTTCGAAGTCGTCTCCGCCTTTGGCACCGTGGGCCTGTCCACGGGCATCACCCCGACGCTGACCCCTGCGGGGAAGCTCGTGGTGGCCGCGGTGATGTTCGTCGGCCGCCTCGGGCCCCTCACCCTGGCCCTGGCGGTGGGGCTGCGGGGGGAGCGGGGCAAGTTTCTGTACGCCGAAGAAACCCTGATGGTGGGGTGACCATGCGACGCTACGCGGTGATCGGTCTGGGCAGCTTCGGGATGCCCCTGGCGCTGGAGCTCTCCCGCCTCGGCCAGCGGGTGACGGCCATCGACGCCAATCCGGAGCGCGCCCGGGACGCCCAGGCCCAGGTCCACCAGGCCCTGGTGGCCGACGCCACGGACCGCGACAACCTCCGGGCCATGGGGGTGGAGCAGGTCGATGCGGCGGTGGTGAGCCTGGGGGGCCACGCGGAAGCCGCGGTTCGAGTGGTGCTGCACCTTACCCGGCTCGGCGTGCGGGAGATCGTGGCCAAGTGCCTCGACGAGGAGCACGGGGAGATCCTCTCCCGGGTGGGCGCCACCCGGGTGGTCTTCCCCGAGCGGGACATGGCGACCCGGGTCGCCCGGCGGCTCCACTCCCGCAGCGTGCTGGACTACTTGAGCCTCGCCTCGGGCTTTAGCGTGGTCGAACTCGCCCCGACCACGAAGCAGATCGGCAAACGCCTGGCGGAGCTCTCCCTCGGCCAGGAGCAAGGGGTACAGGTGCTCGCCGTCAAGGAGCTGGTCCCCGAGCGGGTGGTCTCCGCCCCGGCCGCCGGGTTTGTGGTCAAGGACAGCGACATCCTGGTGGTGATGGGCCCCGAGGACGCGGTCCGGGCGATGCAGGAGGGATGACATGGAGCGTCGGCGGTTCGCCGTCCTCGGGCTCGGGAGCTTTGGACTTCACCTCGCCCGGACCTTGCACGAGATGGGCCACGAGGTGCTGGCCCTGGACCAGAGCCGGGCGGCCCTGGAGGCGGTGGAAGGGCGCTGCGCCCGCGCTGTCCTCGCCGACGCCGCCGACAAGGCCGAGCTGGAGGCGGCGGGGGTGGCGAGCGCCGACGTCGCCGTGGTGGCGCTGGGCCCCCGCATCGACGCCTCGACCCTCGCGACCCTGTTCCTGCGGGAGCTCGGGATCCGGGAGGTGATCACCAAGGCGCTCGGCTTGGACCACGGGCGGCTCCTGGACCGCATCGGGGCCACCGAAGTGATCTACCCCGAGCGCGAGGTCGCCCGCCAGCTCGCCCACCGCCTCGCCGACCCCGAGGTGCTCGACGACCTCCCCTTCCTGGAGGGCTACTCCCTGCTGGAGCTACGGGCTCCGGAGGACCTGTGGGGGAAGACCCTGGCGGAGGCCCACCTGCGCCGGGTCCACAAGATGGCCGTGGCCCTGATCAAGCGTCGGGAGCGGGACCGGGAGGTGTCGGTGCCGGCCCGCCCCACCGAGAGGTTCCGCCCCGGGGACGTGTTGGTGGTGCTCGCCCGGGACGAGGATCTCGCTGCCTTTCGCCAGGCCCACGGGGGCGTCGCCTAGCGCCCCCCCACCCGGAAGGTCCCGACGAAGTCGCCGAGCCGGGCGACGCCCCGCTCGGCCAGCCAGTCGCGGATGCCCTGGGCCACTTCGGCCCCGGCCCAGGGGCGCACGAAGTTCACCGTGCCGAGCTGCACCGCTGCCGCCCCCAGGCACAAGAACTCCAGGGCGTCCCGGGCGTCCCAGATCCCCCCCATGCCGATCACCGGGGTGTCCACCGCCTGGAGGACCTCCCACACCATCCGCAGGGCCACCGGCTTGATGGCCGGGCCCGAGAGCCCGCCGGTGACGTTGGCGAGCACCGGTCCCCTCCGCTCCAGGTCCACGGCCATGCCGGTGAGGGTATTGACCAGGGAGAGGACGTCGGCCCCGGCCTCGGCGGCGGCGACGGCCAGGGGCCGGATGTCGGTAACGTTGGGGGAGAGCTTGACGATCAGGGGCAGGTCGGTGACCCGCCGGACCTCCGCCACCACCCGGCTGGTCAGCTCGGGCCGGGTGCCGAAGGCGATGCCCCCGAGCTTCACGTTGGGGCAGGAGATGTTCATCTCCAGGGCGGCGAGGCCCTCGATCCGGGTGAGCCGCTCGGCGCACGCCCGGTACTCCTCCTCGGTGTTACCGAAGAAGTTGGCGATCACCGGGACCCCGGCGTCCCGCAGCCGGGGCATCTTGTCCCGCTCGAAGGCCTCGACCCCGACGTTTTGCAGGCCGATGGCGTTGAGCATGCCCGCCCGGGTCTCGACGATCCGGGGCACCGGGTTGCCGGCCCGGGGCGCGAGGCTCAAGCCCTTGACCACCACGGCCCCCAGGGACGCGAGGTCGACGTAGGGGGTGAACTCCGCCCCGTAGCCAAAGGTCCCCGAGGCGGTGATCACCGGGTTGCGCAGGGTGAGGGGCCCGACCCGGGCGGTCACGTCCACCGCGGCAGGGCGGCTGGGGGTCGCCATGGAAGACCTCGTGGGAGCAGGGGACGAAGCGGCGCGCGATTCTAAGCCCGCCCCAAAAGGGGGGTCAAGGCGACGCGGCAGGCAGTAGGCAGTAGGCAGTAGGCAGTAGGCAGTAGGCAGTAGGCAGTAGGCAGTAGGGGGCTGGAAGCCGGGTCGCAGATACCGGCACCTCCGGGTCCACCGATCACCGATCACCAATCACCGCTCACCGATCTCCTTCAGCAACCCGACACGCCTCCCAGAAGGCCTCGGCGAGGGTGGGGTGGGCGTGGACGGTGGCGACGAGTTCGGCGGCGGTGGCCCCCCGCGCCACGGCCAGGGCGGCTTCGGCGATCAGCTCCGAGGCCCGGGGGCCGATGAGGTGGGCGCCCAGGAGCCGCCCCGAGCGGCGGTGGCACAAGACCTTGGCGAACCCCATGGTCTCTCCCAGGCACCGGGCCCGGCCGGTGCCCGCGAAGGGGAAGACCCCGGCGACGTACGCCGCCCCCCGGGCCTTGAGCCCCTCCTCGGTCCACCCCACCCCGGCCACCTCGGGGTCGGTGTACACCACCGAGGGGATCGCGTCGTAGTCCACCTCGGCCGCCCGGCCCGCCAGCAACTCGGCCACCGCCAGCCCCTCGGCGCTGGCCTTGTGGGCAAGCATGGGGCCGTCCACCAGGTCCCCCACCGCGTACACCCCCGGAGCCGAGGTCTGGTAGCCCGGGTCCACCCGCACCCGGCCGGTGGCCGGGTCCAGGGCCACCCCGGCCTCCTCCAGGCCCAGCCCGCCGGTCCGGGGGCGGCGCCCCACCGCCACCAGGAGCCGGTCGAAGGCGAGCTCCTCGGTCTCCCCTTCGGCTTCCACCGTCACCCGCACCCCCCGGGCGGTCGCCCGGGCCCCCGCCACCCGGGTCTTCACCCGCAGGGCCAGGCCCTGGGCGGCGAGGCTGCGCGCCAGGGTCCGGGCCACCTGGCCGTCGAGCCCCGCGGCGATCCGGGGCAGCGCCTCGAGCACGGTCACCTCGGCCCCGAGCCGCGCCCACGCCGACCCGAGCTCCAGGCCGATGTAGCCGCCCCCGACGATCCCGAGGCGCCGGGGCACCCGGGGAAAGGCCAGGGCCCCGGTGGAGTCGACCACCCGGGTCCCGTCCAGGGGTAGGACCTCGGGGACCACCGGCTCGCTCCCGGTGGCCAGGAGCACCGCCCGGGCCTCCAGCGCGAGGGGCTTGGCCTGCCCCCGGGCCACCGCCACGGTCCCGGGGCCGGCGAGGCGGGCCTCCCCGTGGATCACCTCGACGCCGCGGCGGGCGAGGAGCTTGGCCAGGTCGCCGGTGAGGCCCTCCACCACCTCGGCCTGGCGGGCCAGGAGCGCCTGGAGGTCCAGGGTCACCTTCCCCACCCGGATCCCGTGGGCCTCGAGGCCCCCTCCAGAAGCCCGGGCGAAGAGCTCGCTCGAGTCTAGGAGCGCCTTGGTGGGGATGCACCCCTCCCGCAGGCACACCCCCCCGAGGCGCGCCTCCCGCTCCGCGCACGCCACCTTGAGGCCGAGCTCGGCCGCTCGCGCCGCCGCCGAGTAGCCCCCCGGCCCGCCGCCGATCACCACCAGGTCCCAGGTCGCCACGTCACACCTCCAGGAGCAGGAGCTCTGGCTCTTCCACCAAGGCCTTGATTCGGGCGAGGAAGCTCACCGCCCCCCGGCCGTCCACCACCCGGTGGTCGTAGCTCAAGGCCACGTACATCCGCGGTCGGATCACCACCTGGCCGTCCACCGCCACCGGCCGGTCCTCCACCTTGTGGAGGCCGAGGATGGCGCTCTGGGGGGGGTTCAAGATGGGGGTGGAGAGGAGCGAGCCGAACACCCCCCCGTTGGTCACCGAGAAGGTCCCCCCCTCCAGATCCGAGAGTTCCAGGCGGTTTCCTTTGACCTTGGCCACGAAGCCCGCCACGGCCGCCTCGACCCCGGCGATGCCGAGGCGCTCTACGTGGCGGATCACCGGGACCACCAGGCCCCGCTCCGCCCCCACCGCGACCCCCACGTGGACGTGGTGGTGGAGGACCAGGTCGTCGGCCTCCAGGAAAGCGTTGACCGCCGGGAACTCCCCCAGGGCCCGGGCGGCCGCCACCACGAAGAAGGAGGTGATCCCCAGGCCGACCCCGTGCCGCGCGCGAAAGGCCTCCTGGTGGCGGGCCCGCAGGTCCATCACCCGTCCCATGTCCACCTCGTTGAAGGTGGTGAGGGTGGCCGTGGTCCGCTGGGACTCCAGAAGGCGCTGGGCGAGGCGGCGGCGCAGCGGGCTCAAGGGGACCCGGGTGGTGGCGCCGTCAGGGGCAGGCGGCTCGATGCTCGAGGGGGGGGGCTCGCTGGTCGATGTTGGATGCTCGCTGCTCGACGGGGGTGGCTCGGTGTCCGTCTCCTCCAGGTGCAGGAGCACGTCGCCCCGGGTCAGCCGCCCCCCGGGGCCGGAGGCGGCAACCGCTGCCGGGTCGAGCTTCGCGGCGGCCAGGAGGGCTTTTGCCGCGCCCTGGGGAGGCGACGGCGCGGAGGCGGCCTGGGGCGCCGCCTCCGGGGTGGGGGGGGGGTCGGGTTTCGGCGCCGCCTCGGGGGCGGGCGGGGCGGGAGCCGAAGCCTCGGCGCCCTTCAGTTGCCCCACCACCTGGCCCGGCTTGACGGTCTCCCCCGCCTTCACCCCAATGGCCACGGTGCCGGCGGCCTCGGCTTCGACCTCCAGGGTCACCTTGTCGGTCTCCAGGAGCAACAGCGCGTCCCCTGCCTCCACCCGGGCCCCCTCGGCCACGAACCACTCGGCCAGCAGGGCGGTCTGCACCGATTCTCCAACCGTCGGGATGCGGATTTCCACGTCCATGGCGTCTGTCTCCTCGTTGCGGCCTCGCCGCTCGCTCGCAAGCCGAAAACCGGGATGCCCCGAGGGCCCCAGGAACCCGGCTCCCTCACCGGGCGGCCAAAGGAGCGGGGCCGGGGCGCCCTTCCACGGGCCCGCGCGATCCGCGCTTCTCGGAACCTTGCCCTTCCCGGCGCAGCCGGCGTGCCCGCCGGTGGCGGTTCCGGCTCGGGTGCGTCGCTTCGGTCGAGGCGGCGCGCGGGACCCGCTCCAGGGCATCCCCGGCCCCCGGGGTTGGCGCCACCCTCGGGACCCGACGGCCGCGGCGCCATCCTCGGCGGGGGCGGCGGGCTGCCCCGTAGCCCGGCCGCCGCCCGCTCCACGAGAGCGATGCAGCCCGGGGACCCGGAAGTGCCGGTCTCCGCCGGGCCTCTTGGGGAGAGCGGGTTCCCATCGACCGGGATTGGCGGCCGGGGCGGAGGGGTGGCCCGCCGCCCCCCTGCCTTTACTGCTCGCCCCAAGAGCGCCACGACCCGGCTCCACCCTCGGGAGCGGACGACCGCCTGAGCTCACGCCTTCTTCTTCGCCCTCGGTCGTCGGGTCTTGGCCCCTCCCAGGGCGTCGGCCACCAGGCGCTCCTCCTCGGCCCGGTGCACCGCCGAGAAGCCGGTGGCCGGGCTCCCCGCGGCCCTTCGCCCCACGTAGCGGGGCCGCACCCCCAGGGCCGCTTCCAGGCGGGGGGCCGCGTAGGGCCAGGCGCCCATGTTCTCCGGCTCGTCCTGGGCCCACACCCAGTCGGTGACCCGGGCGTAGGGCTTCGCGGCCCGGGCCAGGGCGCCGGCGGGGAAGGGCGCCAGCTCCTCCAGCCGCAGGAGCGCCACCCCTGGGCCCTGTCCGGCGCGCTGGGCCGCCGCCAGGGCGTAGTACACCTTGCCCGTGCACAGGACCACCCGGGCCACCGGGGCGGGGGGGGAGGGGTCGGCGAGCACCGGGGCGAAGCCCTCCGCCGAGAACTCGGCGAGGGGCGAGCGGGCGTCCGGGTGGCGCAAGAGGCTCTTGGGGGTGAAGACCACCAGGGGCACCCGCCAGGGGGCCCGGGCCTGGCGGCGCAACAGGTGAAAGTACTGGGCCGGGGTGGTGGGTTGGCACACCAGCAGGTTCGCCCCGGCGGCGAGCTGGAGGAACCGCTCGGGGCGGGCGGTGGAGTGGTCGGGGCCCTGGCCCTCGTAGCCGTGGGGCAAGAGGAGCACGAGCCCGCTCGGGCTCCCCCACTTCTCGGCCCCGCTCGCCACGAACTGGTCGATGATCACCTGGGCGCCGTTGGCGAAGTCCCCGTACTGGGCCTCCCACAGGACCAGTGTCTGAGGGTCGACCCGGGAGTAGCCGTACTCGAAGCCGAGCACCGCCGCCTCGGAGAGGGGGCTGTCCCACACCTGGAACCGGGCCTGCCCCTCCTCGAACCGGGCCAGGGGCACATGCACCGCCCCGGTGGCCGTGTCGTGCCACGCCGCGTGGCGCTGGCTGAAGGTGCCCCGCCCGCTGTCCTCGCCGCTCAGGCGCACCCCCACCCCCTCGGCCAGGAGCGACGCGAAGGTGAGGAGCTCCGCCCCGGCCCAGTCCAGACCCCCGTCGCCGGAAACGTCGGCCTGGCGCCGCTCCAGGATGCGGTCGAGCTTGGGGTGGCGCCGGAAGCCCTCGGGCAACCGGCCGAGGGCGTCGAGCCACCCCAGGAGCCGCTCCGCGGGTACCGCCGTGGCGACGACGCCGGCGGGGTCAAAGGCGGTCACCGCCTCCCAGCCCTCGGGGGCCCCGGGCGGGTGCCACGGGCAGGGGGCGGCCCGGGCCGCCCGGTAGGCGGCCTCCAGGGCGTGGTCCGCCGCGGCCACTAAGGCGGCGCGGGCCTCGGCCGACCCCTCCCCCCGGGCCTCCAGGGCCCGGCCAAAGAGCTCGTGCACCGGCGGGCGGTCGCGGATGCGGTCGTACAGCTCGGGCTGGGTGAAGTAGGGCTCGTCGCCCTCGTTGTGGCCGTGGCGCCGGTAGCACACCAGGTCCACCACCACGTCCTTGCGGAAGGCCTGGCGGTACTCCAGGGCGAGGCGGGTGGCGAAGAGCACCGCCTCCGGGTCTTCGCCGTGGACGTGGAAGATGGGGGCGAGGATCGCCTTGGCCGGGTCGGTGGCGTAGCGGGTGGAGCGAGCGTGCTCCGGGGGGGTGGTGTAGCCGATCTGGTTGTTGAGCACGACGTGGACGGTGCCGCCGGTGGCGTACCCCGGGAGCCTCGCCAGGTTCAGGGTCTCGGCCACCACCCCCTGGCCGGGGAAGGCGGCGTCCCCGTGGATCAGCACCGGCAGCACCCGGGCCGCGCCGTCGCCGCCCCGGCGGTCCTGGAGCGCCCGGCACACCCCTTCCACCACCGGGTTCACCGCTTCGAGGTGGCTCGGGTTCTCCGGCAACACCACCCGGACCGGCCCCGACGGGGTGTCCACCGCGCCCCCGTAGCCGCTGTGGTACTTGACGTCCCCGCCCCCGGGGAGGGACGCGGGATCGTAGGTGGCCTCGAACTGGCACAGGAGCTCCTCGAGCCCCTTGCCGAGCAGGTGGACGTGGACGTTGAGGCGCCCCCGGTGGGCCATGCCGAGCACGATCTCCTCGACCCCCCGGGCTGCGGCCTGGGCCACGAGGTCCTGGAGCTGGGGCACCAGGGTCTCCGCCCCCTCCAGGGAGAAGCGGGTCTGCCCCGGGTAGCGCCGGCCGAGAAACGCCTCCAGCCGCTCGGCCCGCACCAGGGCCCCGAGCACCGCCGCGCGCTCCCCGGGGGTGAGGGTCCCCCGGGCGCTGACCGGCTCCAGGCGCGACCGGAGCCACTCCCGCTCCTCCGGGTCGGGCAGGTGGGTGTACTCGACCCCCAGGGAGCGGCAGTACGCCTCCTGGAGCGCGGCCACCGCCTCTCCCAGGGGCAGGGTCTCCGCCGGGCCCAGGCCCGGCGCCCAGACGGCCCGCTCCAGGTCGGCTTCCCCCAGGCCCACCGCGGCGGGGTCCAGGAGGGGGTGGGAGGTGGCGCAGGCGGTGAGGGGATCGAGGCACGCGAGCAGGTGCCCCAGGTCGCGGTAGCGGGCGAAGAGCGCCTCGGCCCGGGCCTGGAGGGCCGGGTCGCCGCCCCCGGCGCCCCCCCCGCCCAGCTCAAAGCCGCGAAAGAACGCCCGCCACTCCGCCGACACCGAGCCGGGGTCGGCCCGCCAGCGGGCGTACAGGCCATCGACGAAGGCGGCGTTTTCCGGGTCCGTGACGGCCATGGGGCCTCCTGCCAAGGGGCTGGGTTCGCTGCCCCAGCCTACCCGCCCGGCCCCGCTCCGCAAGGCCTACCCGGGTGTCGGCCGCCGTCCGTCAGCTCTCCCCCAGTGGGAGTTGAAGCTGGCCGCTAGGGGCGGCCGCCGGGAGGGTGAAGCGAAAGACGCTGCCCTGGCCGATCTCGCTCTCGGCCCACACGCGCCCCCCCATGTGCTCCACCAGCTCCCGGCAGATGGCCAGACCGAGGCCGGCGCCGGAGCGGCGGTTGCCGGGGAGCTGGGCGAACTTGGCGAAGATCGTCTCCAACTCCTCCGGGGGGATGCCGGGGCCGGTGTCGCGCACCGCCACCTCTACCGTGCGATCCGGGCGGGCCCTGGCTTCCAGGCGCACCTGGCCGCGGTCGGTGAACTTGACCGCGTTGCCCACCAGGTTCCACAGCACTTGCCGGAGGCGGTCGGGGTCGGCCCAAACCGGGGGCAGGGGGCCGTCGATGGCGACCTCCAGGACGATCGGTCGGCCCCCCAGGAGGGGGCGGGCCTGGTGCACGACGTCGCGCACCGCGTCCTCCACGGGGGTGGCGGTACAGCGGAACTCCATGCGCCCGGCCTCCAGGCGGGAGTGGTCCAGGAGGTCCTCGATCAGCCGCAGCAGATGTCTGCCGCTGTTGGCGATCCGCGCGAGGCTCCGGCCCTGGTCCTCGGTGACCGGGCCGTCGATGCCGTCGCTGAGGGCTTCGGAGTACCCGATGATCGAGTTGAGCGGGGTGCGCAGCTCGTGGCTCATCCGCATGAGGAAGTCGGTCTTGACCCGGTCGGAGGCTTGGAGGGCCTCGTACGCCGTCCGCAGCTCCTCGGTCTGCTGGCGGACCCGGTCCTCCACCTCGGCGTAGGACCCCCGCAGGGCCTGGTGGGCTCGGGCGAGCTCGCCGTAGACGCGAAAGAGCGTCTCGGTCTTCTCGCGATCGCGACGGTGCGCGGCGGAGAAGCTGGAGACGTCCCGGGCGATGATGTCCACGCCGCGGCTGCCGTCGCCCTCGGCGAGGCGGGCGGTGAGCAGGGCCTCGAAGCAGGTGCCATCCCCCCGGAGCATGGAGACGGCGTGGTTGTGGGCGACACCCTGGGAGACGAGGAGGGCGACCAGGTCGTCCCAGTCTCCCGGGTGCTCCAGGAGCTCCCGGAAGGAGCCGTGGGCGAGCGCGCCCGGGGTCTGCCGGACCATCTGGCACAGGGCCCGGTTGGCGTGGTGGAAGCGGCCGTGGTCGTCGGTTACGGCGATGCCGTCCGGGCTCATGGCGATGAACTGGCCGAGCCGGTCTTCGGCGATCCTGAGGCGCCCCGCGCTCTCCTCGGCGCGGCACGTCAGACGGTCGAAGGAGTGGGAAATGGCGTCTAGGTCGTCGTTCGGGGTGGCCGAAGCCTCGGTGGCCACCACGGCGCGGGCCTTCTCCCCCAGGCGCGCCCACGGCCGAGCGGTCCGGCGGGCCACCAGCAGGGCGGCCAGGGCGACCCCAAAGGCCGAGGCCAGGGTGAGCAGCGCGATCCGGCCCACGGTGGCCCGGGTGGAGGCGCCGGAGGCGTGGGCAACGGAGGGGCCGCCGCTGTCGGGGGCGGCCCACATCAGGAGGCCCCCCACCAGGTTGGGCAGGGGTCCGGCTTCGTCCCCCGCGGTCACCGGCGCGTAGGCGACCACCGGGCCCTCGTCTCCGGGGCCCGGTGCCTCGACCCAGGGGCTCGAGGCCGGAGCCTGGCCGATCGCCCTGGCGAGTTGCCCGGCAAGCCACGGCTCGGAGGCCCCGGCGGCGCCGGTCGGCGGCGTGTGCCAGACCCTGCCGTCGGCGGCAAAGACGAAGAGCAGGGCGCCGCGCCGGGAGACGCGGTCCGGGTCTCCCCGGAAGATCTGGGCAGCCAGGTGGGCCGGGTCGAGGTCGAGGTGAATCGAGCCCCCCTCGATGGGGTGTTCGAACCGGAGGGGCCCCTGAAAGGGGGCCACGGTGCCGGGGCTCGAGGCGGGCCGGGGAGCCCCCAGGCGCGGCGGGTCTTCGTCCCCGGCCTCGAGGGGGAGCCCGGCGGCGAAGCTCCCTCCGGACTCCCGATAGGCCACCTGGCGGTAGAGGGGCAGCCGAGCGCGGGGCACCGGTCCCGAGCCGGGACCCAGGTTGTGGGCGTGAAAGGCCCGGTACCGGTCGGGGGTGCGGGGCAACAGGGTGAGGGTCCGCAGGTCGGCCTCCCGGCGCCCGAGGAAGGTCGAGACCCGCTCGGCGGCTTCCTGGGAGGCTACGGCTAGCTCGTCGGTGAAGCGGCGTTGGTGGGCCTGGGCGAGGTGGTTCTCGAGGTCTCGGCCCGCGCGCTCCACCGTGGCGGCAGCCAACAGCCCCAGGGCCAGGAGGGGGACGAGGGAAGAGACGAGGAGCGCAAACAGGAGGGTGCGCTCGGTGGTACTCCGCATGGCGTTGTCCGTGCTCGAAGGAGACGAGGCGTGGCAGTGTACGCCGGAGCGGAGAAGGGGGAAAGCGTCGGACCGGTCGCGAAAGCCGGAGGAACGCGAACGTGGGGACGAGCGGGTGCTCGGCGGCGGTAGGCTGGGGCGAGAGGCGGCTGATGGGAGGTCCGGCCCGGGCTTTCTACCCCGGCGCCTGTGGTCCCCCCGGTAACCGCCCCGCCTGCCGCAAGTCGACGAAGAGGAGCGTCGCCCCCGCCACGCACACCGGAATCGCCACGAGCTGCATCAGCGGGATTAGGAGCATCAGGGCGGCGCCCGCGCCGAAGCCCAGGAAGGAGCCCGCGTTGCGCAGGGCCGCCCGGCGCTTCTGGGAGAAGGTGAACTGGGCCCGCTCCATGGAGTAGTCCAAATACTCCCAGCCGAGGAAGAAGAGGGTGAAGGCGGTGAGGCCGACGCCGTGGGCCGCGGGCCCCAGGGGCGGAGGCACCAGGTACAGGGTGAGGAGCAGCAGAAACCCCGAGACGTACAGGCCGAGGCGCCCCACCTCGGCCCGCACCGAGCGGGCGGCGTCTTGGGCGACGGCCGGCAGGGAGAAGGGCGCGTCGAGGGCGTGGCCCGCGTAGGTCCGCTCCACCGCCTCGGAGAGGAAGCCGTTGAAGGGGGAGAGGATCAGGTTGCCGACCACGGTGAAGGTGTAGATCGAGAGCATCAGCAGGGCCCCGACGGCGACCGTGGCCAGGGCGTAGAAGAGGACGGCCCAGAACCACGCCTCCCCCCGGGGCACCAACCCCTCGAGCCAGCCCCCGAGGTTGGTCCCCACGAACCAGGCAAAGGCGCCGTATACGGCCGCGTTGATGGCGATGGGGATGGCGATGTGGCCCAACAGCCGGGGGTGGCGGACCAGGAACCGGAAGCCCCGGAAGGGGTAGAGAAAGCCGCTCGCCGTGAGGATCCCGGGGGGGGGCGAACCAACCATGTTCTTCCTCTGCCGGGGTGAGGGCGCAGGGTGCTCGGCTGCTTGACAGACGAGTTGTGCGCGGTAAGACGGGACGGACTCCAACCCGTGGAGGGTCGGCGATGGGACAGCGGTGGCTGCTGGCGGGGCTAATGGTGGCAACCTGGCCCGGCCTGGGGTCGGCGACGGTAGACCCCCACGATCCGGCCTTGGAAGATCGGTGTAGCCACTGCCACCTCGCTTGCATCGCCGAGCCCGCGCGGCCGACGGGACAGCTGTGCTTGGTGGCCGACACCCCGGACGGCACGTGCTTGGCTTGCCACTCCTCCGGCGACTGCTGCCAGACCGGACAGTCCCACCAGGGCCGGGTTACCGACCTTGGCAACTCCCATCCCTCCGACATCCCCTTGGCGGAGGTGTCTCCGGATCAACGTCCCCGCCGACTCCCCTCCTTCGCCGGCAGGATCACGTGCAATACGTGCCACCTCCACGACCGCCGCCCCACCGGAGATTACAAGCTCCTTCGGGTGGTCGCGGTGCGCCCCACCGGGGTAGACTGGACGGCGCTTTGTACCGACTGCCACGCCTCCTACTAGGCGGTGGCGATCACGGCCCGGCCGCGAGCTCCCGGAAGTACGCCGCGTCCCCCGCCCCCTCCCGCAGGACCTCGACCTCGTCGTCCACCAGGGAGACGATGGTCGAGGGCACCCGGGGCAGCACCCCGCAGTCCAGGATCAGGTCGACCTCGCGCCCGAGGGAGGCGTTGACCTCGTCCGGGGTCCCCAGGGGGTCCACCCCTTGGCGGCTCGCGCTAGTGGAGAGGACCGGGTTGCCGAGCTCGGCGACCAGCGCCAGGGCCACCCGGTGGTCGGGCACCCGGATCCCCACGGTCTTCTGCTTGGTGAGAAGGAGCTTGGGCACTTCGCGGCTCGCCTCGAGGATGAAGGTATAGGGGCCGGGGAGGAAGCGCTTGAGGATCCGGTAGGCGAAGTTGGACACCCGGGCGTAGTGGCTGATGTGGGTGAGATCCGAGCAGACGAAGCTCATGGGCTTCTTGGGGTCGCGCCCCTTGATGCGGATGATGCGCTCCACGGCGTGCTTGCTGGTGATGTCGCAGCCGAGCCCGTACACCGTGTCGGTAGGGTACACCACGATGCCGCCGTCCCGCAGCAGCTGGGCGGCCCGGGCCAGGTGGCGACCCTGGGGGTTGACCGGGTGGACCGAGACCGTGGTGGCCATGGGGCGGCTCCTGGGCAGGCGCGAAGGCGAGAAGATACCGGCCGCCGGGGAGCGTGTCAAAGCGGCTCAGCACACGACGCCTGCAGGTCGGGCACACCCCCCACACGAAGGGCAGGCGCGCTCTTCGGTTGATCTCCGCGGCCAGGGTGATCGCTCCGGGCGCCTTTCCCGGGGTGGGGCGGGATTGCCCAGCTGAGCATCCATATGGGCCGCATTTTTCAAGTCCGACAGGCTCCTAGGGCGGGCCGAGGTAGCACCAGAGTACCGCGATTCCCCAGGCGGTGGTGGCCAGGGTGAGGGGGACGCCGACGGCGAGGAAGTCGCGGAAGCGGATGGCGACCCGCTCCTTGGCGAGCTCGGCGACGATGACGTTGGCCACCGAGCCGACCAGGGTGAGGTTGCCCGCGAAGGTCGAGGCCATGGCCAGGGCGAGCCAGAAGACCTCGGGGTTGGGAAGCCGGGGCACCCAGGGGGCCGCCAGGAGCACCATGGGCACGTTGCTCACCAGGTTCGAGAGGACCACGGTGGCGGCCGAGAACGCGGCGAGCTGGGTGCCGGGCTCCTGGCCGAGCCGGGGGGCCACCGCCGCGAAGAAGGCGTCGCCCCAGCCGGCGCGGTTGAGCCCCTCGACCACCACGAAGAGCCCGCTAAAGAAGAGCAAGAGCGACCAGTCCACCCGCCCCAGGGCGCGGCTCGGGGGGATGCGGCCGAGAAGCACCATGGCGGTGGCGCCCGCCATGGCGGTGCCGGCGAGGCTATGCCCGGTCAAGAAGCCGCCGAGGACGGCGCTCGTCACCAGCAGCCCCTTGGCCAAAAGCGGCCAGTCCACGGGGGGCCGCGCCAGGTGGGCCTGGAAGGGCCCCCGGGGGAGCTCGCGGCGGTACTTCCAGCGCAAGAAGAGCCAGTCGATGGCGAGCCCTCCCGCCGCCACCGGGAGCATGTGGGCGGCGAAGGCCCCGTAGCCCCACCCCGAGTGGGTGCCCACGATCATGTTCTGGGGGTTGCCGGTGAGGGTGGCGACGCTGCCGATGTTGGCGGCGGTGGCCAGGGCCAGGAGGAAGGGCAGGGGAGGCAGCTCCGTGTCGTCGCACACCTGGAGCACCAGCGGGGTGAGCATCAGGCAGATGGTGTCGTTGACGAAGAGGGCCGACAGGACGCCGGACAGGATCACCAACCCCAGCAAGAACCCCCGGGGGGTACGCGCCAGCCGCACCACCCACCACGCCGCCCAGCGGAAGAACGCCGCTTCGGCCAGGTAGCCGGTGAGGATCATCATGCCGAGCAGCAGAAGCACCGTGTCGGCGTGGATCGCCCCTACGGCTTCCGACTGGGTCAAGACCCCCGCCCCCACCATCAGCACCGCCCCGAGCATCGCCCCGGAGGGCCGGTCCAGGTGCAGAAACGGCAGCTTCTGCCCCGCGATGACCGCGTAGGTGACCAGGAAGATGAGCAGGGCCGCGGTCACGGGCGGGGCACCGGGCCGGGGGAGGGAGCGGTCAGCATGTAGCGGTCAGCTTTCAGCGGCATCCAGGATCGAGCATCCCTTCAATACACCGGCTTGTGGTCGAAGTGGTGCTCCGCCTCCACGTAGCGCACCGTGCGGCTCTTGGAGCGCATTACCACCGAGTGGGTGCGCCCGCCGCCGCCAAAGAACCGCACGCCGCGCAGCAGGTCGCCGTCGGTCACCCCGGTGGCGGCAAAGAGAACCTCGCCCCGGGCCAGGTCTTCCAGGCCGTACACCCGGTCCAGGTCCTCGATCCCCATGGCCCGGCACCGGCGCTTCTCGGCATCGTCGGCGCAGCGCAGGCGCCCCTGGAGGTCCCCGCCGGAGCACTTGAGGGCGGCCGCCGCGATCACCCCCTCGGGGCCGCCGCCGGTGCCCATCAACATGTGCACCCCGGTGTCGGGGAGGCCGGCCGCCACCGCCGGCGCCACATCCCCGTCGGGGATCAGTTTGATCCGGGCGCCGGTGGCACGCACCTCGGCGATCAGCTGCCGGTGGCGGTCCCGGTCCAGGATCACCACGGTCATGTCCTCGGGCCGAAGGCCCAGCGCGTCCGCCACGTCGAACACGTTGCGGGCCGGGGGCTTGCGTAGGTCGATGGCGCCCCGGGCCCCGGGGCCCACGGCGATCTTCTCCATGTACATGTCCGGGGCGTTGAGGAAGCAGCCCTCGCCGGCGGCGGCAATGGTGGCGATGGCGTTGGGCATGCCGGTGGCGCACAGGTTGGTGCCCTCCAGGGGGTCCACGGCGATGTCCACCCGCAGGTCGGTGCTGCCGTTGCCGACCATCTCGCCGATGTACAGCATCGGGGCCTCGTCCATCTCCCCTTCCCCGATGGCCACCCGGCCGGTGAAGGCGATGGACTGGAGGGTGCGGCGCATGGCTTCCGTGGCCGCGTCGTCGGCAGCGTGCTTGTCGCCCCGGCCCATCCACCGGGCGCACGCCAGGGCGGCGGCTTCGGTGACCCGCATCAGTTCGAGGCCGAGGTTTCGATCCATGGGGGAACTCCTCCGGGGGGCTGGACGGTTCAGGACGGTTGGGGGGAAGCGGGTTTCGCCGGTCACCGGGACCCCGCCCCGGTGGGGGCGAAGGGGCCCAGGTCCGGGGGCGCGAAGTGGACGGCCGAGACCCGGGTGGTGCCGGTGTGCTGGCCGCTCGCGTAGTTCTCTTCGAGAAAGGGGATCAAGACCCCCTCGATCCGGCGGAAGTCCCCGTAGTCGGTGGCAAACGGCGCCGCCATCCCGTTGTGCCGGAGCACCCCCTCCACCCGCAGGACCCGACGGTTCGCGGTGTCGATCCCGTACAAGAGCTCGAGGCCCGGGGCGGGGCGCAGGGCCACCAGGCGCACCTGGCCGTTGCCGAAGGGCACCGTGCCGCGATCCTCCAGGAGGCTGCGGTAGTGGGACAGGGCCCACGGCAGGGCCGAGCGCAGGAGTTGGTACTCCATGGCGAGCTTGGGCAGGCCGGTCACCCGGTCCAGGCGGTGGTCGTCGCCCCGCCACCCCCGGTCCCCGTCCAGGATCCGGACTTCGGTGCCGCTGGGGTAGGCGATGGTCACCCGAAGCCGGTGGGGCGCCTCCACGTCGCGGCGCGCCTGGCCCGCCCCCCCCCGCAGGCGGGCCGTCACCTCGGCCTCCACGCGAAAGGCCCGGGTCCTGGCGACCGCCGGGGCGCCCCCGTAGGTTTCGATGACCGAATCGATCAGGGCCCCGAGGTCGGCCCGGGCCAGGGGCGCGACGAGCAGGAGCCACAGGGCGGCGAAGGCCAGCGGGGCGGCGCGGGGGATCACGGGACGCCCAGGGCGCGGGCGAGGTTGCCGCCGAGCACGGCGGCAACCTCGGCGGGGGCGAGGCCGGCGGCGGCGAGGTCGGTCCGGTAGCGGGGGAGCCCCAGGAGCGGCCAGTCGCTCCCGAAGACCAGCCGGTCGGGGCCGACGATGTCGGTGAACCGGCGGTAGGCGTCGGGGCGGTACAGAAAGGGACCGGCCGCGGTGTCGTAGTACACGTTGCGCAGGACCTCGGGGGCTTCCCTCTTGAGCAGGTGATACACGAAGAGCCCGCCCCCCCAGTGGGCCAGGATCCAGGTGGTGTCCGGGTGGGCCCGCACCAGGGCGTAGATCTCCGAGGGCTCCATGGGGCTCTTGCCGGGATAGGCGTGCCCCACGGGCTCGTTGGTGTGCAGGAGCAGGGGCACCCCGGCCTCCCGGGCGAGCTCGGCCAGGGGGGCCAGGGCCTCTCGCACGGCGGGCCCGAGGCCGACGCCGTAGGTGGCGAGCTCCCCCAGGCCCCGGGCGCCGGCGGCGAGGCACCGCTCGGCTTCCGCGACGCTCGCGCGACCGCCCAACGGATTGACGCAAGCGAAGGGGAGGATGCGGCCCGGGAAACGGCGGGCGGCATCCAGAACGTAGTCGTTGGAGAGCCGGGCCCGGTCGAGGGACGCCCAGGGAAAGGCGAAGGCGCACGCCGCGTCGACCCCGGCGTCGTCCAGGTGCTCGACCAGGGCGCTGGCTCCCTCCAGCCGGGCGCGGGGATCGCGGTACAGGAGCGCGAAGTCCGGCTCGTTGCCGAGGTGCGCCTCCCGGCGGTTTCGGATCTCCGGGGGGAAGAGGTGGGTGTGGGCGTCGAGGACCATGGGGAAGAACGGGCCTCCCGGGCCAGGGGTCGCGAAGGCGCCATCTTACGGGCGCGGGCCGCCGACTGTCCATGGGAAGGAGGCAGGCGGCCCTCGAGGGGCGGCCGGTCTTTCGGGGCGATTGGGACCGGGAGGAGTTCGTGCGCCGTCTCGGCGACGTCGTCACCGCCGGTGGGGCGCAGTTGTTTGGGGCCAAGAGCCGCAGCAGGGGCTGTTGGCACCCCTGGAGTCCTGAAGTGTCGCGGGATGCTACGGGATGCTACATCCGAGCCAGATTCTCGTTTACGTGGCGGGCAAACCCCCGCCCAGCCTCCGAGTACAAGTTGAAGGCCGCCTGCACCCCGGCTGCCTTGAGCTCCTGGACCTCGTCGTCGAACATGCCGGTGGCCGCGATGAGCCCCTCGTAGCCAGCGATGGCAAGCTGTCGCACGGCGTACATGTTGGCGTTGTGGTTGGGCTGTCTACTACCCACAGTTAACACCGCGGCCGGGCTAGCGTACCCTGGGGGACATGTGGGCGAGCGGGCGTCGCCGGTCACGGGGGAGCTCGCGGACCTCGGAGCCGGTATGTGTCAATGACTTTGAGACACGACCCGGCTGAAATTATTGTCCCTCCGGGTCCGCTTTCGGCG
>JBBIIA010000059.1:0-23304 GCA_037446775.1 Deltaproteobacteria bacterium
CTGAAGACGAAACTTGACGCATCGTCAAAGATCTCTGCCCCTCAAGGATTTCTAGGTGGCGATCATCATGGTTCCTCCTCCGGTTCGGCGACCGGCAGGGTGAACGAGAAGGTCGCGCCCTGGCCGGGCGCCGACTCCACCCAGAGCTTTCCCCCGTGGCGCTCCGCGATCTTCTTCACCAGCGCCAGGCCGATGCCGGTGCCGGAATAGCGGTCCGCGCCGTGGAGGCGCTGGAACATCTGAAAGATGCGCTCCTGATGCTCCGCCTCGATGCCGATGCCGTTGTCGGCGACCGAGAACACCCACTCGGCGCCGTCCCGCCGGGCCGACACCCGCACCACGGGGGGCGCCTCGGCCCGGAACTTCAGCGCGTTGCCCACCAGGTTCTGGAATAGCTGCACTAGCTGACCACGGTCGGCCCACACCTCGGGCAGGGGGCCCAAGTCCACCCGGGCCCCGGCCTCGGCCACGGCCGGCGCCAGGATGGTCAGCACCTCGTCGAGCACCTCGGCGCACGCCACCCGGGCCGGGGGCTCGGCCCGGGTGCCTACCCGGGAGAAGGTCAGCAAGTCGAGGATCAGCTGCCTCATCCGGCAGGCGCCATCGACCGCGAAGCCGATGAACTCCCGGGCGTCTACGTCGAGGCGGTCGCCGTACCGTCGTTGGAGCAGCTGCAAGTAGCTCGTCACCATGCGCAGGGGCTCTTGCAGGTCGTGGGAGGCCACGTAGGCGAACTGCTCCAGTTCGGCGTTGGAGCGGGCCACATCGGCCAAAGCCTGGCGCAGGTCGGCCTCGGTACGACGGCGTTCCGCCACCTCGACGGCGAGCCGGGTGTGGCCGAGGATCTCGTTTTTTAGGATCAGAGCCGCGTAGTTGAGGAACACCTGGAGCTGGGGCCGGAGTTCCCGGGAGGGAAGCAGCAGGTCGGCGATCCGGAGCACCCCCACCACCTCGTCCCCCACCACCAGGGGGAAGACCCAGGTGGCCGCCCGGGTAAAGGCTGGCGCGAGCATCCGGGTGTGGCCGAAGTCGCCCTCCTGCTCCACGAGCGCCCCGGTGGCGAACACCCGCTCCACCAGGGGGTCGTCCACCTCGGTTAGGCGCTCTTTGCCGCCCAGGGCGTCGACCCGGAACAGGGCCTCGTCGACCCGATAGTAGACGGCCAGGTTCGACCCACCGATGGTCTCGGCCACCAGGCCGAGCATGCTGTGCACGGTGTCGTCGAGCCCCGGAGCCGTGTGGAGCCGCGCCATCAGGTCGGCCATGAGCTGCAAGCGCGACTTCTCCTCGGCCAGCTGCCGCAGCCGCCGCCGCAGCTCCTGCACCTCGTCGCCGGGCTCGGCCATCGTCTCCCTCACCGTCCGTCCCCCGTCCGCGTCGCCAGGGCCTCGCCGAGCACCGCTTCCAGGTGCTCGAGGCCCGCCTCGGCCCACCGCACCGGCAGGCCCACCCGCCGCCCCGCCGCCTCGGCCTCGGCCCGGAAGTCGCCTGAAAAGGGGGTGCGAAGCGCCAGCAGGTACCCGTGGGCCCCCTGGAAGATCTCCCGCACCACCTCCCAGTTCGTCCCGAAGGCCCTGCCCAGGATGTGTTCCCAGCGCCGGGCCCACTCCTCCAAGAGGAAGAAGGCACCGGCCTCGAGCTCGGCCGCGAAGCGCTCGGGCCCCAGGAGCAGCTCGATGCAGTTCTGCCCCGGCGTGCGGGTCGCCCCCGCGCCCTCCACCAGGGCGTCGATGCCCGGGTGGCAGCACCCGTACACCACCACCGCCTCCGGGCCCGGGGCCCGGGCCAGGGCAGCCCCCAGGCGCCGGTGGAGGGCTGCCGGCTCCACGTGGAGGGCCGAGTCCAGGAACAACGCCTCCACGGGCCAGAGGTTCTTCTCGACCAGGGAGGCGATCTCCCGGCGGAGGATTCCACAGGCCACCAGGAGGCGTCGGCGGTCAGCCACGGGCGCCTCCGGGTCGGCCCAGCTCGCAGGCCGCCTCCACCAGGGCCCGAATGGTGTGCGCGGGGATGGCCACGGGCATAACCAGGGTGCCGAAGAGGAAGGGGCCCGCGGCCACCCCCGCGGCCATGATCCGGCCCACCTCGGCCCGGACCTCGGCCGGCGACCAGTCGATCAGGGGGATGTCGTTAATCACCCCGGCGCACAAGGCCTCCGCCCCCAGCCTCCCCCGGGCCTCTGCCAGGTCGTCCATGGGGCTCAGGTAGTAGGCCGAGAGGCCGGTGGCGGCGCGCACCGCCTCCACCACCGGGTTCATCCGGGCCCCGCCGCAGTAGTAGACCACCCCCCGGGTGCCCACGGCTTCCAGGTCGCGGCGCATCCACGGCAGGCTCACTCGTTCGAAGAGGCGGCGGGGGACGAGGTCGGTGGAGCCGAAGGGGTTGGAGTAGAGGAGCACGTCGGCGCCCGCCTCCCGGTAGGCGATGGCCTGGCGCCGGAAGAACTCCGAGCACTTGGCCAAGAGCTCATCGCGCAGGCTCTCCGGCCCGTTCAAAAGCAGGTCGAGCCAGCGCTCCATGCCCATGAGGATGGCGGGCAGGGTGGCCGAGGCGGTGAGGTAGGCGCAGATCGGGTAGCGCCCCCCGGCCTCCCGCCGGAGCACGGCGAGACAGCGCCGGGTCTCCCGGAAGGCCGGGTGGCCGGCCAGGTCGTCGGGCACCCGGAGCCGGCCGATGTCGCCCGGCTCCCGGAGCACCAGCTCCCCTACGTTGGGCGGGCCGTCGTCGGCGTAGACGATGTGGCGGCACCCGAGGAGCTCGGCCTCCTTGCCCACGTAAAAGAGGCTCCAGAGGTTGTCGTAACCGTACTTCTCCCGGAGCCGGAGCTGCCCCTCGGCCACCCGCTCGCCGTCGGCGTAGTAGTCGCGCAGCGACACCCCGAGCTCCCGGGCCCCCTGGTCGAGGAGGTTCACGAAGACGGGGACGCGGTCGAGCACCTCGCCCCGCACCGCGGCCGCCAGCCGCTCCAGGCCGGTGATCATGGCCTCGCCTCCCCGAGCAGGCCGCCGATCACCCGGCCGGCTAGGAGGCCGTTCTCCGCCCAGGCGTCGGCCCCCACCGCCCGGTACAGCTCGGGGTCGTGGCGGTAGGGCGCTCCCCCCACCACCAGCTTGATCCCTTCCTCGAGCCCCCGCTCCCGCAGCACCCGCCGCACGCCGAGGCAGCCCTGCTCCCCCCGGGCGGTGTGCACCATCATCGACGATATCCCGATCACCGGGGCACCCAGCCGCACCGCCTCGTCCACGAACCGCTCGGGCGCCACGTTCAGGCCGAGGTCGGTGGCCTCGATCAGATGGGCTCGCAGGCAGCCGATGACGATGCGCTTGCCGAGGCCGTGGAAGTCCCCCCGGGAGGTGCCGATGATCACCCGCCCCCCCGACTCGGGCGCTCGGGCGAAGCGCGGGATCATCGCCTCCACCACCTCGGCGCCGATTTGGGAGGCCAGGAAGTGTTGCGCCAGGCTCGCGCCGGCCCGGTCCCCCAGCTCTCGGGCGGTCTCCTCGATGGAGGGGATGACCACCTCGAAGACGATCTCCTCGGGGGTCGCGTCCCGGCCGACGGCAGCCGCGATGACCTGGAGCGCCCGCTGCCGATCGGTATCGAACACCGCCTCTCGGTACGCCACCCGCACCTGCTCAAGCATGGAGTCTCGCTCCCGTGGTTTCGCCGACCGCCGTCGGCAGAGTGAACTGGACGGTGGCCCCGTGCCCCGGCGCCGACTCCACCCAGATCCGCCCCCCGTGGCGCTCCACGATCTTCTTCGCCAGCGCCAGGCCGGTGGCGGTGACGTACGCCACGGGGGCGGCGGCCCAGGCCAGGCCCCGCGCGGCCCGCGGCCCCGGCCCCTACCCCTGACCGTCCAGCACCTGGCGCACCTTGCGGGCCAGGGCCAGGGGGGTGAAGGGCTTTTGGAGGAAGTGCACCCCGGGGTCCAGCACCCCGTGGTGTACGATGGCGTTGTCAAGGTAGCCCGACATGAAGAGCACCTTGAGCCCCGGCCGCTCGGCGGTCAGGCGCTCGGCCAGCTCCCGGCCGCTCGCGCCGGGCATCACCACGTCGGTCAAGAGCAGGTGGATCGGGCCGGGGTGGGCTGCGGCGGCGGCCACGGCGGCGGCGGGGCTGCGAGCCTCGAGCACCGCGTAGCCCCGGCCCGAGAGGATGCCTCCCACCAGCTCGCCCACGGCGGCCTCGTCCTCGACCACCAGCACGGTCTCGGTGCCGTAGGGCGCGGCCGCCCCCACCATCGCCCGCCGCTCCTGCACCCGTCCCTCGGCTCGGGGCAGGTACACCTTGAAGGCGGTGCCGTGGCCCGGCTCGCTGTACACCCAGACGTGCCCCCTTGCCTGCCGGACGATCCCATACACCGTGGCGAGCCCCAGGCCAGTGCCCTTGCCCTTCTCCTTGGTCGTGAAGAAGGGCTCGAAAACGTGGGTCAGGACCTCGGGCGCTATGCCGGTGCCGGTGTCGCTCACCGCGAGCAGAACGTAGGGGCCGGGGGCGACCCCGGCGTGGTGTCGGGTGTACTCCTCGTCGAGTTCCACGTTGGCGGTCTCGAGGGTCAATCGGCCGCCCCCGGGCATGGCATCCCGGGCGTTCACCGCCAGGTTCAAGAGCACCTGCTCCACCTGCCCCGGGTCGGCCCGCACCGGCCACAGGCCGTGGGCCAGGGCCGCGGTCAGCTCCACGTCCTCGCCGATCAGGCGCCGGAGCATCTTCTCGGTCTCCCGCACCGCGGCGTTGAGGTCCAAGACCACCGGCTCCACCACCTGCTTGCGGCTGAAGGCCAGGAGCTGGCGAGTGAGGTCGGCGGCCCGTTCCGCCGCCCGGCGCACCTCGGCCAGGCGCCTGGCGATGGCGCCCCCGGGGTCGGCGCCCTCGAGGATCATCTCGGCCGACCCAAGGATCACCTGAAGCAGGTTGTTGAAGTCGTGGGCCACGCCGCCTGCGAGGCGCCCCACGGCCTCCATCTTCTGGGCCTGGCGGAGCTGCTCCTCGAGCTTCTTGCGCTCCGACACGTCCCGGAGCACCACCAGGGCGCCTGGCTCGCCGCCCTGGGCGAAGGGCACCCCTGAGGCCTCCACCGTCCGGGTCTGGCCATCGAGGCCCACCACCCGCTGCTCCTCGCCGGAAAACGGCTGGCCCAGGTCCTCGGTGGCGCGCACCCGGCCCTGCAGGGCCGCCCGGTCGTCGGGGTGGATGAACCGGGTCACCGGCTGGCCCACCACCCCCCGGGCGTCCGCCGCGCCCAGGAGGCGAACCGCGGCCGGGTTGGCGAAGGCGATGCGGCCCCGGGCGCGCACCAGCACCGCGTCGGGGGACAGGTCCACCAGGCTCCGGTACCGGGCCTCGCTCTCCGCCCGGGCCTCGTCGGCGAGTCGGCGTTCGGTCACCTCCTCGTGGGCCACCGCCAGGCGCACCGGCCCCGGCCCCGGGAACCGGTCGGCCCGCAAGAGGAACCAGTGGCGGGCCTCGGGCCCGTGGCAGGGGTACTCGAGCTGGAACTCCCCCAGCTCGCCTGCGGCCAGGGCCCGCAGCCCGGAGGCGGCCCGGGCCGCCTCCTCGGCACCGTCGCCCCGGGCCCGGTCGCAGACCGCCAGGTAGTTGTGGCCCACCCGGTCATCGGCCAGGCCGTTCGCCACGGCGAAGTCGGTCCAGCGGCGGTTCACGCTCAGGATGGTGCCCTCTTCGTCGAGGATGGCGATGTGGGCACCCAGGGCGTCGAGGGTGGCCCGGGCCAGGCGCCGACTCTCCCGGAGCGACCGCTCGGCGGCCCGGCGCTCCACGGCGTAGCGCACCGCCCGGGCCAGGAGCCCGGCTTCGAGCTCGCCCTTGGCCAGGTAGTCCTGGGCGCCGCTCCGCACCGCCTCCAGGGCCAGACGCCGGTCGTCGAGGCCGGTGAGCACCACGACGGGGGTATCGCCAGCCCGGGCGTGGAGCCGCCGGAAGGTGTCGAGCCCCTGGCTGTCGGGGAGCGACAGGTCCAGGAGCACCGCGGCGTACGCCCCGGCGGCCAGGCGGTCGAGGCCCTCCCCCAGGGTCTTGGCCCAGGCGAGCTCGAACCGGGCCCCCTCGGCGTCGGCCAAGAGCTCCCGGATCAGCCGGGCGTCCCCCGGGTTGTCCTCCACCAGGAGGAGGCGAATCACGGGCTGTTCCACGACGCCTCTCTTCCGCTCGCTCGGGATCGGGGATCTCAAGCCTATCGCCAACCCCCAGGAGCCGCCAGCGATGAAATTGGGGCGGCTGTACCCGGACTACGTCGAGGACCGAGGCGAGTAGCGCCCGGCGGGCCTACCTCGGAGCGAGCCAGCGGTCCCAGAGCGCCTGCACCGCCTCGAGGTAGCGGTCGAACTCGGCCGGCTTCGGGTGGTAGGCGTCGGCGCCCAGGCCCAGGGCCCGGCGACGGTCGTCGTCGGCCTCGGAGGAGGTGAAGACCACCACGGGAAGCCCCGCCAGCGTCGGGTCGGCCCGCACCGCGGCCAGCACCTCGAGGCCGTGGCGGCGGGGGAGTTGGAGGTCGAGGAGAACCAGGTGGGGCCGTGCCCCAGGGCCGCGCAGGAGCGCCAAGGCCTGGTCGCCGTCCCGGGCCACGGTCAGCTCGGAGGGGCCGGGGCACAGGGCCAGGGCTTCCCGCACCAGGCGCACGTCGCCCGGGTTGTCTTCGACTAGGAGCAGCCGCGCCGCGGGCGGGGCGCTCGCCGTCACGGGCGCCGCCATCGGCCTGCGTCGTGGGTGTGGCGGGTCGAGGGCATCGGTCACTCCGGCGGTCGCTGCGAAGCCTCGGCGAAAATAACAGGGCCCCGAGCCGACGGCAACGGCCTGGCGTTCATGCCCCACCCCGCTAGACCGGGTAGGCGACGCAGGAGGGACGACGGGGCCAGGGCGCCCTGGCGCGCGTAGGCGTCGACGCACCCCCGGGCGGGGGGGAGGGGCGCCGCGATGGGGTCGGCCGGAACGGAGGGTTCCTGCGTCGGGGGCAGGCCCCGAAAGAGCGCCGCGCGGCGGGTCAAGCCGGCGACCAGCGCCTCGCGAAATCTGCCGAACGACGGGCTCGTCGTCCACCACCAGGACCGTGCCTGCCAGCCCGCCACCGCTGCCGTTGGGTAGGTGTTGGTTCATGGGAAGGCCCCCGATTGGTCCGTGTTAACCCCGACGGGCACTCCGTTGCACGTCGTCCTAGCGGTCCGTATCGGCCGGGCGCCCTCCGCCTTGACCCCCGGCAGGGAAAAGGGCTCGCCTCAACCCGAGGCCACCGGTAGGGTGAAGCAGAACGCGGTGCCCCCGCCGGGCTCCGGATCGACCCAGATGCGCCCGCCGTGGCGGTCGACGATCTTCTTGACCACCGCGAGCCCGATGCCGGTGCCCGGGTACTCGGCCGGGCCGTGGAGGCGCTGGAACACCTGGAAGATCCGCTCCCGGTCGGCGGGGTCGATGCCGATGCCGTTGTCGGCGACCCGGAAGACCCACTCGCCCCCCTGGAGCGCGGCCCCCACCCGGATCCGGGGCGGCTCGCCGCCCCGGAACTTGATCGCGTTGCCCACCAGGTTCTGGAAGACCTGCACCAGCTGCCCCCGGTCGGCGAGCACCGCCGGCAGTTCGCCGGCTTCGACCGAGGCGCCGGCTTCGGCGACGGCGACCTCGAGGTTCGCCAACGCCTCGGCCAGGGCCTCACCGCTGGCCGTGAGCTCCGGCGGGGCCCCCCGGGTGCCCACCCGGGAGTAGGCCAGCAGGTCCTCGATCAGCCGTTGGAGGCGTCGGCCCCCGTCCACGGCGTAGGCGATGAACTCCCGGGCTTCGGCGTCGAGGCCGCCACCGTACCGCCGCTCCAGGAGCCCCAGGTAGCTCACCACCATGCGCAGGGGCTCCTGCAGGTCGTGGCTGGCCACGTAAGCGAACTGCTCGAGCTCTTCGTTCGAGCGGGCGAGCTCGGTCGCCAGGGCCTGGAGCCGGGCCTCCGACTCCTTGAGGGGCGTGATGTCCTGCACGTTCACCGCCCGGTACAGCACCTCGCCTCCTCCCCCCCGGATCGCCGTCGACGCCACGTACACCGGGAAGGTGGCGCCGTCGCCGCGCAGGTGCACGGCCTCGAAGGCGTGGTGGCCGAGCTCGTTGACCTTGTAGATGTTCGCCGGAAGCTCGGCCCGGCTCTCGGGCGCGAACACCTCGGCCATGGGGGTGCCGACCAGCTCTTCGACCGACGCCCCGTGCATGGCCGCGAAGGCCGGGTTGGCGAGCTCGATCCGCGCTTCCTGGGCCGAGCAGATGGCCACCCCCCAGCCCGCGTGCTCGAAGATGCGGGCCCAGCGGCCGGCCTCTTCCTCGGCGCGCTTTCTGCGGTCGATGTCCTCGATCACCGAGATGAAGTACCGGGGCGCCCCGGCGGCGTCCCGTACCAGGGACACGGTGAGGTTGATCCAGACCACCGAGCGGTCCTGGCGCAGGTAGCGCTTCTCCATGGAGTAGGTGGCGATCTCACCGGCGAGCACCTGGTGGACGTAGGCGAGGTCGGCCTCGAGGTCGGCGGGGTGGGTGATGTCCTGAAAGGTGCGGGCCAACAGCTCGTCCCGGGTATAGCCGACGATGTCGCACAGCCGCTGGTTCACCCGGAGCCACCGGCCGTCGGGGCCCACGTGGGCGATGCCCACCGCGGCCTGCTCGAAGGTGGCCCGGAACTGCTCCTCGGCCCGCCGCCGCTCGGTGATATCGGTGATGAAGCCCTCGAGGCCCAGGAGCTCGCCGCCCGGCCCCCGGACCCCCACGCCCTTCTCCCACACCCACCGCTCCTCGCCGTCGGCCCGGCGCAGGCGGTAGGTGAGCTCGAAGGGCCGGTTCTGGGCCAGGGCGGCCTGCACCCCGGCCCACACCGCCTCGCGGTCCGCCGGCTCGACCAGGTCGGCGTAGGCCCGGTCGCGGTTCCCCACCAGGGCCTCGGCCGGGACCCCGGTGAGGCCGAGGCACCCCTCGCTCACGAACTCCATGGTCCAGTTTGCGTCGTTGCGACACCGGTAGGCCATGCCCGGCAGGTTGGCCAGGAGGGTGGCGAGCCGCCGCTCGCTCTCGGTGAGCTCGGCGGTGCGGGCGGCGACCCGGGCCTCCAGGCCCCGCCGCAGGGGGCGGAACAGGAAGAGGTAGAAGGTCGGCGTCAGGAAGAGGAGCAGGAGGCCGACATCGAGCAAGTAGTGGGCCGCGTGACCCGAGATCGCCAGCCCGTGGGCCACCGCCGTGGTGGCCAGTTCCCCCAGAAACACGGCGGCAACCAGCCCGGCCAGCGACAGCCACGGCGAGCGGAGTGTGGGGGTCGGGAGGTCCCCCGGGGCGGTCACGGCCCCCCCCTCGCCGGGGGTGCGGCCGGGGCCCGCTCTTCGAGGAAGCGGGCGAACGTCCGGTCTTCGTGGAGGATGTGGTCGAGGAGCCAGTCCTTCAAGAACCCGAGCAGCTCCTCGCCGAGCTCCGGGTCGTCCCGGGCCAGGCGCTCCGCCAGGGCGAACACGGTGGTCAGAAACCCCTCGTGCTCCCGGCGCTGGCGGGGGAGTCCGGGATAGCGTACCGAGGCCATCCGCGCCTCTTCCTCGCGGAAGTGCTCTTCGGCGTAGCGCACTAGGCCGTTGAGGACCCGGAACATCCCCTCCGCCGGGCCGCCGGTGGCCTGGTGGAGCTCGTTGATCCGGTCCACCAGGGTCCGGTGCTGGCCGTCGAGGGCCGGCACCCCGAGGTCGAAGGCCGGGGACCACTGGAGGTACGGGGCGCTCCGTCCGGACATCGATCGCTCCTCGGTTCGTGCGGTCGTCACCGCTCCTCACCGGGACGGGGGGCCTCCGCGACCCGGGGTCGCGCCCCGCCCCTCCTCTGCCCAAGCCGATCGGCACGGCCGCCCCGGGGCTTGAGGCCCGGCCAGCGGGCCCGGGTCAGCCCGGGAAGGCCCGCCCCCACAGCTCGGCCAGGGCTAAGGCGAGGCCCTCGGGGTCTTCCAGGAGCGGCAGGTGGCCGACCGAGGGGAGGCGGGCGAGGGTCGCTCCGGGGATGGCCGCGGCAAGCTCCTCGGCGAGCGCCGGGGGGGTCATCACGTCCAGCTCGCCGACCACCACCAGGGTGGGCACCCGGATCGCCCCGAGCTCCTCGGCCGACACGCCGTAGGCGGCGCACGCCGCAAAGTCCCGGTGGAGGACCTCCGGGCCCACCACGGCCATGGCCTCGGCGGCGGCGCGCCAGGTGGCTTCCGCGGTGCCCCGGGCGAAGCAGAGCCGGGCGATGCGGGCGACGGTGTCGGGGAAGGCCTGGAGGAGGCCGGCCAGGAGCCGGGGGTCCACCCCGAGCCGCGCCCCGGTGCACACCGCGCCCAGCGCCCCGAGGCCCGGCGCCGACCGGCTCGCCAGGGTCAGCGCGACGGCGCCCCCCAGGGAGTGGCCGGCCACGGCGTAGGCGGCAACGCCGAGCTCCCGGAGGTCGGCCGCCAGCCGGTCGGCCGCGGCGCCAATGGTCGCGGACGCCGGGCCGGGGGTGCGGCCGTGGCCCGGCAGGTCCACCGCCACGGCCGGAATCCCCCGCCCCCGCAAGGCCCGGTACACCCCGCCCCACAGGGCGTGGCTGCCGCCGGCGCCGTGGACGAGCACCAGCGCCCGGCCCCGGTCGTCGGGCCGACCCCAGAAGAAGGTCGTCATCGGTGCCTCCTCACGGGTTACCAGGTCGTCGCGGGCCTCGATCCAGCGACCGTCGATGGACATGGGTTTGGCTCCCAAGGGGTGAGGGGAACGGGGGCGATCGGCGCCTCCCCAGAGCATACGGGAACCCCGGCCCCCAGGCCAAGCCCCGGGCGGAGCCGGGGAGCCCAGGGCCCCATTTGCGATTTCAACGTCAATTCATTTTGCAATTTCTATTGCCGCGCCGGGGCCCCCGTGCTAAGAAGGCGCCCTCGTCTCCATCCCCGGGAGCGTCCATGGCCCGCCGCCCCTCCCCGGACCGTCCGGGGGACGTCAGCGCCCCACCCGACCACACCGGCCGGGCCTACCAGGGCCTGCGGCAGCTCCTCTTCTTTGGGGAGATCGCGCCGGGGCAGAAGCTCCACACCCGGGACCTGGCCGAGCACCTGGGCATGAGCCCCACCCCGGTGGTCCAGGCCCTCAAGTGGCTCGAGTTCCAGGGGCTGGTGCGCCACGAGCCGAACCGGGGCTACTTCGTGGAGCCCACCAGCCTGGAGGAGGTCCGGGAGATCTACGACCTGCGGGAGAGCCTGGAGACCGACCTGGCCGCCCGGGCCGCGGCCCGGGGCGACCCGGCGGGGATCGTCGGCATCCGCCACGCCCTGGAGGCCCACGCCGAGGCGAGCCGGGAGGGGACCCTGCGGCGGCGGCTGGTGACCGACATGGGGTTTCACCTCGCCATCGGGGCGGCGGCGGGGCGGGGGGTGAGCCTCGGGGTGCTCCGCCACCTCTTTGACCTCTTGTACTTGAAGCACAAGGCCGAGTCCCTCTTCGCCCGGCCCCTGGACCCGGTGGGGGACGAACACCGCCGGGTGTACGAGTGCATCGCGGCCGGGGACGCCGACGGGGCCCAGAAGGCCCTGGGGGCCCACCTCCGGTCGGTGCGCGACCACGTCCTCGAGGGGCTCGCCCGCAGCCGGGACGAGCAGCGAAACCTCGCCTTTTGAGGGAGCCATGGAACCGTTGGACACCCTGCCGAGCCTGATGCCGCCCGGCGACCACTACCTCTCGGGCAACGAGGCCGCCGCCGAGGGCGCCCTGGCCGCAGGGTGCGACTTTTACGGGGGCTACCCCATCACCCCCTCCAGCGAGGTGATGGAGCGCATCGCCGAGCGCTTCGGGGAGCTCGGCCGCACCTTCGTCCAGATGGAGGACGAGATCGGGTCGATCTGCGCGGCCCTGGGGGCGTCCTGGGCCGGCGCCCGGGCCATGACCGCCACCGCCGGGCCGGGGCTGTCCTTGATGATGGAGGCCCTGGGCTACGCCGCCTTCACCGAGACCCCGGTGGTGATCATCGACGTGCAGCGGGCCGGGCCGTGCACCGGCCAGGCCACCCGGGTGGGCGCCGGCGACATCATGCAGGTCAAGTGGGGGTCCCACGGGGACTACCAAGTGATCGCGCTCGCCCCCTGGTCGGTGCAGGAGATGTACGAGATGACCGCCGAGTGCTTCCGGCTCGCCGAGCGCTACCGGGTGCCGGCGATCCTGTTGGCCGAGGAGGCCGTGGGCCACCTCCACGAGCGGGTGCGCATCCCGGCGGCGGTAGAGGTGGTGCGGCGCAACCGCGACCCCAACGCCCCGCCCTTTGGCACCGACGCCCCGGACGGGGTGCCCCCCATGCCGTGCTTCGGCGACGGCGCCCGGCTCATGGTCACCGGCTCCACCCACGACGCCAAGGGCTACCGCAAGACCGAGGACGGCGCCGTCCACGAGCGGCTGGTGACCCGGCTCTCCCGCAAGATCCTCGACCACCGAGACGCCATCTGCCGCACCGAAGGCTACTTCCTCGAAGACGCCCGCTGGGCGCTGGTGGCGTACGGCTTCACCGCCCGATCGAGCCTCGCCGCGGTCAAGGCGCTGCGGGCCGAGGGGGTGCCGGTGGGCCTGTTGCGCCTCCAGACCCTGTGGCCGTTCCCGGCCACGGCGGTGGCCGAGCTCGGCGGGCGGGTGGAGGCCCTCCTGGTCCCCGAGATGAACCTGGGGCAGGTGGAGGGGGAGGTGCGCAAGGTGGCGGGCTGCCGGGTGGCGGGCTTCCACCAAGTGAACGGCGAGGTGATCCACCCGGCGCGGCTCGCCGCCTGGGTGAAGGAGGCGGTGCGATGGCCCGGGACCTGAGCGAGTACCTCCGGCCGGAGGTGAAGACCACGCCCTTTTGCCCGGGCTGCGGCCACGGGATGCTGATGGGGGCGATCCTGCGCGCCATCGACGCCCTCGCGCTCCCCCTGGACGAGCTCCTCTTCGTCTCGGGGATCGGCTGCGCGGCGTGGATCCCCTCCCCCAACTTCCGGGCCGACACCCTGCACACCCTCCACGGCCGGGCGCTCGCCTTTGCCACCGGGGCGAAGCTCTACAACCCGAAACTCAGGACCGTGGTGGTGAGCGGCGACGGGGACCTCTCGTCGATTGGCGGCAACCACTTGATCCACGCCGCCCGAAGAAACCTCGACGTGACCGTGATCTGCGCCAACAACCAGATCTACGGCATGACCGGGGGCCAGGTGGCGTCCACCACCCCCCAGGGAGCCCTGAGCGCCACCACCCCCCAGGGGAACCCCTACCGCCCCTTCGACCTGTGCCGCCTGGTGGAAGCCGCCGGGGCCGCTTACGTGGCCCGCTACGCGGTGGTCCAGCCGCTCTTGTTGCAGGGGGCCATCGAGCGGGCGCTTTCGACCCCGGGCTTCGCCTTCATCGAGGCCCTGTCCCCGTGCCCCACCCAGTACGGGCGCCGCAACCGGGTCGGCGACGTGGCCATGCTGATGAAACAGCTCCAGGGGTCCCTGGTCACCCGGCAGGAGGCCGCGGCCCTGCCCGCGACCGAGCGGGCGACCCGGGTCGTCTGCGGGGAGTTCGTGCCATGAGAGACGCGGTGCAGGTGAGCCTGTGCGGCTTTGGCGGCCAGGGCATCCTCTTGATCGGCGGGCTCCTGGGAGAGGCCGCCATCCGCGAGGGGTACTGGGCCGCGGGGGCCAACTCCTACGGGGCCCAGGCCCGGGGCTCGGGGTGCCGGGCCGAGGTGGTGATCGCTCGGGAGCCGGCCGACTACCCCCACGTGGTCGCCGCCGACCTGCTGGTGGCCATGGCCCCCGAGGCGTACCAGCTGTACCGCAAGGGGCTCGCCCCCGGGGGGCTCGCCATCGTCGACCACCCGGCAGTGACCCCCGCCCCCGGCGACCCCCGGCCCCACCTGCCGGTGGCGGCCACCGCCGCGGCGGTGGAGCGCTTCGGCAGCCGCCAGGCCGCCAACATCGTGATGCTCGCGGCCACCGTGGCGATCACCGGCCTGGTCGGCCGGGAGGCCCTGGCCGGGGCCGTGGCCGAGGGGGTCGACGCGCGGTTTCGCGACGCCAACCGCCGGGCCCTGGAGGTCGGCCTCGCCCTGGGGGACGCGGCCCGGGCCGCGGCCGCCCCCCTGCTCGCCCCCTGGCTCGCCCGGCTCGGCCTCACACAGGAGACCTGACCATGGCCCAACTGGGACGCATCGTCCGCCCGGTGGTGGACCGAGCCGCCTGCCAGAGCTGCGGGGTGTGCCTGCGGGCGTGCCCCGCCGAAGCCCTGCCCGATCTGCGGGCCGAACCCACCACCGTGCGCGGCGCCGTGTACCGGGGCGCCGCCCTCCCCCCGCCGGGGGACCGCCCCCCCTGCCAGGCCGCCTGCCCCCTGGGGCAGCGGGTGCGGGAGTACCTGGGGCAGCTCGCCCGGGGCGAGGGGCGCGAGGCCCTCTTTACCATCCGGCAGGAAAACCCCCTGCCCGCCGTCTGCGGGACCCTGTGCAACCACGCCTGCCAGGCCGCTTGCGTGCGCGGCGGCCTCGACGCGCCGGTGCGCATCCGGGAGCTGAAGCTACTGGCCGCCGCCTACGACCGGGACCACCCGGCGGAGGTCGCCGCCTGGCTTCGGGGCCGTACGCAGCCGAGCAACGGCAAGCGGGTGACCGTGGTGGGCTCGGGCCCGGCGGGCCTCACGGCGGCCCACGACCTGGCGCTGGCGGGCTGCGCCGTCACCGTGGTGGAGGCCGCCGCCGAGCTCGGGGGCATGCTGCGCCTCGCCATCCCCGCCTTCCGCCTCCCCCGGGAGGTGATCGACCGGGAGGTGGCGACCATCCTCGGCCTGGGGGTGCGGGCCGAGACCGGCCGGGCGGTGACCACTCCCGCCGACCTCGACGCCCTGGCCGCGGAGGCCGACGCGGTGCTCTTGGCGCTCGGGGCCCAGGGGGGCGCCGGGCTCGCCGTCCCCGGCTGGGACGGGCCGGGGTGCCTGGACGCCCTCGGGTTTCTCCGGGCCTTCAACCGGGGGGACGGGCCCGAGCTCGGCGGCACCGTGCTGGTGGTCGGGGGCGGCAACGTCGCCCTCGACGCCGCCCGGGCCGCCCGGCGCCGGGGCGCCGGGGTAGTGCGGGTGGTGTACCGGCGGGGCCGGGCCGAGCTCCCCGGGGACCCGGGGGAGGTCGCCGAAGCCGAGGCCGAGGGGATCGCGTTCACCTTCCTCACCCAGCCCGAGGCGATCCGGCGCCGGGACGGCCGGGTGGTCGGCTTCGCCGGCCGCGCCACCGAGCTCGGCCCCCCCGACGCCTCGGGGCGGCCCTCGGTGCGCCCCACGGACCGGGTCGAGGAGCTCACCGCCTCGTGGGTGATCGCCGCCGTCGGCCAGACCCCCGAACACCCCTTCTTGCCCCCCGAGGCCCGGGGCCCCGACGGCCGGCTGCGCCTCGGCCCGGACGGCCAGGTAACCGGCCGCCCCGGCCTCTTTGGCGCCGGGGACGGGGTGACCGGCCCGGGCTACGCCGTGGACGCCATGGCCTCGGGCCGGGCCGCGGCCCGGCGCATCCTCGCAACCCTGGAGGTGGCCCCGTGACCGCCCTCAACCGCGACTGCACCCTCGACCCCGCCCCGGCCCCCCCGGGGGCCGCCGAGGAGGCCATGCGCTGCCTCGGCGCCCGCTCCTGCGAGGCGTGCGACCTGTGCCGGCTGCTCTGCCCCGACCTGGCGATCACCCGCCGCGCCGACACCGGGGCCATCGAGATCGACCTGGACTACTGCAAGGGCTGCGGCATCTGCGCCGCCTTCTGCCCCCGGGGCGCCATCCGCATGGTTTTGGAGGACGACGCCGACGGAGTCTGACGGGGGTTCTTTTGACCGGATAACAGGATGGTCAGGATGGGGTTCGGGTGGCGGTCCGGAGCCACCGCTCTGCCCCAATCCCTCCGGAGACGCCGACGGAGCCCGACGGGGGTTCTTTTGACCGGATAACAGGATGGTCAGGATGGGGTTCGGGTGGCGGTCCGGAGCCACCGCTCTGCCCCAATCCCTCCGGAGACGCCGACGGAGCCTGACGGGGGTTCTTTTGACCGGATAACAGGATGGCCAGGATAGGGTCTTGGATCGGGGTCCGACTCTCCCCAACCCGGTCCCATCCATCCGGTCGATCCGGCCCTCCCCATCCGGTCAAGGCCCCCGTCGTGTCGCTGGCAGGGGCCGCGGGGCCCGTGCTACCCTGGGCTTTGTCGCGGACCGTCCCCGTAGCCGGAGGTGCCCATGGCCGGGTCTAGGCCCCCTCGCTCCCCCGCTCCCCTGCCCTCCGCCCTCTCCCAGGAGGTCGAGGCGGTCCTCGCCCGGCGCGGCGCCGACCGCGGGGAGCTCCTCCTGGAGTCCGCCCGAATGGCGGCGGTAGTGGCGGCACTCCCCCCGGAGGAGCTGTACTTCACCCTCAAGGACCTCGACCCCGCCGACCTCCCCGCGGTGCTCGGCTGCGCCACCGCCGAGCAGGTGGCGTTCGTGCTCGACCTCGAGCTGTGGGACAAGGACGCCTTCTCCGCCTCCCGGGCGGCCACGTGGCTCGCCAACCTCAACGCCTGCGACCCGGTCCCCCTGGCCCGCTGGCTCCGCCAGCTCGACGTCACCACCTGGGCCCTGCTGCTGGGGAGCGTGGCGCGGGTCCACGTCGCCGCCGACGACCGGGACCCCTTCCAGGACCTGCCGGGCCGGGCCCCCCTCACCGTGGACGGCGTCCACTTCCTCGCCGTGCGGGAGGCCCACGAGCCCCTGGTGCGCGGCTTTCTCCACGCCCTGCGCGCCGCGGACGGGGCCCGGTACGGGCAGCTCCTGGAGGCGCTCCTGGGGGACCTGGACGCCGAGTTCGAAGAGAACTGCCGCGAGGAGCGGGGTCGGCGCCTCGCCCTGCGGGGGCTCCCCGAGTGGGAAGAAGCGATGGAGGTGTACGCAAAGCTCGAGGCCCGGGGCCCCGACGACCTCCCGGTGCGGCCGGGGGCCGGACCGGCGCCGAGCCGGAGCCGCCCCCCGCGCTACCCCCTCCTCCAAGCGGGCCAGGCCCCCGATCTCCTAGCCCGGGCCCTGCGGCACCTGGAGGGGTCCAGCGCCGCCGACCCGTTTCGGGCCGAGCTCGCCTACCTGACCAACAAGGTCGTGGTCGCCGACCGGTTCCCCCTGGGCCGGACCGACTCCTTCGAACACGCCCTGCGCAAGGTGGCCGCCTACACCGCCATCGGCCTGGAGGCCCTGTGCGGTTACGACGAGGAGGAGGCGGCCCGGCTCTTGGAGCGCCACTGGCTCCAGAGCTTGTTTCGAGTGGGCTGGACCCGGGTGCGGGCGGTGCGGACCCAGGCCCAGCGCCTGTTCCGCAAGGGCTGGCCCCAGGGGCACAAGGAGCGCTTGCTGTTCCTGGATCCGCCCCTGCCGGAGACCGTGGACGGCCTTCTGCGCCCCCATCCCCTGTGGTACGTGGGAGACGGCGAGCCCGCCCCGTGTCGGCTGTTTCGCACCCTCGGGGAGGTGGACCGGGCCGCCGGGTTGGTGGCCAAGGCCGACTTCCTCGGCCAGTTCCTCCTCTCGGTGGTCGACCTGCGCCTCACAGACCTCAAGGAGGCCGTGGTCCGCCTCGACACCGAGAACCTGAAGGGGACGACGGTCTTCTTGACCGCCCTGGTCAACGCCGCCCTGGGCCGGGGCTTCCGCTTCGCCCCCGTCGCCCGGGCCGAGGTCTCCCAGGCCCTGGGCCGGGTGTGGGAGAGCGACCTCCCCCCCCGCCGGGTGCGGGTGGGGCTGTTGGAGTCGGCGGTGGAGTGGTCCCAGGCGGTGACCCCGATCTCGGCGGCGAACCAGCCCCACCTCCGGGAGTTCGTGGCGGAGTGCTTCGGGCTCCTGGAAGACGAGTTCGGCCGCCTCGCCGCCGACGAGCTCCCCGACCCGCGCTTCACCCGGGGCCTGTGGATCGACTGACCCCCGGAGGCCCCATGACCGACGCGGACACCCTGCGCGCCCGAGCCCGTCAGGCAGGGGTGTCCGAGGGGTTTTTCGACCTGTGGGGCGCCTACCACCCGGCCTCCCCCGCCTCCCTCGAAGCGCTCCTGGCTGCCCTCGGCGACCCCGGCCCTGCCCCGCCGGTCCCCCCGGTCACCGCCGTGCTTCCCGACGCCCCCCAGGAAATCGCCGCCACCGTGCCCGAGGCCCCGGGGCCCTGGACCCTCACCCTGGAGGCCCCGAACGGGCCCCAGGCCCTCCTCGGCGCCGCCCGCGCCCCCTGCCCCGACCAGCCGGGCCGGGTGGAGCTGACCGGGCGCCTGCTCACCCCGCTGCCCCTCGGCCTCCACCCGGTTCGGGTCGAAGCCCGGGCCGGGGGCGCCGCAGTCGGCGGCGAGACCCTCCTGGTGGTCTCCCCCCCCCGGGGCCACGAGCCCGCGGCCCTGGCCCGGGGGGAGCGCCTGTGGGGGATCAACCTCCCCCTGTACGGGGTGCGCTCCGCCCGCAACGGCGGCGTGGGGGACTTCGAGGACCTGGCCCGCCTCGCCGAGTGGGCGGCGGGCCTCGGGGCGGACCTCTTGGGGGTCCTGCCGCTCCACGCCCTGGGCAATGAGGCCCCCTACGGGATCAGCCCCTACTTCCCGGTGAGCCGCGCCTTCCTCAACCCCGCCCTGGTGGCGGTGGACGCCCTGGCGGAAGCCGCGGCCCCGGAGGTCCGGGCGCTGTTCGCCGCCCCCGCGGTGACCGCCGAGCTCGCCCGCCTGCGGGGGACGGCGCTGGTGGACCACGGGCCCGCCTGGGCCCTCAAGCGGCGGCTCCTGGCCGCGTGCTTTGGGGCCTTCGGCCGAGACCACCGGGACGGCCCCCGGGGCGCGGCCTTTCGCGCCTGGCGCGCGGCCCAGGGCCCCGCCCTGGAGGACTTCGCCACCTTCTGCGCCCTCCACGAACTCCACCCGGGGCCGTGGCCCGAGTGGCCCGCGGCGCTGCGCTCCCCCCGGGCCCCGGGGGTGGCGGCCTTTCGCCGGGCCAACGGAGACGCCGTGGCGTTCTTTGCCTGGACCCAGTGGGTGGCCGAGGAGCAGCTCGCCCGGGCCCAGGCCCGAGCCGTGTCGGCGGGGATGGCCGTCGGCTTGTACCTCGACCTCGCCCTCGGGGTCGATCCCGCCGGCGCCGACGCCTGGGTGTTCCAGGACGTGCTGGCGCTTAGCGCCTCGGCGGGCGCCCCCCCCGACCCCTTCTCCCTGATGGGGCAGCGCTGGGGCGTCCCCCCCGCCATCCCCCACCGCCACCGGGCCTCGGGCTACGCCTACTTCCGCGAGACCGTGGCCCGCAACGCCCGGCGCGCCGGGGCCCTGCGCATCGACCACGTGCTCGCCCTGTGGCGCCTCTTTTGGGTGCCCGGCGACCGCCCCGCCGCCGAGGGCGCCTACGTGGCCGAGCGGCCCCAGGAGCTCCTGGCCCTCCTGCGCTTGATCAGCCGCCAGGAGCGCTGCCTGGTGATCGGCGAGGACCTCGGCACCGTCCCCGACGAGGTGCGCCGCGACCTGATGGCGAGCGGCTTTCTCTCCTACCGTCTGCTGATCTTCGAGAAGGGGGCCGACGGCGCCTACCGCGCGCCCCAGGACTTCCCCCGCCCGGCCCTGGTATCGGTCTCCACCCACGACCTGCCCCCGCTGGACGGCTTCTGGCTCGGCCGAGACCTCCGGGTGAAGGCCGCCCTGGCCCAGTACCCGACCCCGGAAGCAGCCGCCGCCGAAGCCGAAGGCCGCGGCCGGGACCGCCAAGCCCTCCTCGCCGCCCTGGCGGCCGAGGGCCTCCTGCCCCCGGGGGTCCCGGTCGCCCCCGAGGTCGACCCGCGCCACTTCGACGCCCTGGCCCCCGCCGTCCACGCCTACCTCGCCCGCACCCCCGCCGCGCTCCTTTTGGCCAACCTCGACGACCTGGTGGGCGAGGTGGAGATGCACAACCTCCCCGCCACCCTGGACGAGCACCCCAACTGGCAGCGCAAGGGCCCCGTGGCCCTGGAGGACCTCCCCGGCCACCCCCGGGCCGCCGCGGTGGCCGCGGCCATCCGCCGGGAGGGGCGGGGGGTCCGGTGAGGCCCCGGGAGCGCCCCGCCCGGTGGCCGGAACGGGGCTCCCGTGGAGGCGTAGCGGGCGGCCACGGCGGCCGAGATCCGCGCGACGCAGCCACACTGCTCTGACGCGGAGCTCGCCGGGCTGGTGCGAACCCTCGCTGCCGCCCAACCACCGTTTCGACCGAGCGCCTACTACAGGGTCCCCCGCAAGCCCAGGGCGTCCGCCTCCCGTCGCATCCCCTCGATCACGTCGGCGATCAGCTCCGAGAGCTCCACCCCCAGCAGCGCCGCCCCCTTCTCGATCACCCCCCGATCGACCCCGGCGGCAAAGGCCTTGTCCTTCCACTTCTTCTTGACGCTCTTGGCCTCCAGGTCCAAGACGCTGCGGGAGGGCCGCACCAGGGCCGCCGCCGCCACCAGGCCGGTCAGCTCGTCCACCGCGTACAGGGCCTTTTCCAGGTCGCTCACCGGCTCCACGTCGGTGCAGATCCCCCACCCGTGGGAAACCACCGCCCGCACCAGGGGCTCGGGCCACCCGGCCGCGCGGAGGAGCTCCGGGGCCCGGTGGCAGTGCTCCTCGGGGAAGCGCTCGTAGTCCACGTCGTGCACCAGCCCCACGGCGCCCCACAGCTCCTCGTCGGCGCCCCGCTTCCGGGCCAGGTGGCGCATCGCCGCCTCCACCGCCAGGGCGTGGCGGCGCAGGGTCTCGTTGGTCACGTGGGCGGTCAATAGCGCCCAGGCGTCGGCGCGGGTCGGGGTGTCCATGGGATCCTCCAGCGGGCAAGAGGGTACGGGGTCGGGGCCGGCGAACCTCAGGGAAGGACCGGGGCTCGATCGGTGAGCCGGAGCCATCCCCGGCCGATGCGGTACAGCACCCACGCCCCCACCGCCAGGGCAAGCCCCCAGGCGAGGGGCAGGCCGACCACGGTGAAGGCGAACAGGAGGGCCACGAGCATCCACAGGAGGGCGAACCAGAAGGTCCGGATCTGCCAGCGGAAGTGGGACTCCAGGTAGGTCCCCCGGGCGGCGGAGCGCCGGGCGTAGTTGAGGATCACCGCGATGAGCGACGGCCACCCGGTGAGAAACGCCGTGACGATGAACGCCGCCCCGATCAAGCCGGTGAGGGCGCTAAAGGCGTGCAGGCCGTAGATGACGTGGGTGAGGCGCACCAGGGATTCCGGCGGCCCGGGGGCGCCGGCATACGTTCGCAGCTCCAGCACGGCCATCCGGGTCCTCCTGGTCGGGGGTGGCACCGCCCTCTCCTACCCCGGCCCCCACCCGCCGGTCAAGGACCTTGGCACGGGGCCGCCGGGCTTGCGCCCCGGGGCCGCTGGGGCCTAGCATCCCCGCTCCCCGACCGGAGGTGCCGTGGCGACCCGATCCCCCTACCTCAAGCTCACCCTCGCCGCCCTCTTTTGGGGCGGCGCCTTCGTCGCGGGCAAGGTGGCCCTGGCCCACCTGCCACCCGTGACCACGGCCTTCTGGCGCTTTGCCGTGGGCACCGGGGCGCTCCTGGCCCTGTGGGCGTGGCGCGAGGGCCCCCGGGCCTGGCCCCGCTCGGCCCGGGGGTGGGGAGGCCTGGCGGCGCTCGGCCTCACCGGCATCTTCGCCTACAACGCCCTCTTCTTCCGGGGCCTGGCCCTGGCCGAGGCGGGAGCCGCCGCCCTGGTCATCACCACCAACCCGGCCCTGACCGCGCTGCTGTCCGCGGCGCTCCTGGGGGAGCGCCTCTCCCCCTCCCGGGTCGTCGGCTTCGCCCTCGCCGCCAGCGGCGCCCTGGTGGTCTTGACCGGGGGGCACCTGGCCCGCCTGGCACAGCTCGACCTCGGGCCCGGGGCCGGCCACCTGGGGGGCGCCGTCCTGTGCTGGGTCGGGTACGTCCTCCTCGGCAAGCTGGTCTTCCGGGCGGTGAGCCCCCTCACCGCCACCCTCGGGGCCTTTGCCGTGGGGACCCCGCTCCTCGCCGTCGCCGCCGCCGCCGAAGCCCCCCTGACCGGGGCCTTTGCCGCCCCGGGGGTCGCCTGGGCCGCCCTCGCCTTCATGGGCATCTTCAGCTCGGCGGTGGCGTTTTTGTGGTTCTCGGAGGGGGTCGTGGTCCTGGGGGCCGCCCGCGCCTCGGTGTTCATCTACCTGGTGCCGGGCTTCGCCCTGGTCCTCGCCCGGCTGGTGTTGGGGGAGCCGGTGACCGCGCCAAAGCTCGCGGGGTGGGCCCTGGTGGCCCTGGGAGTCGCGCTTACCTCCCGCCCGAGCCCCGGGAAGGGTACGGAGACGGGATAGGGAGACGGGATAGGGAGACGGGATAGGGGGGCGGGATAGGGGGGCGGGATAGGGGGGCGGGATAGGGGGGCGGGATAGCAAGGATAGCGCGCCTGTCCCCCCAGCCTTTCCTTCTGGTCTCGGTACCGATCGCTTCTCGCAACGCGCCAGATTGCGCTCCCCCCAGGTGCCGCGGACTCCCCCGGGCTGACTCCCCCGGGCTTGACCCCCCGAACGACCGCCGGATAGAGTACGTCGGCCCTCGGGGGGAAGACCGAGGAGGGGTTGCGATGGAGAAGGACCACCTGGAGATCCTGCTCGAAGACATCAACGGGAAGTTCGACCTGGTGATCGAGGGCCACGGGGCCTTGCGCCAGCGGATGGACCGGCTGGCCGAGGAGTCGAGAGAACGCGACGAGCACCTCCTCTTCCTCATCCAGAGCGTAAACTCGACCCTCGGTGGAAAGATCGACGCGGTGGCAGCGGATCTCGCCGCCCACCGCCGCGACACCGAGGCCCACGGTGGCGTTTACCGGGTCAAGGAGCCGGAGGGAGCCTGAGCGGTTTCCCGGGGGATCCAATGCAGGAGGGGGAAGGAGGACAGGCCCCCGGGCCAACGCGTGGGTGGCACAGGAGCCCCCTTCTCCCGCTCGGTCTTTCCCTGGGCACCGAGCATCCCGGCGCTCAGTTGCCCCCCGCGAGTTCGAAGCGCACCGGCACCCGGACCTCCCCCTCCACCGCCTCGTCGCCGAGCCGACCGGGACGAAAGCGCCAGGCGCGTACCGCCTCCAGGGCCGCCTGGTCCAAAAGGTCGTGGCCCGAGCTCGTCTCCACGGCCAGATCGAGGACGGCGCCGTGGATCCCCACCCGCACCCGCAGCACCACCTCCCCCTCCTGGCCCCGGCGTCGGGCGAGGCGGGGGTAGACGGGGGCCGGGTTCTCGCCGTAGGCGGGCGCCGCGGGGATCCGGGCGGGGGCCGGGGGCGGCGCCTCCGCCGCCGGAGGGGCCGAGGGGGGCCGGGGG
>JBBIIA010000060.1:0-2484 GCA_037446775.1 Deltaproteobacteria bacterium
AGATAGGGTCGGAAGAAGGCGTCTTTGATGTGCCCCCGCACCTCGGCGACGCCCCGGACCCGGTCGCCGTCCAGTGCCCCGAAGGCCGGCAGCGGGTAGCCGTGGTCGGCGCCGCACACCTTGACCAGGTCGGGCAGGCGGCCGCCGGGGCCCAGGACCGCCGTCAGGTCCGCGTTGCCCTCGGCCAGGTCAGCCAGGGTGCGCTCCAGGTCGACCACGAAGGGGGCGCCGTCGCGCACGACGTAGTCGTTGTCGCGGAGCAGGGTGAAGCCGCTGCCCACGTGCAGGGGGGTGAGCACCTCGGCCGAGAGCTGCCACGACTCGGTTCCAGTTGGGGACATGGCCTACCCTCCCGTGCCGACGAAGAAGCCGCGGCCGTCCCGGTAGACCGGGTGGCCGGCGGGGTGGGTGCCGACCGGGACCACCTGGCCCCGGAGGGGGCGCCGGAACTGGCTACCCTCGGCAAACATCCGCACCGGGTTGCGCCGCCGCGTCGTGCCTGCGACCCAGCCGCCCCGGCGCACCAGTTCGAACGCCGCGCCGTCGAGCCAGCCCTCGGCCGCGTCCTCGGGGGCCGGGTTGACGAGCGACAGGGCCACGGCGCGCCCCTCGGTACCGGGGGCCGGGAGCTCGAAGGAGGGGTCGCGGCGCCAGGCAAACTGCCCGTTGCCGCTGGAGCGGTCGGCCCCCAGGCCGCTGTCGCCGAGCCACGACAGGGCCGCCTCGAAGCCGGCCCGGGCCCGGGGGTCGGGGAACCGGGCGAGGAAGTACAGGCCCCCTCCCGGACGATAGTGGACCCGGGCGAAGGGGAACAGGAGCTGGTCGGCGGCGTGGCCGCCGCCCCGGTCCACGGCGATGCGCGGCCGCTCCTCCTCGGCCCAGAGGAAGAAGCCGCCGGGATCGCCGGGCAGCTCGCCGACCGCAGGGGCGTAGACCGCGAGCCCCCCCGGCAGGTCGCGGCGGTGGGCGGGCTCGGTCCAGGAGAGATCGCCCAGCACGGCCCGACACCACAGGTCCCAGTCGAGCCAGCGCACCCCCTTTAGGGCCTTGGCCTCCCGCAGGCGGTGCTCGGGCAGGGCCAGGGCCCGGGTGGACGCGGGCCGGGGCAGGAACCGCAGGGCGCCGTAGTAAGGGAACGCCGACGACACCAGGAACGGCGGCGCCGCGGCCCGCTCCGCCGCGCCCGCGGGGTCGAGCTGGGCCCAGGCGGAGAGCACGGCGGCGCTCAGGGTATCGGACCGGACGAAGGGGTCGGCCGCCTCGTAGGAGGTGGTGCCCCGGCCGTCCACGTGGAACGGCCCCCGGAGCTCCAGGAGGTAGGTGGGCATGGCGTCACCCCGCCGATGCCGCGGTGAGCTCCGCCGGGATCTCGTGGCCCGCCAGGGGGCCCCCGGCCGCGCCGCTGCGGTACTGGGCCGCAGTACGCTCGACCACCTCGCGCACCACGAACTTGACCTGCCCGTACCCCCGCGACCCCTTGCCCCCCAGGGCGTCGGCCTCTACCAGGCGCAGCCCTTCGTAGACCAGGCCCAGGTACTCCCCGGCGTCGTCGCCCTCGAGGAGGGTGAGGATCAGCTCGAGCTCGAACTCGGCCCCGGCGGGCACCCGCTCGGTCTGCCGGGGGTTGGCCATGGAGGTGATCCGGTCGATCCAGACCTCGGTCTTCACTTCGGTCATGGGCATGTCGGTGTTGGGGGCCCGCTTGAGCTCCGCGGCGCTCCCCCGGGTGAGGGGCGCGTCGCGGACGATGAGGCGGCTGGGCGTGCCCTCCCGCTCGGCGGCCACCCCGAACAGCCGGCCGAGCCGGGTGTTGGGGTCTTCGCCGCACAGGGCCTCGCCCCGGTGGGTGATGCGGTAGCCACCCTCGCCGTTGGAGGCGGCCTCGGGGCCGCGCACCCGCTCCAGGAGCGAGCGCATCTTGCCCCGGAGCGACGAGCCGGGCACGTAGGGCTCGTTGGTGAGGGGGTTTCGGACCACCACGGCGTCGGCGCCGCCGATGGCCATGCCCACCGAGTTGCCGCCGATGTGGAGGCCGGTCTTGGCCACCAGGGTGCCGCGGACGAAGATCTTGGTTCGAACGGTGCCGTTGCTCGCGTCGGTCATGGCTACTTCCCTCCGGCGGCCTTGTGGTAGGCGAGGATGGCCTCGAAGAACTGGCAGAAGCGCCCGAACCGCGCGGCCCGTTCGGCCTCGGGGGCGTCGGCCACCGCGTCGATGGCGTGGGACAGGACGGTCTTGAGGTCGCCGACGCCCTTTTGGCGGCTGGCGGCGTAGGCCAGCCGGGGCTTCATGAGCAGGAGTTGCCGTAGGGTCCGGTCTCCTTCCCACCCCGCCAGCTCCATCTTCTTCATCGAACCGTAGGCGTTGCGGATCTGGGAGGTGGTGACGTAGTTCTCCTGGAGCCGCCGCCCCAGGGCCTCGGTCTCCCGCACCATGTCGGCGGCGGTGTCGTCGCGAGCCATGAAGCCCTTGATCTTCTCGGCC
>JBBIIA010000060.1:2499-22445 GCA_037446775.1 Deltaproteobacteria bacterium
CGTCGCGGGCGCGCCCCGGGCCCCGGCCGCCGCCGGGGTGCTGGGGGTGGGTTCGGTGGCCGTTCATCTCGAGTCCTCCTTTCGCGTCAGTAACTCCGCCCATCTCGTCGGTAGCTGTAGCCACTCGAGCACCGGCAGCGCCGTCTCGTCGCCGTCGATGCGGCTGGTGAAGATGGCTGTTTCGATGGCCTTGAGGCGCTCCTCCCACTCCCGGCGTCGCGCCCCCAGCCGTCGCAGGTTGTACACGAGCTGCCAGCGCCACCGCTGCCAGTGGGCGAGCTCGCGGATCTCGTCCAGGCTGCGGGCGCCCGCCTCGAGCTCGCGGCGCCGGAACTCCTGTTGGGCCAGCACCACGTGCCTCAGCCGCCCGATCAGGGCCCGGCCCCCCGGCTCGCGGGCCACGGCCGCGATGCGATCGCGTAGGGCCACCGCCGCCGGGTAGTCGCGCCAGGGGATCGGGGTCTCGAGGAGGGAGACGGCGTCCTTCGTGCCCCCCTTCCACCGCAAGGCCTTGGCCGCGCGCTCCTCGTCACCCGCCAGCTCGGCGGCCCGGGAGATCGGGTACCGGCCGCCCACCAGGGCGAGCCCCCCCGACAGGGTGAAGGCGGGGTTGCCGCCGCAGTAGCGGGAGAACTCCCGCCGGATCGCCCAGGCGACGTCGGGCAGCTCGTCCCACGAGCCCAGCAGAAAGACGTCGTCGCCCCCCGAGTAGATGATCTGGGTGCGGGGAAACTCGGCCAGCAGGCGGGGCAGGTGCCCGGCGAAGAAGGCCGCGAGCTGCCGCGACAGGGTGGCCACCCGGGAGAGGGAGGCCACCTCCTGGGTGCGGCCGCCGGCCGAGGGGAAATGGAGGCCGCGCACGAAGATCTCGCCCAGGTTGTCGACGTCGAGCCGCAGGACGCCCAGGCGCCCGACGCCTTGGGCTCCCTCGGCGAAGTCGTCGAACTCCCAGTCGCCTGACGGCTTGGCCACATCCCAGCGGCCCAGGAGCCGGAACCCACAGGCGTAGCCGTGGGGGTTGGGGTGGCAGGCGTCGGCGGTGCCCAGGGCCTCGGCGAGGGAGCCCTCCAGGCGATCGGCGGCGCCGAACCGCGGCTCCGCCCCGAGCACGTAGAGGTCGCACCCGAGCCCCGGAAAGGCGAACGGCTTCTCGGCCCCCAGGCGATCGGCGGCGACCCGCCGGTCGTCTCCCCAGGCCCAGAAGAACACCTGGGCCCGGGCCAGGGACTGGCCCAGGCGCTCGAGGTCGCGGCAGCGGGAGCAGGCGGCGCGCCCCCCGTGCTGCGCCAAGGACGCCCCCGCGTCGTCGCGGCCGCAGACCTGGCAGGCGCCGTCGGGGTGGACCGCCCCGGGGGCGAAGAACGCCCCGGGGTCGGCCTCGACCAGCCCGCCGAACCGGCGGAGGCGGTCGCGCAGCAGGTCTTCGTTGGCGGCCTTCCAGCACTCGCCCATGCGACCCCCCTCGAAGTGGGCGGCCCCCACCGGGGCGACGCCGACTCCGAGGGAGAGATCGCCCCCGAGCTCCTCGAGCAGCCAGGCGTTGACCTCGCCGACGGCGGCGCGCAGGGGCGCCTCGAGGCAGTCGGCGACGAGCAGGTAGAACTTGCCCCCCGAGCTGTAGATGCGGGCGGTGGGGAAGAGCTCGAGGCGGCGCAGCAGGAAGCTCGACACCGCGTCGCTGAGGAGCTGGACGAACAGGGACCGGCCCCGCAGCCCCCGGGCGGCCCCCTTGGCGGTGAGCCGGTAGAGGAAGGCCTGGATGCCCGACAGGTCGCCGCACACCAGGCGCCAGGGCGCCGCCTCGGCCGGGGGCACGGTCCCCGCGACGTCGAGGGTGCCCCGGCCCTGGTGGTGCCGGTACAGCCCCTCGGCGATGGCCGCGGTCACCCGCAGGTGGTCGTAGAGCGAGACGTCGGGGTGGAGCACGTTGGTCGCGGAGGGCACGTGGACGAGGTAGCGCTCGAACACCGCGAGCAGGGTGTGGACCAGGGAGCGCACGGCCGCGGGGCTCGCGGTGGCGGGCTGGGGCAGGCGCCGGAGCTGGCCCAGGAGCCCTTCTCCCAGGACCTGGTAGTCGGCCGCGAGGGAGGTGGAGCTGAGCCAGGCGCCCCCTTCCTGACGAAGGGCCGGGGCGAACTGGCCGACAGGTCGGGGGAACTCCCCGTCGCCCTCGGCTAGCAGCTCGACTAGGGGCTGGCGGCTCGCCGTATCGCGCCCGTGGCCCGACAGGGACACGCGCTCGAGCACCGGCTCGAGGAGGGTGCGCTGGTGGATGCGCCGCTCGTAGACCTCGCCCTCCTCACGCTCGGCGCTCGAGAGGTGGTCGGCCAAGCTCACCAGCTTCTCGAGGGGCGTGGAGGCGACGTGGTGGCGGGCGGCGAGGTTGATCCAGTGCTGGTCGGCGCCCCCGGCCCGCTGACCCTGGGCGGGCCGGAGCGCCGGTACCGCTTCGGCCAGCACCTCGCAGAACCGTCGGGTGTGGAGCACGTGCTTGTGGCTGTAGTACCCCTCGCGCCGCAGCCGACAGTCCGCCTGCTGCTGGTACGGGTCGGTGCGGTACTCGCCCAGCAACTCGCCGCGCTCCAGCAGCTTGCCGACGTCGTGGAGCAGAGCCCCGAGCACCACCTGTTCAAGCTCGGTCACCGTCATTCCTCCTTCGTTCGCTTGGGCCCGTCAGGGCCCGCGGCGCCGCCCCCGCGCCTTGACCCGGTCTGCCGCCCCTGCCACACCGGCCCTTGGCCACCGTCGCCCCTGCCGCCCCGAGGGACCACCCCGTGAAAGTGCGCGACGCGATCCGGATCCTCAAACAGGCCCAGCTCAAGGGGAGGCGCTGACCATGCACCGCTTCCTGATCGTGATCGAAAAGGCCGGCCGCACCTACTCGGCGTACGCCCCCGACCTGCCCGGCTGCGTGGCCACGGGCAAGACCCGGGTCGACGCCGAGCGCGCCATGGCCGAGGCGATCCGCCTCCACCTGGATGGCCTGGCCGAGGATGGGCTGCCGATCCCCGAGCCCCACGCCTCGGCCGAGTACCTGGCGGTGTAGGCCCCTCAGCTCGCCCCGGTCGCCGGCCCACGTCGGTCCCCAGGGCCGCGGGTGAGCCTTGCCTGCGGGGAGGGGCCCGACTACTCTTCTCCCCTGCGCTTCGAGTGGGACGAACGGAAGCGGGCCACGAACGTGCGAAAGCACGGGCTCGACTTCGCGGACGCCCCCGAGCTGTTTCGTGGGGCGATGCTGGTCGCCCCCGACGACCGGCGGGAGTATGGCGAGGACCGTTGGCTCGGCATCGGTCTCGTGCGGGGCCGGGCGGTGGTGGTGGCGTTCGCCGAGCGCGGCGGCGCGTTGCGGATCATCTCGATGCGGAAGGCCTTGACCCATGAACGAGAACAGTTCGAACGAGAGCTCAGGGACCGAATGGGACCGGGTTGACGCGATGAACGACGCCGACGTGGACACCGACGAGGTCGGCCCCCTGGGCGTGGGGTTCTTCCGGCGGGCGGCGCTGTGGCCCGCGGGCGAACCGGTGACCATGACGCTCCACCTGGACCCCGACGTGGTGGGGTGGTTTCGGCAGGGTGGCGGCCACTTCGAGCGCCGGATCAACGCGGCCCTGCGCGTGTACATGGAGGCCCATCGGTCGTCGGGCCTGTAGCCCGCCCCCGCCCGCGGGGGCGCCGCCGTCGGCGCCGCTCTCACCCCCACCCCTCCACCCGCCCATTCAGATCCGCCACGCACGCCTCCCGCTGCCCGGGCGTCGCCGCCGTGGTGTCGACGCCGAGCTTCACGGTCCAGGTGCCGTCGGAGTAGACGCCCTCGATGCCGTCGCCCTTGAGGCGAAAGAGCGTTGGGGTCGAGAGGTCGGGGTTCCAGTAGGTGTCGCGGACCCCCGTGACGTAGGGGCAGTCGGCCACCAGGCGGCCCAGGAACCCGAGGATCGGCTCCCGGGCCGAGCCCCAGCCGTGGTGGGTGAGCCGGGGCGGCCGCTTCCGGGCCGGGGGGGCGGGGGGCGGCAGCAGCCGGTCGAGCTCGGCCCGCAGCCGGCCCCGGAACGACTCGTGGAACACCTGGCCCACGGGGGAGAGGTCGAGGTACTCGACGGCCTCGAGGACCACCCGCTCCACCAGGGGCTCGAGGCGCGGCTCCCAGTCGGCCTCGACGTCGGACCACCGGACGAGCTCCAGGCGGTCGAGCGCCCCGAAGAGCCCGCTCCAGCGCATCCACAGGTTTTGGTCGAGGCTCACGGGCATGGGCGGGAAGGCCACGATCTCGTCGAACCGCTCGTGCTGGTAGTACACCGGCACGCCGAGGGCCTGCCCCAGGATCGCCGCGATCGCGACTTGCGCCTTATAGCCGCCCGTAGCGTTCACCGCGCAGTGCTCGGCGCCCCGCTCCCGCACCACCCGGCACAGGAGCCTGGCCAGGTTCCGGAGCCCCTTGCCCTTGAAGAGCTTCGGGTGGTCGTCTTGCAGCCCGTCGACCTCGTGGACCTCGACCCGATGGCCCCGTCGTCGGAAGTAGGCGTGGAGCACCCGGGCCACGAACCGACCGGGGGAGGTGGCCGAGGGGAAGAGGACGACGAGGGCGTCGGCGGCGAGGTGACCCCGGCCGACGAGAGAACCCACCGACTGGATCTCGGCTCCGACCCTGCGGTCGCCCGGGGTCAGGTCGATCAGGAGCCTGGCCACCGCCTCCGCGTCGCCCGAGCGCCAGGCCGGGGCGACCTCGGGCAGGGCCTCGACGTGGCCCGCGAGGCTCGTGCCCACGGTGCACAGGAGCGCGTTAGCGGCCCTCACCCGTCGCCTCCCCACCCGCCAGTACACTCGACCCGACCTAGGCCGAAGCTCGTGGCCTTGCCCACGTGGAACCGCTCGGCCCAGGCGAGCCACGGGGCGAAGGGGCGGAGGTCGCCCCGGAACTCCACCTCTCCCACCAGGCCGCCGAGCTGCATCGCGGTCTGCTGGCGGTTCGAGTACCGCTCCCAGTCGTGCCAGCGGAGCTCGCTCCGGGCGGTCTCGACGGCCTGGGCGCGGTCGAGGAGCTCCCGGATCGGGGGCTCGCTGCCGTCGCCGTAGTAGCGGCCCAAGTGGGCGGCGCGGCGCAGCACCGCGAGCATCAGGGAGCGGAAGTCGAGCGCCCGCAGGAAGCCGCCCCGCTCCTTGACCCGCAGAGGAGTGACGAGGCGCACCGGGACGCGCTCGTCCAGAGCCGGGGCTTCGGGCGGCGGCGCCTCGACCCGCGGGACCCGCAGGCGGCCGTCGTCGTAGACGGCGCCCCACCCCTCGGCGCCGAACCCTTCGACCCGGCGCAGGGCCAGCGGCGTGCGCCGGGCGCCGAGGCCCGACCGCCCCAGCTCCTGGAAGGCGTACACCAGGTACGGCAGGGCCCCGAGGGCCGGCCCCAGGAGCAAGAGCCGGCACTCCAGCCCGTCGCCGGGCCCGTACTCTCGGCGCTCTTCGGCAGGGGGCACCAGCACGTACGGGTGGGGCGCCACGTCCACCCCCCGGCGGGGCCCCTGACTCGGGTCCACCCGGGTCTCGAACACCCGCTGGTAGGTGCAGCTCTCGCGCACCAGACAGGTGGGGCAGTCCTGGCTTCGCAGGGCGCACACCACCCGCCTAAGGCTGTGGCCAAAGGCGCCGCGCAGGGTCGAGCCCTTGAAGGCGGGCAGGTACCCGGGCTCGAGGAACTCGAGCCGAAACCGGTAGATCTCGTGGGGAATGGGAGTCACGTCACCCTCCTGAAGCACGCCCCAGGAAACCCCAACCGTCGCCGGGAGTCCACGGCGGCAACACTGCCGCAGGTTGCCCGTTGGGGACTCGGGGCGTGGGTCGGCAGCCGTCTAACGGCTCGTGGCATCCCGGTCACCCGCCCCGGGAGCTTTCGCCGAGACCCCAAGACGCAACGAGGCGACCCGCGCCCCCCGGCACGAGTGGTCTCGTTGCGTCGGCTTCAAGCACCCCCGAGCCCCCCATCCGCGCCCTCCCCGACGGAGTGATTGGTGACCCTATGTACTCCTTCCGCCAACCCGCGGTCAACCCAGCCAGCTGCTCGCCGTCGGGAGGCCATCCCCGTCGGGAGGCCATTGACGGCGCGGCGGGCCAAGCCTAGACTCTCGCTCAGCCACTAGCGAGGCGACCCCGTGAACCGACGCCCACCCTATCTTGCCGCCCCCCTACTCCTGGCGCTGTGCCTGCTGGCCCTGCTCCTGCGCTCCCCCCGCCTCGAAGCGCCGTCCCCCGAGCTCGGCCCGGCAGCCGCCCCCGAACACGCCTCGGCCGAGGCGCCCCACGCCGCCCCGACGGACTTCGTGACCGCCGCCGACGGCCTCGCCGCTTCGATAGCCCTCACCTGCGGCACGCCGCGCGCCCCCGAGCTGACCGGCACCGGCGTCCCGGCCCGCGCCGGGTCCGCAACCGGCGCCGTGCCCGGGGGCGAGGGCCGTCACCCCGAAGCGTCTCCCCCCCCGGCGGTTCCTCCGCCCCGGTACCTGGCCAACCGCGCCCTGCGCTGCTGAGACCTCTCCCGCCGAGGTAGCGCCGGCCATCGCGCGGCTCCTGCCCCGGCACCCTCGAGTCCCGGCCCAACCACGCCAACGTCCGGCGGCCCCTAACCGTCGGCCCTCCCGGCCCGTGGCGCCGCGCACGCGGCCCCGGGGGGAGGGGCGCATCGACTCGAACGGAGAGCCATCATGACCCTGCTCGTCGGCCTCACCTGCCTGTGCCTCGCCACGGTTGCCTTCTGCGTGCTCCTGCTGGGGTGTCGAGCGCCCCACCAGCCCCGATGGTGCAGCGACTCCCTGGTCGCCAACGTCTACGTGCCACTCTTGATTGGGGTCGGCGTGTACGGCGTCTCGGATCTGATCCACTTCGCCCTCACCAGCCAGGGACAACCCGTCTCCCCCGTGACCCTGGCGGCGGCAGCCGGGGTCGTCGTCGCCACCCTGGCGCTGATCAAGGGCCTGCGGCTGCAGAAGACCCTGGCCGCCTACGCCGCCGTGGTCGGCCTAGCGCCGGGAAGCGCGCCGGGGGAGGAGCCGCCCGTCCCCCCCGCCCGCCCCGGGCGGTCGCGGCTGGCGGCCTGACCCTTCGGGGCCCTCACCCCGGCCGGGGCCAGCCGGTGAGCCGAAAAAAGTTGGCCCCTCCCAAAGGTGGGAGGGGCCTGGTTCGGAACCTGCCCCGCAGGGCTCCTGCAATCCCCGGAGATGCGCGCCACTCGCCTTCGAGCTCGCTCAGGATAGGCGGTCCGGCGGCTCCCCCGCATCCCCCAAAAGGATGAATTTCACGGCCCTGGACTTTGGCCCATTCAAGCTGCCATAGCGGGCTGACTAATGGCCAAAGTCCAGCCACCGTCTCCCGAACCAGCGCCAGCTCCTCGGCACCGATCGCCCGCCCCACCGGGATGAGTTCCCCTTCGTTGCCCTTGGACATGCGTGGTCGCTCCGGCCCGAGACACTGCGACCACGTGATCCTGCCAAAACGGCCCGGCGGGGTCTGGAACCTGCTGTTCGCGCGCCAGCTGGGCGCCCAGGAGCCGAGCGCCGAGATCCTCCTCCCGGTGCACCTCGACGTCGTCGCCCAGGAGGCGTTCCGAGGTGGTGTGCGGCGTGGTGACGACCCGCGAACAGGGCCGGACGGAGCCCACGCCGCCCCGTGGGAATTCGACCGAGTTTGACACGGGGCCCGCTCGGGGCTAGATTTCCAGCTTTCTCGAACCCAAAATGACCAAATCGGTCAGGAGAACGACATGAGCGACATCAAGACCCAGGTGCAGGCCGCCCTCGACAAGGTCCGGGGGAACCTCCGCGCCGACGGCGGCGACGCCGAACTGGTGGAGGTGACCCCCGAAGGCGTGGTGAAGGTGCGGCTGAAGGGGGCGTGCCACGGCTGCCCGATGAGCCAGGTGACGCTGAAGCGGGGCATCGAAGCGGCCATCAAGGCGGCGGTGCCGGGGGTCGCGAGCGTCGAGCGGGTGGACTAAGCCCGCACGGCGGGGATGGTGCGGGTGGTCTCCTCCGCGGAGGGACCGGGCCGCCGGGCGAGGAGGCCGACCTCGGCCCCCTCGGCGTCGGCCCACTCCCCGTAGGCGAGGGGCAGCAGGCCCGCGGTGAGGGCGAGGAGCTCCCCGGGCTCCAGCAGGAAGGCCCGCCGCCGGGGCCGCGCGGCGGGGGGGCGCAGGGGGTGGCTGAGGGCGGCGACGTAGGCGAGCACCCCGCCCGGCGCCACCGCCCCCAGGAGGGTCGGGAAGAGGGACCGGTCGAGGAAGTGGGTGACCACCACGGCGCCCCAGGGTCCCGGCCGAGAAGGGCACAGGGGTCGGCCGGGGGAGACCTCAACGCGCTCGAAGGCAGCCGGGACGCCCCGGACTTCGGCTTCCCGCCGGGCGCGCGCCACGGCGGTGGCCGAGGCGTCGATCCCCACCGCGGGGCAGCCGAGGCGGGCGAGCCACAGGGCGTTCTGCCCGAGCCCGCAGGCGACGTCTAGGGCGGGGCCCGGAAGCCCCGCGGCGACCAGGGGGGCCAGGGTGCGCAGCCACGGGTGGGGCGGGGGAAACCCACCCCGGGCGTGCCGTTCGTCCCAGGAAGTGCCGTTCGAAGAAGCGGTGGCCATGCCGGCAGGGTAGACCGGCGGGGGCGCTGCCGCAACCCAGGGGATGCCATGATGTTCACGATCCGCCGCCCGAACCACCGCGCCGCCGTCGCCCTCGCGGCGCTTTTCGCCGTGACCGCTTGCACCCGGTACGAGCAGCGGCCGCTGTCCTTTCGCCTGCCGGCGGCCTACCCCAACGCCGTCTCCTTCGCCGGGGCCACGGTAGCCGCCCAGCCCCTGGACGACCAGGAGAAGGCCCGGGAGGCCTTCGGCTTCGACATCGTGGGAGCGGGGGTGCTCCCGGTGCAGGTGATCTTCGACCACCAGGGCCAGGACCCCATCGAGATCGTCGCCAGCCAGACCTTCCTGGTAGACGACCAGGCCCAGCTGTGGAACGTGCTCGACCAGGGCCTCGCCTACAAGCGCCTGGAGAAGAGCACCGAGTGGGGCAAGCTCGCCCCCGAGGCCGGCAAGGGGGCCGTGCTCGGGGCCGCGGCGGGGGCGATCGTGGGGGCGGCCATCGGCATCGCCACCGGCGGCCGCATCGGGGAGATCGCCGGCAAGGGCGCCGCGGTCGGCGGCGCCGGGGGCGCCGTGCTCGGCGGCTCCAAGGGCCAGCAGGAGCCCGACACCCGGCGCGCCATCCGCGAGGACCTGCGCAACCGCTCCCTGGAGAACAAGCCCGTGCCGCCCCAGGCCATCAGCCACGGGGTGCTCTTCTTCCCCGCCGAGGCCGGCAAGGCCAAGCAGTTCCGGCTCCAGCTCCGCAACACCCGGACGGGGGAGGTGCAGACCTTCGCCCTCGCCCTGTGACCCCTTCTCTAACCACACCCCCGTCCCGTCCGTCGCCGTGACTCCCGCCCTGCGCCTCCCCTCGGCCGCCGATCTCGACGCCCTCGCCCGCCGCCTGGGGCCGGACCGGGTCTCCACCCGCCCCGAGACTCTGGAACGGTACGCCCGGGACGAGTCCACCCGGCTGGCCGCCGTCCCCACGGCGGTGGTGCGGCCGCGCAGCCCCGAGGAGGTGGCCGAGACCCTGCGCTGGGCCTCGGCGGGCCCCTTTGCCGTCGTTCCCCGGGGCACCGGGACCGGGGTCGCCGGGGGAGCCGTGGCCGTCGGGGGCGGCGTCGTCTTGTCGGTGGAGCGGCTGGACCGCATCCTCGAGGTGGACGAGGAGAACCTCACCCTCACCTGCGAGCCGGGGGTGGTCACCGCCCGGGTCCACGAGGCCGCCCAGGAGCGGGGTCTCTTCTACCCCCCCGATCCGGCGAGCCTCGAGTCCTGCTCCATCGGAGGCAACGTGGCCGTGGGGGCGGGGGGCGCCCGGGCGGTGAAGTACGGGACCACCCGGGACTACCTGCTCGGCCTCCAGGTGGCCCTGGCGGACGGGACGCTTCTGGACCTCGGGGGCAAGAACGTCAAGGACGCTACCGGGTACCACCTGCGGGAGCTCCTGGTGGGCAGCGAAGGGACCCTCGGGGTGGTCACCCGGGTGACCCTGCGGCTGGTGCCCCTGCCGGCCCGGCGGGTGGTGCTGCTCCTGCCCTTTGCGGACCTGCGGAGCGCGGCCCGCACGGTGGCCGCGGTGATCCGCGCCCGGGTGGTCCCGGCGGTGGCGGAGTTCATGGACGACGTAACCATCGGGGCGGCCCGCCGGTACCTGGGCCGCGACCTCCCCGGGGGCGACCGGGCGGGGGCCTTTGCCCTCCTGGAACTCGACGGGGAGGACGACGCTGCCCTGGAAGCCGAGATGGTGCGGGTGGCCGAGGTGGCCGAGGCCGAGGGCGCCCTGGAGGTGCTGGCGGCCCAGGACCCCGGCCAGCAGGCCCGGCTGTGGGAGAGCCGGCGCTGCCTGGCCGAAGCGCTCAAGGCGATCAGCCCCGAGATCGGCAAAGCCGACGTGGTCGTGCCCCGGGCCCGGGTGCCCGACCTGGTGGCCGAGGTCAAGGCGGCGGGCGCCGCGGCGGGCCTGGTGGCCGCCTGCTTCGGGCACGCCGGCGACGGCAACGTCCACGTGAACCTGCTCCGGGGCACCCTAGCCGACGCCCCGTGGGCCGAGCGCCTGCCCCAAGCCATGGAGGCCGTGATGGAAACGACCCGGCGCCTCGGGGGGCTCCCCTCCGGGGAGCACGGGATCGGGGTGCTCAAGAAGCCGCACCTGGCGCGGTTTTTGCCGCCGGCGAGCCTGGCCCTGATGGCGGGGGTCAAGGCGGCCTTCGATCCCCGGGGCATCCTCAACCCCGGCAAGGTGCTGTGACCGTGCGCCTGGTCTTTTGGGCCGCCGCCCTGGTGCTGGCCGCGGCGCTCCCCGGCCACGCGTGCTTCGGGGCCCGCCTGCGGGTGGGGGTCCCTCCCGAGCCCCGGCTCGCCCTGGCCGCTTACGCCCTCGGCTACTACCTGGAGGAGAAGGCCGGCGTCGCCCCCGACTTCGTCGAAGCCCCCGAGCCCCGCCGCGCCCTGGAGGCCGGCCACGTAGACCTGGCCCTGGCGCCCGCCCAAGCGGTGCCGCCGGCCGCGGTGGTGCGAGACGCCGGAGAGGTGCCGGGCCACGGCCCCCTGCGGGTCTGGCTGCGGCCCGACATCGGAGAAGACCTTCGCTTCGCCCTGATGGATCGGGTCCTGGGGCGGGCGCCGGGCTTTTTGGCGTCCCCCGGTTTCTTGCGGGCCCTGGAGAGCGACGCCGCGCCCCGTAAGGCCGCACGCCGGGCGGTGCTCGATGCGCCGTAGCCCGGGGGTCCTGGCCCTGGTGGCTCTGGCCGCCCTGGCCCTCGGGCTGGGAGGCTGCACCCGGGAGCCCCGCACGGTCCGGGTGGGGTACATGATCTGCAACTCCCTGGCCGAGACCCGGGAGCGCTTCGCGCCCCTCACCGCCTACCTGTCGGAAGCCACCGGCGCCCGCTTCGAGGCGGTGTACCTCGACACCGGGGACGTGGAGGAGGCCCTGGAGCGGGGCGAACTCGACCTCGCCCACACCAACTCGCTTTTGTACATCACCCTCCGCGAGCGCCACGGCGCCCAGCTGGTGGCAGCCGAGAAGCAGGGCGCCTTTGGCGCCCTGACCCGGGGGACCATCATCGCCCGCCGGGACGCGGGGATCACGACCCTGGCCGAGCTCAAGGGGCGCCGCCTGGTCTTCGGGCCCCAGTGGGCGCCCTACGGGTTTCTGGCCCAGTACGCCCTGCTCCTGGAGGCGGGCATCGACCCGGAGAAGGACCTCGGGTACTACGCCATCCCGGGGGGCTCCTGGAAGCACGAAAAGATCATCTACTCGGTGCTGTACGGGGCCTTCGACGCGGGGGCCGCCCCCTTGATCGACCTGGAACTGATGACCGCCGAGGGGAAGATCGCCCCCGACGACTTCGTGGTGCTGGCCAAGAGCCCCCTGGGACCCTACTGCACCTTCTCCGCGGCGGCGGCCTTCTCCGACGAGTGGGTGGAGCGGGTGCGTCGGGCGCTTCTGGCGATCACCCCGGCCACCACGGGGGAGGTCGCCGGGGAACGCCTCTCGGTGCTCCGCCGGGCCGGGGTCGATGGCTTCGAGACCCTGTCCGACGCCGACTACGACGTGCTGCTCGCCTGGGCGAAGCGAGCCAAGATGCCCCCCTACGAGGAGTACTGATGGCCCGGCTCCACCGGCGCGCGGGCCTGGCCGTCGCGGTGGCCGCCTGCCTCGCCGGGGCGGCTTGGGAGGCCCGCCGCCTGGGGGAGCCCGGCGGGCCGGCGTGGGACCCCTGCGCGGCGCGGGCCGCCGAGCCCCAGGCGGTCGAGGCGTCTTACGCCGAGGTCCTGGCGGCCCGGGCGGCGGGGCGGACCGAGGAGGCCCTCCTGGCCCTGCGGCAGCGGGCCGAGCGCGGGCCCCATCCGGGCTACGCCTGGTTCTTCCTGGGGGAGGTCGCCTTCGACGAGCGCGCCTTCGGCGCGGCCGTGCGCCACTACCGGCGGGCGGTGGAGGTCGACCCCGGGGTCGCCGACCGGGGGGCCGCCTTCGGCGCCGCCGCCGCGGTGGAGCGCCGCCTCGAAGCCCTGCGGGAGAGCGCCTGGGCCCAGGCCGAGCCCCCGGAGCTGCGAGACCTCCACTACCTCAGGCGCCGCCTGGCCGGGGGCTGCCAATGAGCTGGGTCCGGGCCCACCCCTGGGTGGTCTTCTCCGGGGTCCTCTTGGGCGGCCTCGGGAGCCTTTTGGCGGCGCTCGGAAACCCCGCCAACACCGGCGTCTGCATCTCGTGCTTCCTCGAAAACGCGGCCGGCGCCCTGGCCCTCCACGGCAACCCCCGGATGCAGTACCTCCGGCCCGAGCTCCTCGGTTTCGTCCTGGGGAGCGCCGCCGTGGCCTCGGCCTCGGGGGAGTTCCGGGCCCGCTGGGGGGCGGCGGGGCTCGCCTCCCTCGGCTTCGGCTTCCTCATGGCCCTGGGTTCGGCGGTCTTCATCGGCTGCCCCATCAAGGCCCTGCTTCGCCTCGCCGCCGGCGACCTCACCAGCCTCCCGGGAATCGCCGGCCTCGCCGTGGGGGTGGGGGGCGGCCTCGCCCTGGCGCGGGCCGGGGACGCCGGGCTGGAGGGGCCCCGCCGCACCGCCCCCCTCGCCGTCGCCCTCGGCGTGGTGGCAACGGCGGGGCTCCTGGCCGTGCTCGCCTTCGTGCCCGGCACCGTGGCCGCCAGCCGCACCGGCGGCGGCGCGATCCACGCGCCGCCGTGGCTCAGCCTGGCTGCCGGCCTCGCCCTGGGAGCCGCGTGCCAGCGCTCGCGCTTCTGCATCACCGGCAGCCTGCGGGACGTTCTCCTCACCCGGACCGCGGCACCGGCCGTCGCCCTGGGGGGCGCCCTAGGGGCGGCCGCCCTGGTCAACGCCTTTACAGGCCAATTTCGCCTCGGCTATATTGACCAACCCGGCGCCCACCTGGACTTCCTCTGGGGTTTCCTCGGGATGGCCCTGGTGGGCCTGGCGGCCATCTTCGCCGGGGGATGCCCCTTTCGCCAGCTGGTCAAGGCCGGGGAAGGGGACCTGGACGCGGCGGCGGTGACCGTGGGCATGGTGGTCGGAGCGGCGGTGATCCAGAGTTGGGGGCTGGGGGCGTCCGCCGGGGGGGTGCCGGCGGCGGGCAAGGTGGCCGTGCTCCTGGGCCTGGCGGCGGTGCTGTCCCTCGGGCTTTCGAGGGGGAAGGAGAACCCATGAGCGGCTGGAGACGACCCGCGGCGATCCTGGTGCTGGCAGCCCTCCTCGGGGCGGGGTGCGCCGCTTCCGGGCCCCGGGCGGTGGTGGCGCCGCCCCCGGCGGCGCGCCCGGTCCAGGAGTATATCGTGTACTCGTCCACCACCTGGTCCGGGGACCTGGTGGTGACCCGCCCCATCGTGGTCACCAAGACCGGCAGCCTCACCCTCCAGCCCGGGACCCGGCTCCACTTCCAGCTCCCCGAGCCCGAGGCCGGCAAGGAGCGGCCGCCGTGGATCCTGGTGATGGGGAGCCTGGTCGCCCTGGGTACCCCGGAGCAGCCGATCCTCTTTCGGTCGGTGGAGCTGCGCACCAACGAGCTCGACGACATGATCCACGTCGCCGCCGGCAAGGAGGTCCACCTCCGCCACTGCGCCTTCGAGCGGGGCCCCTGGGGGGTTCACGTCCACGACACCCGGGTGGACATCGCCCACTCGGAGTTTCGCGGCAACTACGGCGGCGTGCGCTTCCAGGGGGGCAAGGTGGAGCTGCGGCAGAACCGCTTTGCGGATAACCAGATCGGGGTGCGTTCCCTCAACGGCGCCCCGGTGCTGGAGGGCAACACCTTTGTCGGCAACCGCACCGGGATCTTCTTCCGCCAGGGGATCGAGGGGGCCGTCCTGCGGCGGAATAACTTCGACAACCTGGAGTACGACCTGAAGCTCGGGGAAGCCCAGACCCAGGACGTGGACGCTCGGGAGAACTGGTGGAAGGCGGCCGCCGCGGGGCAGCTCGCGGCGCGCCTCTACGACCGGACGGACGATCCGGCCCTCGGGTTCATCCGCACCGAACCCCTCCTGCCGGCGCCGTGGGCGCCCCCGGTCAAGAAGCCGTGAGCCGACCCCTGGAGCGCAACCCCGAGGTGGTGTGGCGCGAGGAGCCCCGGGAGCGGGCCGCCATCCTCGCCGCCCTGGAGGCGGGGGAGGAGGTGGGGGAGCGCGGCTGGGTCGTCCTGGTGGAGGGGGGGCGCATGCACGAGCTCAACCTCCTGGCCGGGGAGATCTGGTGCCTGGCCGACGGCACCCGAACCCCGGAAGGGGTGGCGGCCGAGCTCGCCGCCCGCTACGAGGCCCCGGCCGAAGAGATCCTAGCGGACGTCGAGGCCTTCGCCGCCGACTGCCGGGCCCGGGGCTGGATGGGGTGAGGTGAAGCTCTCCGCCCCCCTCACGGTCAACTGGACCCTGTCCTACGACTGCAACTTCTCCTGCCGCCACTGCTACTCCCGGGGCCGCGAGGGCCGGGAGCTGCCCCTCTCGGACGTGCTCCGGATCGTCGACGAGCTCGCCCGCTGCCGCGTGGCGTTCGTCAACTTCGGGGGCGGCGAGCCCCTGGTCTACCCCCACCTCCACGAGGTGGCCCGGGCCGCCGCCGACCGGGGCCTGCGGGTCTCGATGAACACCAACGGCTGGCTCCTAGACCGGGCGGTCGCCGAGGGGCTAGGGGCGGCCGGGTTCTCCACCGTGGGGGTGAGCGTCGACGGCGCCACCCCGGCGGTCCACGACGCCTTCCGCAGCCGACCGGGGAGCCTCGCCCGGGCCCTGGCAGCCCTGGAGCACCTGGCCGCCACGGGGCTCTCGGCCACCGCGTCAGCGGTGATCTTCCGCCACAACGTCCATACCTACCGCGACATCGTCGCCCTGGCCGCCGAGCGGGGCGCCCGCACCGTGTACCTGCACAACTTCAAGTGCGCGGGACGAGGCCACGCCAACCGCGCCGAGCTCGACCTCTCCCCCGCCGAGTGGCGCGCCTTCTACGAGGACGCCCTCGCCTGGGCCCCCCACGCTCCCGCCAAGCTCGCCTTCGACGACCCCATCCTCGCCCTGCTGGGGGCCGCCGAGCCCGGGGCCGTCAAGGGCAGCACCTGCGGCAAGCTCTCCTTGCACCTCGAACCCGACGGGGAGGCCACCCCCTGCGGCTTCTTGCCCCTGTCGGCGGGCAACGTGCTCACCGACGGCCTGGAGGCGGTCTGGGCCACCAGCCCGGCGCTTCGGCAGATGCGGGAGAAGACCCCCCAGGGCAAGTGCACCACCTGCGAGGTGTACGGCGAGTGCCTCGGCGGCTGCACCGCCCGGGCTTTTGCCGCCACCGGCGCCTTCAACGCCCCCGACCCCCACTGCTGGCGCGACCCCACCCCCTGAGCCCCGGCGGGGCGATCGCCAGGTAAGCTGGCCGGGCGCGTGGCTGTGCCCTCATCGGGGGCAGCCTCGAGCACCGTGAGGAGGATTCCCGTGGCCCGCTGGATCGACGTTCACCTGCACTGGTGCCTCTTCGGTCGGCCCCTGGCCGAGGTCCTGGCCGACCTGGAGTGGCTCGAGGCCCAGGGCTACGAGGCCGTGGTGGTCTTCCCGATGCCTGCCATGGGGGCAAGCCCGGCGCCGGAGATGATCCCCGGGGCCTACCGCGACCTGACGGGGATCGATGGGCCCCGCATGGCCAATCACGACGACCTCGAGGCGTGGCTCGCCTTCCAACCCCTCTGGGCGGCCAAGCCCCGCCGCCTCGACGTGCTCTCCTTCCTCGACGTGCGGGCCTGGGACGGGCGCTCGGAGCTGGCCGGCTGGCTGGCAAGGGGCGGGCACGCGGGCTTCAAGAACATCCTCATCCTGGAGGAGGATGAGGCGAAGATGCGCATGCCCCCCCTGCGCCGGGTGCCCGAGCTCAGCCCCGAGGCGTACCTGGACGCCCACCGGGGGGTATTCGCGGCGGCGGCCCGGCTCGACGTGCCCTTGATGTACCACCTGGACCTCAACTTCCACGCCCCGTTCCTGGAGGAGTGCCTCCAGGCCCACCCGGCCCTGCGGGTGGCGATCCCCCACCTCGGCTTCAGCCGCCGCCGCCTCGGGCGGCTCCTCGAACGGTTCCCCGGGCTGGTCACCGACCTCTCGAGCCTGCGGCCCTTCATCGAGGCGGACCCCGCGGCCTACCGTTCCTTTATCGTCGAGTACCCCGACCGGGTCCTGCTGGGGAGCGATGCCATCGCCTGCCTCGATCTCCGCCCGGCGCTGGAGTACGTGCGGTGCGTCCAGGGCCTGCGGCTCCCCGAGGAGGTCGAGGCTGCGGTGCTCGGGGGTAACGCCCGCCGGTTTCTCGGGCGACCCGGCCCCGACCGCTGCGCGGCCTGAGGCCGTCAAGGTACGAGAGGGCGGTCTTCTTGACGGTTTGTTTGACAGGGTGAAGCGGTGACCGTTCGGATCACCGACGTGCGGCCGCTGATCGAGATGGGCGGCTGAGGAGACCCGCCGCCCGCGCGGGCCCTCTCTCCCTTCATTCGCCGCGGGGAAAGGGGTACCATTGGCAACCGGCCAGGGACGAACCGCCCGCCAGCGCGTCCCGCGGGCCCTCGCAACCGGTCGACGAAACGCTCGGGGCCGCCATGATCGCGGCAAAGGACAAGAACCCATGGCCGAGAACCAGCTCCACGTCGACCCCTTCGCCGCCACCCTGCTGCGCGCCATGCCCCTGGCGGTGGCGGTGCTCGGGCCCGACCTCGCCATCGTGGCGCTCAACAGCGCCGCCGAGAAGGTCTTCGGGGCGGCCGCCGTCGAGGCGGTGGGCGAGCGTCCCGGCAACGCCTTTTGCTGCGTCAACGCCGCGGCCACCGCCGCGGGATGCGGCGACGGGGTGAACTGCGGCGACTGCCTGTTGCGCCGCGCCGGCCTCGCCGCCATCGCCGGCCAGACCCTGGACCAGCAGGAGCTGACGCTCCGCATCCGCCGGCAGGGCGGGTCGGAGGAGAAGTACGTGCTCCTATCCGCCTCGCCCTTTCACTTCGCCGGACGGGACCTCGCGGTGGTCCTCCTCCAGGACGTGACGCCGCTCCACCGCCTCCGGGGCATCGTCCCCATCTGCGCCGCCTGCAAGAAGGTCCGCCGGGACGACCGGGCGTGGGAGGCCGTGGAGGCCTTCGTCTCCGACCACTCCCACGCCCTCTTCTCCCACGGCATCTGCCCGGACTGCTGTCGGCGCCTGTATCCCGAGCTCGAGGTGTCGAGAGAACCCCGCTGACCTCCCGACCGAGAGGTGCCCCGTGTTCATCCAGTGGAGCGAGATCTTCGCGGTCGGGGTCCCCCGGGTAGACGCCGAACACCGGCACCTGGTGGGGGTCGTCAACGCCTTCCACCAGCTACACCGATCCGAGGCCGGCCGGGACAAGGTGTTTCCGATCCTCAACCTCCTCGCGCGGTACGTGGAGGTGCACTTCCAGAGCGAAGAGCGTCTGATGGAGGCGGGCCACTACCCCCACCTTCCCGGCCACCGCCGGGAGCACGAGAAGCTCGCCGAGCAGATCTTCGCCCTGGCGGCCCGCTACGAGGCGGGGGACGCCGAGATCACCGACCAGGTGATGGAGTTCCTCAAGCACTGGCTCCTGGACCACATCCTCCAGCTCGACAAGCAACTGGAGCCCTTCTTCCGGGAGCGGGGGGTCCCGGAGGAGTGGGCGCGCGACGCCGTCGTGCCCTAGGAGCTTTGGGGGGCCAGCGGCGCGCCACGGGCCAGCCGCGACCCGGTCTCCGGGAGGTCTTCTCCCCCGCCCTCCGGGAAACACCAAAGCACGCCCGGGGCTGTTCGCCGGCGGCCTTTTTGCTTTCCAACGCGCGGGGTGCGTGCTAGAAAGGGCGCGCCGCCGGTCCGCGCCCCGGCAGGTCGGGTTGTTCGCCCGTCGCTCAGGCGCCGCTTGCGCTTCGGAGACCATGGAAGACTCGCCCCGCCCCTCGCCCGTCGTCGTTCCCCGCCGCGACCATCCCGTCAGCCGCAAGGGCATCGACTCCGACGCCCTCTGGATCCTCCAGAAGCTGCGGCGCGAGGGCTACGCGGCCTACCTGGTGGGCGGCGCGGTGCGCGACTTGATGCTCGGCCGCGAGCCCAAGGACTTCGACGTGGGCACCGACGCCCGCCCGAGCGAGATCAAGCGGGTGTTTCGCAACTGCCGGATCATCGGCCGCCGCTTCCGCCTGGCCCACGTCTACTTCCGCCGCAAGGGCGAGCCCGACAAGGTCGTCGAGGTCAGCACCTTCCGCAGCCTCGCCAAGCCCGCAGAGGTCGAGCCCGACGACATCCCCCCCGAGGACCTGGACCTGGCCGGCACCGCCTTCGGCACCCCCGAGGAGGACGCCTGGCGCCGGGACTTCACGGTCAACGCCCTCTTCTACAACCTCGAGGACTTCACGGTCATCGACCACGTGGGGGGCCTCGCCGACCTCGCAGGGCGCGAGATCCGGGTCATCGGCGACCCCGACGAGCGGTTCCAGGAGGACCCGGTGCGAATGCTGCGGGCCGTGGAGTTCGCGGTGCGCCTCGGCTTTCGCATCGAGGCGGCCACCGAGGCGGGCATCCGGCGAAACGCCAACTGCCTCGACGAGGCGTCCCCGGCGCGGCTGCGCGAAGAGCTCCGCCAGCTCGAGCAGCGGGGCATCATGGCCCCGACCCTGGCCGAAGCCGAGCGCCTCGGCCTCGCCGCGGTGCTGTTGCCGGAGGTGAAGGACCTGGCCCGGGCCCTCCCCCTCCTGGCCACCCTGGACGCCCGGGCCGCCGAGGGGAACCCCGCCAGCGAGGGGAACTACCTGGCCGCCCTGCTCCTGCCCACGGTGGTCGGCCGCCTGCCCCTGCGCCCGAGCGTCGGCCTGGAGGAGGCCGTGGAGGCCATCGCCGAGCCCACCGGGGCGATCACTCAGCGCTACCAGATCGCCGCCCACGTCCGCCACGGGGCGCGGGAGCTCCTCCTCTCCTGCTACCGGATCGCCCGGGGCAAGGCGTACCGGGCCAAGGGCCGCTTCGTCCGCCGCCCCGAGTTTCACGAGGCGTGGGGCTTCGTCCAGGGGTGGGCGGAGGCGACGGGGGAGCTGACCGATGCGGTGGCCTTCTGGCGCGCCTACCTCGGGGGCCAGGAGCCCCCGACGAGGGCCAAGAAGGCCGCCAGGACCGCCAGCGAAGACGCGAGCCCCAGCGAAAGACCGCCCAAGCGCCGGCGCCGCCGCCGCGGCCGCAAGCGAGGAGCGGCGTTAACGCCCGAGGAGTGACTACCGGGAACCTTGGGCGGGACGACTCACGAGGGGTTTTTGACAGGATTACAGGATGGAACAGGATAGAACCTGATAAAGGAGCCTCTTGCAGAAGTCGTAGCGTTGCAAGTGGGAGGACGCACCTCTCTCGCCT
>JBBIIA010000061.1:0-22090 GCA_037446775.1 Deltaproteobacteria bacterium
GAGGCCGACGACGTCCGGCGCTGCGTCTTCGTCGGCCTCGGCGCCGACGGCACGGTGGGAGCCAACAAGAACTCGATCAAGATCATCGGCGAGGAGACCGACAACTTCGCCCAGGGCTACTTCGTCTACGACTCCAAGAAGTCCGGCGGCGTCACCGTGTCCCACCTTCGCTTCGGGCCCCGCCAGATCCGCTCGAGCTACCTGGTAAAGAAGGCGAGCTTCGTCGCCTGCCACGCCTACAGCTTCCTCGAGAAGTACGACGTCTTGGGCTTCGCCGCCCCGGGGGCGACCTTCCTCCTCAACGCCCCCATGGGCGCCGAGGCGGCCTGGGACCACCTGCCCTGCGAGGTACAGGAGCAGATCATCGCCAAGAAGCTCAAGTTCTACGTGATCGACGCCTACGACGTGGCCAAAAAGACCGGCATGGGCACCCGTATCAACACGATCATGCAGACCTGCTTTTTTGCCATCTCGGGGGTGCTGCCCCGGGAGGAGGCCATCGCCAAGATCAAGGAGTCGATCGAGAAGACCTACGGCAAAAAGGGTGAGGCCGTGGTCCAAAAGAACTTCGAGGCGGTGGACGAGACCCTGGCGAACCTCCACGAGATCAAGGTCCCCAAGAAGGCCACCTCCACCTGCTACCGGCCCCCGGTGATCTCGGCCAAGGCGCCGGAGTTCGTGCGCAAGGTCGAGGGCGCCATGATGGCGCTTCGGGCCGACGACCTGCCGGTGAGCGCCTTCCCGGTGGACGGCACCTGGCCGGTGGGCACCACCCAGTGGGAGAAGCGAAACATCGCGCTGGATATCCCGGTGTGGGAGCCGGGCTTGTGCATCCAGTGCGGCAAGTGCTCGTTTGTCTGCCCGAGCGGCACCATCCGGCCCAAGGTGTACGACCCGGCGCTCCTCGCCCAAGCCCCGGCGACCTTCAAGAGCGCCGACGCCAAGGCCAAGGACCACAAGGGCCTCCAGTGGACCATCCAGGTGGCCCCCGAGGACTGCACCGGCTGCAAGGTGTGCGTCATGACCTGCCCGGTCAAGGACAAGGCCAACCCCGCGAGGAAGGCGATCAACCTCGCCCCCCAACTCCCCCTGCGGGAGACCGAGCGGGAGAACTGGGAGTTCTTCCAGACCCTGCCCCTGGTGGACCGCACCAGCGTCAAGGCCGACGTCAAGGGCACCCAGCTCCTGGAGCCCCTGTTCGAGTTCTCGGGCTGCTGCTCGGGCTGCGGCGAAACCCCCTACGTCAAGCTGATGAGCCAGCTCTTTGGCGACCGGATGATGATCGCCAACGCCACCGGCTGCTCCTCGATTTACGGCGGCAACCTCCCCACGACCCCCTACACCACCAACCAGGACGGCCGGGGGCCGATCTGGTGCAACTCGCTCTTTGAGGACAACGCCGAGTTCGGCTTCGGCATGCGCCTCGCCGTGGACAAGCACCGGGAGCAGGCGGCGGAGCTCCTCGGGGGCCTCGCCAAGAAGGTCGGGGAGGAGCTGGCGGCAGCGCTTCTGGTCGCCGACCAGTCCGACGAGGCGGGGATCGCCGCCCAGCGCGGGCGCGTCGCCGAGCTCAAGGCCAAGCTGAAGAAGCTCCGCTCCGCCGAGGCCCGGCGCCTCATGGACCTCGCCGACTACCTGGTGAAGAAGAGCGTCTGGATTCTCGGCGGCGACGGCTGGGCCTACGACATCGGCTACGGCGGGCTGGACCACGTCTTCGCCATGGGCCGGGACGTGAACATCCTGGTCATGGACACCGAGGTGTACTCCAACACCGGCGGCCAGATGTCCAAGTCCACCCCCATGGGCGCCATCGCCAAGTTCGCCGCCGCCGGCAAGAACATGGGCAAGAAGGACCTGGGCCTGATGGCCATGACCTACGGCCACGTGTACGTCGCCAAGGTCGCCTTTGGCGCCAAGGACCAGCAGACGGTCAAGGCCTTTGCCGAGGCCGAGAGCTACCCGGGCACCTCGCTCATCATCGCCTACAGCCACTGCATCGCCCACGGCTACGACATGGCCGACGGCCCCGAGCAGCAGAAGCTGGCGGTGGACTCGGGCCACTGGCCCCTGTACCGCTTCGACCCGCGCCTGCGGGCCCAGGGCAAGAACCCCCTCCAGCTCGACTCGGGGGCGCCCAAGGCCGACCTGGCGGACTACATCTACAACGAGACCCGCTACCGCATGCTCCGAGACGCCGACCCCGAGCGCGCCAAGGGCCTCTTGGCGTGCGCCCAGGCCGGGGTGAAGAGCCAGTGGAGCCTGTACGAGCAGTTGGCCAAGCTCCACGTGGGCGGAAAGGACTAGGACCCGCCCGTGACCCCGAGATGAGGACCGTCAGGAGGCCGCCCCCCGGGGCGGCCTCCCTCCTCCTCGCCGCCGCGCTCCTGGCCGCCCCGGCCGGAGCCACCTCGCCCCTGGCCGTCGACGACTTTGAGGCGGGCCGCAAGGCCGCCTGGCAGGAGAAGGAGTTTCGCGGCCGCACCGAGTACCGGGTGGTCCTGGAGCCCGGGGGCAACCACGCCCTTCGGGCCGAGGCCCGGGGCGCCGCTTCGGGGCTGGTGTACGAGGTGGCCTTCGACCCCCGGGAGTACCCGATCCTCGCCTGGCGCTGGAAGGTCGAGAACCTGGTGACCGCCAGCGACCCCTCCCGCAAGGTCGGCGACGACTACCCCGCCCGGGTGTACGTGGTCTTCCCCCACTGGTTCCCCCCCAAGACCCGGAGCCTCAACTACATCTGGGCCACCGGGCTCCCCCAAGGCGCCCAGGTGCCCAACCCCTTCTTCGCCAACGCCGTGATGATCGCGGCCCAGAGCGGCCCCGCTCTCCTGGGCCGGTGGGTGGAGGAGCGCCGGGACCTGATCGCCGACTACCGGCGCGCCTTCGGGGAGGACCCGCCCCGGGCCGGGGCGATCGCCGTGATGACCGACACCGACCAGACCGGCGAGACCGCGGTGGGCTGGTACGACGACCTGCGGCTGGAAGCCCGGTAGGCCGACGACGGGGTTCTTTCGACCGGATGACCGGATCAAACAGGATCGGGAGAAGAAAGGGGTGCCTGCACCGCCCCGGCCGGGCGCCGGTCACGGTGGAGGCGATGTCGGCCGCGACTTGGGGACGGTTCGCCCAGGGGAGCCGATGACCGGGCTCGACACCAACGCGCTGGTCCGGTACCTGGTTCAGGACGACCCGGCCCAGTCTCTGCAGGCGAGCGGAGTCATCGAGGCTGCTCTGACTCGGGGAGAGCGGCTGTATCTCAGCAGAGGGGTGACTGCCTCCTGGGGCGGATCCACCAAGCCGCAGGTTGCGAGACCACCGTCACCTTCGATCGGGGGGCGCGGAGCCTGACAACCTTCTCCCTGCTCCCGTGAGGCGCCCCACCGCCTTCTCCCCTGCCCCGCCTCGGACGCGCCCTGCGCTTGGTACGCTTCGGCTTCGCCCACCAGTCCAACGGCCAGTCCGAGCCCCGCTCCCGGAGCTGGAACCGGCTCCAGGCCGACGCCCAGCTCGGCACCGGACCTCAAGCTACTACACCTGGCCGATCTAGCGAACCTTCGGGGCAGCCGCTTCGCCCCGACGCCAAGTGCTCGGCCGTACGACCTCGGTGTCCTCGGCGGTGGCGGGCTCTGTCGGCTCGCCCCACCCAGGGCAAAGAGCGCGTGTCTGGGCGCGGGATGGGGCGGCAGCTCTCCGGGGGGAGGCGGTCCGCGGTAGACCAAAGCCCTTGGCTCGGGCACGGGGTTCCGGCTATCGTGGGGCCCGCGACCGACGAGAGGCCGCGGCACCCGACAAGCAGGGAGACGAACCGTGCCGAAGACCCCACCCCTTCCGAAGACGGTGAAGGAGATCGAACAGACCGTGGACCACCTGCTCGGCCAGGGGAAATCCAAGGACGAGGTGCGAGCCCACTTCGCCCAGGACACCGAGGCCGAGCGGTGGCAGGCGGACCACTTCCTCGCCGCCACGGTCGCCGTGGCGGACCGGCGCCGCTTCGTGTACCCGAACCTCGCCCTGGCCCTGGGGCTTGCCTACGTCACCCTCAAGGGGCTGGTGCTCGCCTTCTCGGCCATCGACACCGGCTTCTGGATGGCCACCTACCTGGTAGCCCCCATGATCCACCTGTACGTCCTGCGCCAGGTGTTGCGGTTTCGGAAGATGGGCTACCAGGTCCTGATGGTGGTGGCCGTCCTGGCCCTGGTGAACCCCGAGAACCGGGTGCTCCCCGAGCTCGCCCTCTTCCCCGCCATGACGGCCCTCGCCGGATACCTGTACTGGCAGCTCTTTCGCCGCAAGGAGCCCGCTGCGGGCAAGTCGTAGCGGGATCGCGTCACCCCTTAACCCGGTACCGCGCCGCGTCGGCGAAGAGGTCGAGGATCAGCGCCCCACCGGCGCAGGTCGCCCCGTGGGGCTCCCCGGCGCCGATCAGGTAGGTGTCCCCCTGGCGGTAGGTGCGGGTGGTCGCCCCGATGGTCAGCTCGAGCTCCCCCTCGATGACCATGCCCCACTGGGCCCCGTGGTGGTGCAGGGGCACGGTGGTCCCGGGCTCCAGGCGGAAGAAGACGGCCTGGCGGTTCGGCCCCTGGAGGAGCCAGCCCCGGGCTCCGGCCATGGGGAGGTCGGCTTCGGGCAGATCGGCGATGATCGGGGGGTAGGTCGCGGTCACGGGGGCCTCCTCTCGGGTCACGGGTCGGCGCCCGCCCAGCCGGGCCGCTGGGCGAGCTGCTCCAAGATCTTGCGGTTGGCCCGGGGCATGGGGTAGGCGCCGAGCTCCCCGGCGGCCACCCACTGCCAGGTACGCCCCTCCCCGGCCCGGGGGTCTCGCCCCCGGAACCGGCACAGCCGGGGGAAGAGGGTCACCCGGAAGTGGGAGTAGGCGTGGGGTACCGGGGCCAGGGCCCCGGTCACCTCGGCCGCCAGGCCGAACTCCTCCTTCAGCTCCCGGGCCAGGGCCGCCTCGGGGCTCTCCCCGGGCTCCAGCTTGCCGCCGGGGAACTCCCACAGCCCCCCCAGGAGCCCGCCGTAGGGCCGCTGCCCCAAGAACACCCGCCCCCCGTCCACCACGATGCCCACCGCCACCGGGTAGTGGGGTACCGGGGCCCGGGCCTGCAGGGCCGGGTAGGCCTCCGGGTCCCCGGCCTGCCCGGCCCGGCAGACCGCCGCCAGGGGGCAGGCGCCGCACCGCGGCGACCGGGGCAGACAGCACAGCGCCCCAAGCTCCATCACCGCCTGGTTGTGGACCGCGGCCCTCCCCGGGGGGAGCAGGGCCGTCGCCAGGGCTTCGAGCTCCCCCGCGTGGGGCGCCCGCCGGGGGTCGGCGGCGAGCGCCGTCAGGCGCGCGAGGACCCGGCGCACGTTGCCGTCCACGACCGCCAGATCCGCCCCGAAGGCGATGCTCAAAACGGCGGCGGCCGTGTACGCCCCCACCCCGGGCAGGGCCCGGAAGTCGGTCAGGGCCTCGGGCACCCGGCCGCCGAAGCGCGCGACCACCTCCCGCGCCGCCCGCTGAAAGTTCCGGGCCCGGGAGTAGTACCCGAGCCCCTCCCACAGGACGAGCACCTCCCGATCGTCGGCATCGGCCAGGGCCTCCACCGTGGGCAGGGCGGCGAGCCACCGCTGGTAGTAGGGGGTTGCCGCCGCCACCCGGGTCTGCTGGCACATCACCTCGGAGACCCAGATCGCGTAGGGGTCCCGGGTGCGCCGCCACGGCAAGTCTCGGGCGTGGGCCCGGTACCAGGCGTGGAGCGTCGGGACGGCCGCGAGGAGGTCCGCCCGGGGGGAAGCGATCACCCGAGGCCCAGGAGCCGCTCCACCCCCCCGGCCAGAAAGACCAGGGCGAAGTAGATCAGGAGCACGGCGCACGTTCCCACCAGCCATCGGTACGCCCGGTCGGTGAGGAAGCGGCGGCCGAAGTGCAGGGTCCCCGACACCAGGGAGTACCACACCAGGTCCGAGAGGATGTGACCGGCGAAGAAGACCGCCGGGCCCACCCACCCGGTGCCGGCGGTGAGGGAGACGTAGGAGAGGCCGACGGTGGCCCACCACACGGTCCAGTAGGGGTTCGCTAGGCTGGTGACGATCCCCCCGACCACCGGGCCCCGGCCGGGTCCCCCTACGGCCTCCAGGGTGAGGGTGAGGCGCGGGAGGCCCCGGAGCATCCCCCACGCCATCGCGAGGAGGATCGCGCCCCCCAGGGCGCCCACGACCCCTAGGAAGAGGGGCCGGGAGACCAGGGCCCCGAGGCCGAGCACCAGGCCGACCACCAGGGCGAGCTCCAGGGCGCCGTGGCCCAGGACCACCAGGGGCCCGGCCCAGAAGCCCCGGCGGGCCGCCTCCCGAATGGTCACGGTGAGCATCGGCCCGGGCATCATCGCGCCCGAGAAGCCGATGAGGAACGAACCGGCGAAGATGGCGGGGAGGCTCTGCACGGCGGTCTTCCCTTCAGCGGCTGGGACGGAGCCGACCGGGACGAGTCGCTCCACGTCACCCGCGGTTGATTCGTCGCCAGGGCGGCCCCCCTTCCCGGGCGGCGGGCGCCATTGGACCACAAGACCCGCCGAGAAGGACAGGGGTTGCTGGCAGGAGGAACTCGTCTCACGCCACGACGCCACGCGAGGCTCAGGGGGGGTGAATCCAAGATCTACGTTGCGCCTTTGCGCCGTTGCGTGAAACCGATCCCCTCGCATCGGCCCGGCAACCTTGCGCGGCCCGGCCCGTTGCGGTGTGATGGGGGCTCACCGCCGCTGGGAGGGACGAGCCTTGGACCTCTTGATCGCCTGGTACTCCCGCACCGGCACGACCCTCTCCCTGGTCCCGGCGGCCCGCCGCGCCCTCGCGGCGCGGGGCCACCGGGTAGCGGGGGCCCGGCTGCGGCCCCGGCGGGACCTCCCCTACCCCCTGTGGCTCCTGTGGTCAGCCGTGCCGGGGGCTCGGGTGCCCCTGCGATCGCCCCCGCCCGATCCCCGCCCCTACGGGGGCTGCGTCCTAATGCTCCCCAAGTGGACCCTCTCCTGCCCGCCGGTCAACGCCTTCCTGGCTCGGGTCGGCCCCCGGCTACCCCCCACGGCCCTGGTGCTCACCTGCGGCGGCTGGGACCAGGAGCGTTTCGCCGCCGCCCTGACCCGCCGCCTCGCCGACCTGGGGGCCGCGCCCCGGGGGAGCCTGACCCTGCGCCGCCGGGCGGTGGAGCGGGGCGAGGCCGAGGCGCCTCTCGCCGCCTTTCTGGCCGAAGCCTTCCCGTGAGGACTGCGGGGTTCTCCCCCCTCGCCGCCGCCCTCGGCGCGCTGGCGCCGGCCTCCGCCGCGGGGGCGGACGCCAGGGCGAGGGGTGGCTTCCAGGTCTCGCGGGTCCATGCCTCGCCCCGAAGTCCCCTCGGCCCCCGACCCGCTACCCATCGGCGACTCCTCCCGGCCGTTTGCCCCCCAGCCCGGCCAGGATCCGCGCGGCCAGAGCCTCGGAGATCCCGGGCACCGCGGCCAGCTCCGCCGGGGTGGCGTCCCGCAGCTTGCCCAGGCTCCCGAAGTGCTTCAGAAGCGCTTGGCGGCGCCTCTTCCCCACCCCCGGCACGGCGTCTAGGGCCGAAGCCAGGCCCGCCCGGCCGCGGCGCTTGCGGTGGTGTTCCACGGCGAAGCGGTGAGCCTCGTCCCGCACCCGCTGGAGGAGGAAGAGCCCCGCGGAGTTCCGGGGCAACACCACCGGGTTGACCCGCCCCGGCAGAAAGACCCGCTCGGGGGAGTGCTCGACCGCCTCCCCCGCCCCGGGCAGGGCCCGGGCCTTGGCGAGCCCCGCCAGCGCCACCGAGGCGACTCCGGCGTCGTCGAGGGCCCGCTGGGCCGCCCCGAGCTGGCCCCGACCCCCGTCCACCAGGATCAAGTCGGGGAGCTCCCACCCCGCCTCCCCGCGGCGGGCAAGGCGCCGGGTTAGGGCCTCGTACAGCATGGCGAAGTCGTCGCTGCCGGGCACCGTGCGGATGACGAAGCGGCGGTACCCGTCCTGGTGGGCGAAGCCGTCCACCGCGGTAACCAGGCTCGCCACCGCTTCGGCCCCCTGGACGTTGGAGACGTCGTAGCACTCGATTTGCCGGGGCGGCCCCGGCAGGTGCAGCCGCGCCTGGAGCTCCCCGAGGGCCGCCTCGTAGCCAACCTTGGTGCGCCGCCGCTCGGCTAGGAGCTCTCGGGCGTTTTCCGCGGCCATGGCGAGCAGCGCCGCCTTCTCCCCACGGCGGGGGTGCACCAGGCGCACCCGACGGCCCCGGGTCTCGGCGAGCCACGCCCCCAGCGCCTCGGCTTCTTCCCCCAGGGGCACCGGCACCAGGACCTCCCCGGGCACGATCCGGTCGCCCCGGTAGTACTGCTGGAGGAACTGGGTCACCACCTCCGGGTCCTCGGCCTGGAGGTCGGCAAAGTAGTAGCCCCGGCGGTCGATCAGGTTGCCCGCCCGGACTACCAAAACGGCAAACTGGGCCTCGGAGCCCTCCCGCACCAGGCCCACCACGTCCCGGTCCACCGCCTCGTGGGTGACCGCCTTCTGACGCTCCAGGGTGTGCTGGATGGCCCGGACCCGATCCCGAAGCCGCGCCGCCTCCTCGAACCGCAGGGCCGCCGCCGCCGCCGCCATGTCGGCCTGGAGCCCCGCCAGGAGCTTCCCCCCGCGGCCCTTGAGGAAAGAGAGCACCTCGTCGACCCAGCGGCGGTACTCCTCCTCGCCCACCCGGCCACAGCAGGGGGCCCGACACCCCCGGGTGTCGTGGTACAAGCACGGGCGCTCCCGGACCCGGAGCTCCCGGTCCGAACACTGGCGCAGGGGGAAGAGTCGGCCCAGGAGCTCCACCGTCTCCTTGAGGCTCCGCCCCGAGGAGTAGGGGCCGAAGTACACCGCCCCGTCGGGCTTCACCTGGCGGACGGCGGTGAGTCGCGGGAAGGGGTTTTGCACGTCCAGGCGGAGGGAGAGGTAGGTCTTATCGTCCCGGAGATCGACGTTGTAGCGGGGGCGGTGGCGCTTGATCAGGGTGTTTTCGAGGATCAGCGCCTCCTTCTCGCTGTCGGTGACCACCGGCTCGATATCCTCGACCCGGGCCATCAGGAACTTCACCCGGGGCCGCTCGTCGCCGCCCTGGCGAAAGTAGCTGCGGACCCGGGCCCGCAGGTCCTTGGCCTTGCCCACGTACAGCACCCGCCCCTGGGCGTCCTTCATCAGGTACACGCCGGGGCGGGTCGGGAAGTGGCTCACCTTCTCCTGGAGGTCCATGGGCGGTATAGTACCCGCTTGCCCCGCCGGGCCGCCACCCGGCTCCCCGACAGGAGATCGATCATGGCCAGCGACGCCGAGCGCGCCGTGTGGGCGCTGGAACAAGCCGTGGAGGGCCTGCTCTCCTTCGTCAAGGGCGTCTCCTACGGCTTGCGCCTCGCCAGCAAGCGGGTGGGCGACCTCACCACCAGCGGCGCGCCCCCGCCACGGCCCCAGGCCCAGGAGGAGCTCGAGCGCCTGGCATCGAGCCTCCAGCGCGGGGAGGACCACCTCTCCGACGTCCTGGTGCTGGCCCTGGGGGACCACTTCCGGGCCTTCCTGGCCCGGGCTCTCTCCCTGCCCGAGCTGCCGGGCCTCCCGGACACCCCGGCCGGGGTGGAGGCCCTGGCGGGCACCCCCGGCGCCCTAGAAGCCACCCCCGGAACCTTCGCCCTGCTGCTCGCCCTGTACCCCGCCACCCTGCGCCGAGGCCGCCTGGACGCCCGGGCCCTGCGGGCCCTGGGCCGGGACCGGCTGGAGCTCCCCGGCGCTGGCGGGAAGGTCCGGATGTTCATCGAGGGGGATCACGTGACCTTGACCGAGGGTCAGCTCGAAGACCTCGCCCGGGCCGTCCTGGAGGCCGCCCGGGGCATCCGACTGAAGCTCCACACCGCCTGACGCGTACCCGTCAAGTTCTCGGGCGCCCCAGCCGAACCGTACGAACGCAGTTCTAGAAGCAGCCCGCGGGTTCCCCCCCCCTCGCTTCCGGCCGGCGGGGGTGGCGGCCGCGGACAGCAAACACCGTGCCGGCTTCGCTGGGAGGATCACCGTGAGCATCCATCGGATCGTGGAAGAAGCCATCACCCGCGGTTACCTGGTGCCCGAGGCGGAGGCTCGCCTCAACCGAATCGTCGACCGCTCCCCTGCCCTGGAGGTGGAGGAGTACGAGGAGATCGTGCGGCTGCGCCGCGCCATCGCCGACGGCGGCGTCCTGGTCTTCTCCCGCAAGCACTTCTACAACGTGATGGAGGAGCTGGTGGAAGCGGAAGCCCTGGCCCAGGCGGCCGTCCTGGAGAAGACCGCGGGCTCCGGGGTGGACCTCGGCGACGTCGTCGCCCGGGCCCTCAACCGGTTGCCCCCCCTCTACGCCACCACCCGCGAGGGGGCCGAGTTCCAGCGGGTTCGGGCGCGGGAGGAGTTCGGGGGCACCATCGCGGCCCAGGTCGAAGAAGCCCTCGGCCGGACCCGATCCCAGGCTCCGGTGCCCGGGCGAGAACCCCTCGGCCCCCCCGCCGGCGCCGGCATCCCGGGGCTCCTGGAGAGCCTGGCCCACCGCTGGACAGCCGCCCTCCCCTACTAGCGGCCTTCCCCGATGAGCAGCCGGGCGGGGCGAGCCCCGCCGACTCTGTCAAGAAACCGCCAGCTCGTTCCTCGACGGGGCTATCCTGCGCTCCCCCGTTCCACCTCCACCGGCTGGGTCCGGAGTCGCTGGTAGTAGAAGTTCTGGCCGTACAGCACCGCCACCGGGTTGTGGCCGGTCACCCGGTCCTTGACCACCAGGGTGGTCACCGGGGCGGCGGAGTGCTTGTTGAAGAGCGCGTCGTGGCCCACGCACAGGCCGACGATGAGGTTCAGGTGGGTGCCGGCGGCGTTGAGGAGCCGGGCCTGGGCGATGGGGTTGCAGGCGGGCTCGAAGCCCCCGGGTCGCACCTTGTCGGCTTCGGTCAGCCCCAGCTCGAGCTTATCGATGCTCCCGGCCTTGCAGCAGACGCTTGGCACCTCGAAGCCCTGGCCGAGAAGGATCGCCGTGAGCTGCCGGCTCTCCTCCAGGAGCCCGAGGCAGGTGGCGATGCCGAGCCTTCGGTACCCCATCAGCTTGGCGAAGGCGACCGTGTCCTCCACCCGGGTCCACCGGGGGTTGACCGCGCTGCTGCCGGGGATGGGCTGGTAGCACAAGCCCTCGACCCGGGCGGCCACCCGGGCGATGCGGGCGTCCTCGCCGTCCCCCCGGTAGGCGTCGAAGGCCGCCCCGATCTCGGCTCCGTGCTCCCGGGACGGGCAGTGCCGGGGCTGGGCCGGCCGCTCGGGGCCCTCGGCGCTCCAGCAGTGGGTCTTGCCGGTCTTCTGCCAGGTGGCGCTGCACTGGCTGCACGCGAAGTCCTGGGTGTCGTCCTTCACGTCTCCTCCTTTGATTCTCTTCCGTCACCAGTTCGGTCGGTTCCCGATCCGGTGCCCCATGACCTCGAGGGTCTCGGTGACGACCATGAAGGCCTGGGGGTCCATGGTTCGGATCTCGCGCTTGAGGCGAGCCAGCTCCCGGAAGGTCATCACCGAGTACAGCACCTGCTCGTCCTCCCGGGTGTACCCCCCCTGCCCCTGGAGGACGGTGACCCCCCGGCGGAGCTCGTGGAGGATCAGCTGGCTGATCGCCTCCCAGCGCCGGGAGATGATCAGCACCGCCTTGCGCTGACTCAAACCGGTGACCACCACGTTCACCAGCTGGGAGCTGACGTACATGGACACCAGGGTGTACAGGGCCATCTCCAGGGAGAAGAGCGCCGCCCCGCCGGCCAGAACCAGGCAGTTGAAGGCCAGGATGGTGCTCCCCAGGCGGATCGAGAAGCGCTGGAACAAGATGATGGAGAGGATGTCCGCGCCTCCCGCCGACCCCTGGGAGCGCAGGATGATGCCGGCGCCCACCCCGATCAAGATACCGGCCAGAAGCGCCGCGAGGATCGGATCCTTGACCGGCACGGGCAGGTCCACCACCGCGACCGTGGCCGTGAAGATCACGGTGCCCACCAGGCTGTACAGGAAGAACCGCCGCCCCACGTAAATCCAGCCCAGGGCAAAGAGGGGGAGGTTGAGGGCGAGGTAGGTGGCGCTCACCGGGAGCACCGGAAAAAGGTAGTGGAGCTCCAGGGCGAGGCCCGCGAAGCCGCCGCTCAGGAACTGGTGGGGGATGAGGATGCCGTTGATCGCGGCCGAGCACAGCACGCACCCCACGGTGATCAAGGTGAGGTTCCAGGCGACCGTCAGCAGGCCGTCGGCGGCGGTCGCTGGGGCATTCGTCTCGGCGGTCATGGGGTCCTTCTCCCGGTGGGCGCAGGGGGGCAGGGGCGGGGGAGCATACCACGACCGGCCCCGTCTCCCCGGCTCCAATTGACAAGCCAAGGTCCTCCGCTACCGTTTCTGACCTCGCCCCGAGCCGAAAGGAGGTCCCCCATGCTGCGAAGGCTGCGCCGCTCCCGGGGGGACGCCGCCCTGTACGAGGCCTGCTTCCCGTGCCACCGCGCCACCGTGCAGGGCCACCACTTCGTCTTCACCCGCGGGGCCCCGTGAGCGCACCCACCCCCTTATCCCCTGCCGACCGGCGCCTGGCCCTGGCCACCGCCCGGGCGGCCATCGCCGCGGCCCTCGTCGGCCAGCCCTTCGCGCCCCCCCCGGCCCCCGGCCCCCCCCTCTCCGGCCCCGGCGGCGCCTTCGTCACCCTGCGCCGGGGGGGCGCGCTCCGGGGCTGCATCGGGTGCCTCGAGGCCGGGGAGCCGGTCTTGGCCACGGTGGCCCGCATGGCTCGCGCTGCCGCCCGGGAAGACCCCCGCTTCCCCCCCTTAACCGTAGCCGAGCTGCCCGAGGTGCGCGTGGAGGTGAGCCTGCTTAGCCCCCTGTCCCCGGTGACCGACCCCGGCGAGGTCGTTCCGGGCCGCCACGGCCTCCTGGTCTCCCGGGGTGCCCGCCGGGGCGTGCTGCTGCCCCAGGTGGCCACCGAGCAGGGGTGGGACCGGGAACGCTTCCTCGCCGAGACCTGCCGCAAGGCCGACCTGCCCCCTGACGCCTGGCGCCACGGCGCCCGCCTGGCGACCTTCGAGGCCACGGTCGTCGGGGAGGATTAGCCCCTACGCCCCTCCCCCCCGCCGCACCAGTCGCCCCAGGGGCACCACCTCGACCCCCAGGGCGTCCAGCCGCGGCGCCCAGCCCTTGAGCGCCTCCAGGGTCTCGGGGTGGGGGTGACCGATGGCCACCGCCTGGCCCTTGGCCCGTGCCACCGCGACGGTCTTCGCCAGCTGGGCCGCCACCGCTTCGACGGTCTGAACGTTGTCGAGAAAGACGTCCCGGCGGGCCCAGGGCAGCCCCCCGTCCCGGGCCACCTGGGCCGCCACGCTCCCCGGGCTCGTCGCGCTGTCCAGGAAGTACAAGCCCCGGGCCCCCAGCACCGCGGTTATCCAGCCCAGGGGCACCGGGAGTTCGGTGAGCCGCGAGCCCATGTGGTTGTTGACCCCCACCACCCCCGGCACCGACGCCAGGGCCGCCTCCACCGCCCGGCGCAGCTCGGCCTCCCCCATGGCGGCGAGGAGCGCGCCCTCCCCGGGGTCCCGGTCGGGGTACCCCTGGGGCTCCATGGGCAGGTGCAAGATGACGTCCGCGCCCCGGGACCGGGCCAGTTCGGCGGCTCCCCGGCTATGGGTCAGGTGGGGGAGGATCGCGGGGGTCACCGCCATGGGCAGGTCGAGAAAGGCCCGAGCCACCGCGAGGTCGCCGCCCAGGTCGTCGATGACCACGGCGATCCGGGGCCGCCCCGCCCCGGCTGCCGCCTCCGTCCACCACAGCTCTAGGGGCACGACCCGGTCGGCTACGTGCAGGCTCGCCCGGACCCGGCCGGGTTCCCGGATCACCGCCCCGACGGCCACTCCCGCCACGCCCTCCAGCCGCTCCAGCAGGGCCTCGGCCGCGGCAGCGTCGGCCACCCCCATCCGCACCCCCTCGGGGTCGAGCACCCCCAGCACGGCCTCCAGGGCCCCCAAGCCGTCGGCCGCGGGGGCAGGCGCCCTGGCCTCGGGACGCGCGGGGGCGGGGGCCCCCTTCGGGCGCTCCCCCGGCGGCTCGGCGCGCCATCCCCGCCCGCCCCAGTAGCCCACCCCTAGGGCCAGGGCGACCAGGGCGATCCACCCCCAGGGCGCTCGGCGCCGACCCCGCCTAGGGGGCACGGGGGGCCGTCGGGGCGGGCGGTTGCCCCCGGGTATCGAGGCGCCGGAACACCTTCCAGCCCTTGAGAAGATCCACCGCCCGCTCGAGCTGCAGGTCCTTCCCGGCTTCCCCCCCCACGGGGGCCTCCGCCCCGGGGGCGGCCTCGTCGGGGCGCGGCCCGTGGAAGTGTCCCTTCAGGTCCTCCTCCCGCAGCTGGCCGTGGGGGGGAACGGCCCGCACCACCTCCACCGTGCCCCGGGGGACCTCGAGATCGGGGACGATGCCCCGGGCCTGGATCGAGCGGTCCCCAGGGGTGTAGTACAGGGCCGTGGTGATCCGCAGCCCCGAGCCGTCGCTCAGGGGCAGCACCGTCTGCACGCTCCCCTTGCCGAAGGTGCGCTCCCCGAGGACCAGCGCCTTGCCGTGGTCCTGCAAGGCGCCTGCGACGATCTCCGAGGCGGAGGCGGTGCCCTCGTTGACCAGCACCACCAGGGGGTAGGAAGGCTCGTCGCCGTCCTCGCGGGCGGTGTACACCACCTCCTCCTCCGGGTCCCGCCCCCGGGTCGAGACCACCGTGCCTTCCGTGAGGAAGACGTCGGCGACCTTGACCGCTTGATCCAGGAGCCCCCCGGGGTTGTTGCGCAGGTCCAGCACCAAGCCGTCGAGCTCTCCCTCCCCGGCCAAGCCCTGGAGGGCGGCGCGCACCTCGGCGTGGGTGCCCTGCTGGAACTGGGCGACCCGGACCACCCCGACGCTCCCCACCCGCCGGGACTTGACGCTGCGCACCCGCACCACGTCCCGGGTGAGGGTGAAGGTGAGGGGCATCTCCGTTCCCTTCCGAACCACCTGGATGGTCACCCGGGTGCCCTTGGGCCCCCGCATCCGCTTCACCGCGTCCATCAGGTTGAACTCCCGGGTCTGATCGCCCTCGATGGCCACGATCACGTCCCCGGCCAGGATGCCCGCCCGGTGGGCGGGAGAGTCCTCGATGGGGCTGACCACGGTGAGCCGGCCGTCCCGCATGGTCACCTCGATGCCGATGCCCGCGAAGGCCCCCTCGGTCTCCTCCTGCATCTCCTGGAACATTTCGGGGAGCAGAAAGGAGGAGTGGGGGTCGAGGCGGGCCAGGATGCCCTGGACCGCGCCGTACACCAGGTCCTCGGGCTTGACCTCCTCGACGTAGTTCGCCTGCACCAGATCCATGGCCTCGGCGAGCACCCGCAGACGCACGTACAGGTCGTCGCGCTGGTCCGGGGGCAGCTCCGGCGCCCGCGCCCACAAGGCCGTGGCGGCGCCGAGGCCGACGAGAAGGGAGACCAGGATGAGCCAAGCTCTCGTGCGCACGCGGGTCGGTCCTCTGCTGGGGTCAGGCGCCCGGCGGAGGGGTCCCCCGGGCCGCACGATCACGGGCAACCGCCGCTCCGGGGCGATCGCAGGTCGGCGCCGGTGGCGGCAAGCCCGGCGGCGAGCTGCTCGTAGCCGGGTCTGCCCATCCGGGCGAAAGTCAGCTGCTTGCCGAGTTCCACCCCCGGCTGGTCCAACGGATCGATGCCCATCAGCCCCCCGGAGAACACCGTGGCGACCTGGAGGAGGTGCAGCAGCTGGCCCACCCCGTGGGCATCGCAACGGGGCAGGGTGAGGGTGAGGTTGGGGCGTCCCGCCTGGGTGAGGGCGGCCTCGGTGCCCGCCTTCTCGGCGGCGAGGAGTTGCCCCATGGTCTTCCCCTGGAGGTACTCCACCTCCGCTTCCCCGGGAAACTCCGGCGGCAGGAGGAGGTCGCAGGGAGGCTCGGCGACGTCGACGAAGGTAACCACCTTGTCCTGGGGCCCTTCCATGTACAACTGCACCTGGCTGTGCTGGTCGGTGGTCCCGAGCGCCTTGACCGGGGTCGGCCCGGTGAAGACCTCGCGGCCGTCCAGGCCGAAGCGCTTGCCGAGGCTCTCGGCCCACAGCTGGCGAAACCAGTCCGCGATCTCCCGCAGGGCGTCGCTGTACGGCATCATCACGTGGACGTTGCGGCCGCGGCGGTACAAGAGCGCGTGCACGAGGGCAAAGAGGTAGGCGGGGTTTTCCCACGGATCGGGCTGGGAGGCGAAGCCGTCCAGGTGGGCCGCGCCGGCCAGGAGCGCCTCCACGTCCACCCCCACGGTCGCCAGGGGGAAGAGCCCCACGGGGGTGAGCACCGAGAAGCGCCCCCCCACCCCCGGGGGAACGTCCAAGGCCCGCAGGCCCTCCTGGCGAGCCAGGCGCCGCAGGAACCCCACCTGGGGGTCGGTGGTGACCACGATCCGGCGCCGCGCGCCGTCGGCCCCGAGGGCCGCGGTGAGCCAGCGGCGCACGGCGAGGAACTGGGCCAGGGTCTCTGCCGTTCCCCCGGACTTCGAAACCACGTTCACCACGGTCTCCGCCGGCACCAGAAGATCGAGGATCTCCCCGAAGCCTTGCGGATCCACGTTGTCGCAGACGAAGAGCCGGGGCCCCGAGCGGGCGGTGCGCGGCAACAGGTTGTGGGTGCCGGGGTTCAGGGCCCGATGGACCGCCAGGGTCCCAAGCGCGCTTCCCCCGATGCCGAGGACCAGGAGGTTGTCCGCCGATTCCCGGGTGCGGCGGGCCGCCTCCAGGGCGGCGGCAACCCCCGGCCGAGCCCGGGGCAGGTCGTAGAAGGGCAGGGCCCCGGCCGCCCGGCGGGCCACCAGCTCCCCGTGCACCCGGGCCACCTCGGGCCCCAAAGCCTCCACCTCGGCGGGGTCGAGCCCCTCCCGCCCGAGCCGCCCGGTACAGGCGTTGGACACATCCAGCGTCACGGTCTTCACGTCGCGGTCCTCCATCCCCCTGCCCTCCCCTTCCCCGGCCGCCGCCGTCAGGCGAGCTCCTCCGGGGCGTACACCCGTTCTCCCCCCAGGGCGCCCAGGGCCCGCGCCACCCGCAGGACCTGGGCGTTGCGCACGTCGACCATGGCGTGGGTCAAACCCGCACCCCAGGCCGCCGCCAGGTACACCTCCTGAAGCCACGGCACCCGCCGGGCCCCCGCCGCCCCCGTGGTCAGGTTCGACAGGCCCACGATGGAGCGCAGTGGCTGGCCAAACACCTCGGGCAGCCGCCGCAGCACCTCCAGGAGGGCCGCCCCGTACTCCTGGCCGCCGTCCCACCCCACCGGCGCCACCACCGGGTCGATCCACAGCCGCCCCAGCCCCACCCCGCGCGCCGCGCACCGGCCCGCCAGGTCCACCGCTAGGGCGAGGCGCTCGTCGGCGCCCCGGGGGACCCCCCCGGCCATCAGGAACACCACGACCTCCAGGCCGAACTCCGCCGCCACCTCCAGGACCTTCTCCCGCCCCGGGTCGCCGCAGTAGCCGTTGAGGACGAGCTCGCCGGGCCACCGTCGAGCCGCCACCGCCATGGCGGCAGGGTCCGTGGAGTCCAGGAGGAGGCCCCGATCCCACACCCCCTCCAGGGAACCGAGGACGAACTCCAGGGCCGCCCCCCCGCCCCGGCGACCAGGCCCCAAGTTCACGTCCAGGTACCGGGCCCCGGCGACCCGCGCCAGCCGGGCGAGGCGAACCAGCGGCTCCGGGTCTCGCTCGGCCACGGCCCGGGCCACGGCGGGGTCGGTGACGGTGAGGTTTTCGGCCACCAGGATCATGGCGGGGCTCCAGGGACGCGACGGCACGTGGGCCAGACTGTATCCCACCGGGGCCCGGGAGGTCCAGGGGGCTGCCGCCCCGTGTGTCGGGAGAGCCCCGTGGACCTCACGCTAGCCCGGGGCCAGAGACGACGGGAGGCCGAGTCGGCAGACGGTGGTCTGCGGACACGGCCTCCTGGTTGGTCCGACCCGATGCGGGACCTGGGGTCGCGGCTCCCCCAGGGTGCCTCCCGCGGAAGCGACTGCCCTAGTCGAGTAGTCGCGGGCACCGGGACGCGGGGGGCAACGCCCGGTCAGCCTCTGCCACGTGGGAATCCGCAGGGTTTCAATCCACGCCCCCGCGCGGGGGCGCGACGAGCATGGAGGCCCGGGGCTACTTCACCTCGTAGGAAAACTCGTCCACCAAGGTCTTGCCCCCGGCCACGGCCTTGGTCTTGATCTGGTACTTCCCCTTGGCCGCGAAGTCCACGTCGGCGCCAAAGCCCCCCTCCATGGCCATGGTCATGGTCTTTTGCTCCTTGCCGTCGGGCCCCTTGACCAGGTAGCCGAGCTTGGCGTCGGTCAGGGGCTTCCCGTCCGGGCCGGTGAGGTACAGCATCAGGTGGTGGGACTTCATCTGGGCCGCGCCGTGGCCGTGGGCCGCCATGCCCGGCATGTCCTTCATCTTGGCCATGGCTTCCTGATTGTCCATCACGTGGTAGGCGAAGCGGTGCCCGTCCACGGTGGCCTCGTGGACCTTGTCCCCCATGGGGGCCCCGTGGGTCATGGGGGCGGCTTTCTTCCCCATGGCCTTGTGATCGGTCATGCCCTGGTGGTCCATGCCCTTCATCTCCACGCTCTTCATCTGACCGTAGCCGGGGCCGGCGACCAGGGGGGAGAGCGCCAGGGCGAGGCCCAGGGCCAGGGGGTGAAGGATCTTGGCGGTGGTTTTCAGCATGGCGGGTCTCCTCGGCGTTGGCCCGGTGGTCCCCGCGGGGACCACCGGGTGCAGACTATTGTTCAGGCCAGTGCAGACTACTCGGCAATGCGCGGCCCTCAACTCGGCGGGCAGCAGTTGCCCCCGCAGCCCCGCCGGGCCGGGGCGGCGACCTGGCCGAGGGCTCCGGCGCCGACCCCGGACGCCAGGTAGCGCGCCGGGAAGCCAAGCCCGGTGACGACCTCGGCCAGGGCCTTGGGGTTCTGGGTGCCGGCGGCGTACTCCACCGACACGGTCTTGGCCGCCACGTCCACCCCTACCGCCCGCACCCCCGGCAGGGCCTCCAGGGCGGCGCGGATGCGGCCTTCGCAGCTGCCGCAGCGCATGCCGTCGGCCGACAGGAGCAAGGTCTCGGTGGGCCCGGCCTGGGCCGCGGCGCCCCCGGGGGCCTGGGAGAGGGCGGGCACCACCGCGGCGGCGGTGCCCAGGGCCACGGCGGCCGCGAGGGCCAACCACATCGTTCGGTTCATGGGGGTCTCCTTTCTTCGATGCTCGGCGCGGGATGCTTCCTACGCCTCGCTCCGCACCTCTTGCACGATCCGGTCCTCCTCGATGATCGTCCCGTCCGACACCTTGAGGATGCGCCGGGCGAAGCGGGCGCACTCGAGGCTGTGGGTGACCATCACTACGGTCATCCCCTCGGCGTTGAGGCGGGTCAATAGATCCATGATCGCCTTGCTGGTCTTGGTGTCGAGGTTGCCCGTGGGCTCGTCGGCCAAGAGGATCGGCGGCTCGTTGACGATCGCCCGGGCGATGGCCACCCGCTCCTGCTCACCCCCCGAGATCTGGCTCGGCAGGCGGTGCTCCTTGCCCGCCAGGCCCACCCGGGCCAGGGCCGCCTCGGCCATGGCGCGCTTCTCCTTGCGCCCCTTTTGGAGGGTAGCCAGGGGCACCATGACGTTTTCCGCCAGGCTCAGGTAGGGGATCAGGTGGAAGCTCTGGAAGACGAAGCCCAAAAACTCCCGCCGGAAGTCGGCCCGCTGCTCGGCCCCCAGGGCGTAGACGTCGAGGCCGTCCACCGCCAGGCTGCCGGTGGTCGGGGTGTTGAGGGCGCCAATCAGGGACAGGAGGGTCGACTTCCCCGACCCCGACTCCCCCATGATCGCCACGAATTCGCCGGCCTCGATCTCGAGGCTCATGTCGCGCACGGCAAAGACCGCGGCGTCGCCGCTGCCGTACTGCTTGCTCAGGTGGGTCGCTTCGATATAGCTCATGATGGCTCTTTTTTCTTTCAGCGGTCAGCGCGCGGCTGACGAGTGGTCTTTTCGCTCGGGTCACAGGGCCCGCAGCGCCTCGTTGGGGTCCATGCGGGTAGCCAAAAGGGCCGGGTAGGCGCTTGCCAAAAGGCCCAGGGCCACCGAGAGCCCCAGGGCCGCGGCGGCTAGGACCGGGTCGAAGACCGCGCCCATGGCGTGGTCCATGGCGGCGTGGGAGCCGGCGTGGGCGTCGCCCCCGGTAAAGAGGGGCAGCAGGAGGTTGGTGCCCCCGAGCCCCGCCCCGTAGCCCACCAGGCCGGCCACCGCCGAGACGATCCCGGCTTCCAGAAGGACGATGCGGGCCACGTGGCTCTTGCGAAAACCGATGGCCCGGAAGATGCCGATCTCGGAGGTGCGCTCCCGCACGCTCCCCATCATCGTCACGAGCACCACCAAGCCCCCCACCACCAGCACCACGGCCGAGACGCCGACCCCAAAGGACTGGAAGTGGGAGATGGTCTCCATGCGCCCTTTTACCACCTGCTGGATGGCCATCACGCTCGTCCCCGGCAGCACCTCGGAGAGCTGGATCACCATCTCCTCCACCGGGCAGTCCCCGCAGTGGGCGGCCACCTCGACCAGGGAGATCTTGCCTTCCTTGCCGAGGGCAAACTGGGCCGAGGTCAGGTGCGTGAAGACGATCTGGTCGTCCTGGGACCCCGTGGGCTCCAGGACCCCGGACACCCGGAAGTCCCAGCCGTTGGCGTCGAAGCGGTCCCCCACCCCGAGCCCGAGCACCCGGGCCGCCCCGGAGCCGAGGAGCACCCCGTTTTCCGCCGGCAGCTCGCCGGTCACCTGCCACCACGGCTTGAGCATGGAGGCGACCTCCAGGTCCAGCCCGGCCAGCACCACCCGGGTCCCCCCCGAGACCACGGTGCCGAGCACCGTGGGCCCCAGGGCCCCGATGTTGCGGGCGTTTTTGATGGTGGAGATCTTGGCCAGGTCCTCCTCCCGGATCTCCTCCACCTCGTAGGAGACGCCCCCCAGGGAGAGGCCGCCGTAGGAGAGGGCAAGGTTCTCGGTCTTGGGCACGATCAGGATGTTGGCACCAAACTCCTCGAGTTTGTGCTGCACGTCCCCCACCAGGGCCCCGGTGAGGCTCACCAGGCCGACCACGGTAGCCACGCCGATGACCAGGCCGGCCATCACGAAGGCGGCCTTGGCCTTGCGGCGGCGCAGGTTAAGAAGAGCGATGTCGCGCAGGGTCATCTCAGCCTCCCTTCTTGGCGTAGTCGAAGTAGCCGCTCCCGGCCAGGAGGTCCTCGACCTGGATCACCACCTGGCCGCCCCGCAGAACGTGCTTCAAGGGCGCCGGGTTGCAACCCCCCTTGACCTCCATGATCTTGGTGGACGGAAACCGCATGCGGCAGTTCTCGCACACCATCTCGTTGCCGTCCTGGCGGTAGCCCTTGCCGGCGGGCCAGCAGGAGTCGCAGGCGTCGAAGGCCGAACGGATCGCCCCGTCCGGGCTCTGGAGGATGAAGTAGCGCAGGGTGAGGCCGCCGGCGGTCTGGTGCTCGAAGAACCGGGCCTTGCCGTCGGCAAACAAGCTGACCGGGTGGGTCACCTCGCCGGCCTGGGCGGCGGTGGCGACCGTCGGCGAGGGCAGGCTCTGCTCGGGGCTCCCCAGGAAGAGGACGCCGCCGCCAATCACCAAGGCAGCGCAAAGGGACATCAGGACAACGAGCGTCCGGTTCTTCTTCCGGTCGCCGCAAAGGACCGCGGCCTTTTTGGCGGCCGCCTTGTCGGGGAGGGACTGCTGGCTCATGGTGGGTCTCCTGGCCCGGGCGCGCGGGGCCCCGGGCCTATCGCGGGGTGGGAGCTGGATTTCGGGAACGGGGAGCCGGGAAACCCAGGGCGGCGCGGGCGCACGGGGGCCCGTCGCCGTCCCGCCCGGGGGGCTCAACAACGCAAGGAGAGGTGCTGGAGGTAGAGGGGCCCCGGGGGGGCCTGGGAGGGGGGCCCGCGGTGGTGGCGGGCGAGGGGCGCCGCGGGGGCGATGCCGCCGTCGTGCTGCTGGATCCCGACCGG